>PBRN01000228.1 GCA_002725955.1 Pseudobdellovibrionaceae bacterium
CAATACCAGTGACTTCAT
Organism: Pseudobdellovibrionaceae bacterium; assembly: GCA_002725955.1. Lineage (GTDB taxonomy): Bacteria > Bdellovibrionota_B > Oligoflexia > Oligoflexales > Oligoflexaceae. The sequence goes on from PBRN01000228.1 coordinate 19, forward strand.
TACCAGCGACCACGGCAGCTGCGCCTTTTGGACCTGTCAACCGAGAGCCTGTTGGTTCACATACCCCGAAAAAAGTCATCGCACCTACGGCTAGAGCCAAAGTTGTGTAGGCTACTATTTTCGGAAACATTCTCTTACTATCAACATCCTTAGCACCACCACCACCTAGCATTCTTTCACCTTCCATATTTTTAAGACTCAAGTTCTATGCCAAAAGTCACATAGGACAGAGTATGAAATTTAGATACCCAAGATAAACTTGTCCACATCAAACAGGAAATAGAACACAATTCACCTATAAAATAAAACTCATTGCATAACTTCCTCGACTCTCATAGCTTATTAACGGTAGAATACATTCAGCATGACGCACTCAAGTGCCATATAATAAACAATATCCCATGAAATTCCGACATCAAGTTGGACAAGGGATGTTTTCGTGGTTTAATGTATAAACAAAGATGGAAAATTTTAACCAGGAGACAAAGCATGATTTTCGATTGGCTGGCAGGAATGTTTTCAAACGACCTCGCAATCGACCTGGGGACAGCAAATACTCTCGTCTACGTTAAGGGGAAGGGGATCGTCACTAACGAACCTTCTGTCGTAGCAGTGCAAAGAGATGCCCAAGGCGGGAAGAAAATTTTAGCTGTAGGTAAAGAAGCTAAGGATATGCTTGGTCGAACCCCTGGTTCTATCGTCGCTGTTCGACCTATGAAAGATGGTGTCATTGCGGACTTTGAAATTACTGAAGCCATGCTTCGCTACTTCATTGAAAGAGCCCATAATCGCCGAACCATGGTTAAGCCACGAATCATCATCTGCGTTCCTTATGGTATTACTGAAGTTGAAAAAAGGGCGGTCAGAGAGTCAGCTGAATCCGCAGGAGCTCGAGAAGTGCACCTTATTGAAGAGCCGATGGCAGCTGCCATTGGAGCCGGGCTGCCTATCTCAGAGCCAAGCGGTAACATGATCGTAGACATCGGCGGTGGTACTACAGAAGTTGCGGTTATCTCCCTTGCTGGCATAGTTTATTCGAAGTCAGTTAGAGTTGGTGGCGACAAGATGGATGAAGCCATCGTTAACTATCTAAAAAGAAAATATAATTTACTCATCGGAGAGAGAACTGCAGAGCAAATTAAAATTGCTATTGGCACAGCTTATCCTGATGAAGAAATTCAGACCATGCACGTTAAAGGTCGAGACCTAGTGGCCGGTATACCAAAAACTATAGAGGTCGCTTCTGAAGAGATCAGAGAAGCTATCGCAGAGCCGGTTAACACAATCGTAGAAACAGTCCGAATTGCGCTGGAAAAAACACCTCCAGAATTGGCTGCGGATATTGTCGACAAAGGGATTGTTCTGGCGGGTGGTGGAGCTTTAATAAAAAATCTAGACATTCTGCTCAGAGAAGAAACAGGCCTTCCAATCATGATAGCAGAAGATCCGCTNACAGCAGTGGTATTAGGNTCAGGGAAAGCTCTTGATCAGATAGATATTTTAAGTGAGGTGACTTTGAGATCACGCTAAATGAACTGCGCGCCAATTATTAAGGATTGCTCAGCTCATANCAAGGATCTAGTATCCAAGAGTTNGCTTAAATTGGCATAACTGTAGTCCATAGGCTTAGTAACAAGGTCATATATGTTATCAAACAGGGGAAAATTACTTTGGAAAGCGACATTAGTTGCCTCTTTCCTATCNCCTTTTGTATTTTTCTCTTCGTCTCTGANNCCNTGGACCACCAATAACTCCNTTTACTTAATAACNCAAGAAACNATTTACCCCTTNGAGTACCTATGGGGCTCAACTCTTAANTTAATGTCGAATACATGGAACCATTATTTTGCGCTAAACCATGCCGCTCAGGAAAATAGTCTGCTCAAGTCGGAAATCACNCGACTACGCACCCAAATNCTAGACTACGAAGAAAAGATCCTTGAAATTAAAAGACTTCGTGAACTTTTNGGGTTNACTCAGAACTACGACGAAAAGAACCTCCTCGTTGCNGAAGTTATCAGTAGCCCTAAACAGGAACCATTTNANAGCATCAGAATTGGCAAAGGAGAAGANGACGGNGTCAATTTNGGNATGCCCATCGTTACAGCCAATGGAGTCGTTGGNCGAGTNATCCGCTCAGCNTCCAGATTTTCTGACGTNCAACTGTTGGTAGATTCAAACTTTAACATCGACGTCTTATTGCAAAGAACTAGGATTAGNGGAGTTCTTAAGGGCGATTTAGGTACCCACTGTCTATTGAAACTAAACCGCAGAGCCGAAATACGCATCGGCGACACTGTCATCAGCTCCGGGATAGTTGGAGGCTTTCCTAAAGGCTTACCNATAGGTCGNGTNGTNCGTATTAGNTACGAATCTGACAANATTTCACAAATCATTACNGTAGAACCTTGGGTTGATTATCACAGNGTTGAAGAGGTCATAGGNCTGCGAAGAACTGATCAAGAAATNCAAAAAATAATGGAGACTGTTGGAAAAGCTTGGTTTAAAAGATCCCTGGAAACCGTAGGGAGCTAACAACAGATGGCTATANCAGAAGAAAAAAANTCNCCTATTCAGCTTTTGCATTTAGCAACTGAATTCACCCCAAGACCCCACACCCAAAAACTNTGGCTTGACGTGTTATTTGTGCTGTTCATTGCGGCAATACANATGACTATTTTACCCTCAGTTTTAGGTAAATACGTAAAAGTTGATTTAATNACACCATGGCTNGTCATACACTTTGTAGTNCANAGACCNTTCCCTGCAACGATCTTAGCTATGATCAGCGCCTTTACCTTAGAAAGCCACTCGGCAGTGCCATCTGGGATCTATCTNTGTATTTATTGGATCATGGGCAATGTCATCATGCAAGTCAGAACCAANCTTTCATGGCGACACAATATTCCTTGGCTTGCAGCTTTTGCTTTAGCTGAACTCTGGGTAATCTTATTTGAAACATTTGTACTGGTATTTACAGCTGGGATAAACATGCTGACTTTTACCTATCTAGGCGCACAATTAACCCGCATGATTTCAGGCGTCGCCTTTGGGTTTTGCATATGTCAACCTTGGCTAAAAGTTGATGCGGAGGAAGCTGTCCCTCAATGAAACTCATTTACAAACATGAGGACCTTCTTGTTGANAGTCGCTTCCTTTGGGCCAGTGTCAGTATTTTTGTAATCACTGGAATACTCTTGCTTCGTTTATGGTATTTGCAAATTTACAAGGGTGAATACTATCAAAAGATTTCGGAAAAAAACCGAGTACGNCGGATCGAAATTCCTGCACCNAGGGGAGTTATTTATGATCGCCATGGGGAAGTNGCCCTAGGAAATCGCCCGTATTTTGATTTAGTNTTCATNCCACAATATGTGAAAGACCGAGANGCAACATTTAAAATTCTCTCGAGGCTTCTACACATCCCTGTATCAAGGTTTGAAAAAAGGCTAAGAGCGACTCGAGGAAGACCAAAGTTTCTGCCNATNCACCTAAAAAGAAACCTATCTCTTCACGAAGTCTCGACAATCGAAAGCAACAAGATATTTTTACCAGGCATCGAGGTACTNGTTGCACCCAGAAGGCAATATAAGCCATTAACACCACCTCACATGGTGGGTTACCTGCGTGAAGTTGATCCCGTCACTCTCCAAGANCATAATAAGAACCANCCAGACAATCCTTACCTACCGGGTGACTTAATTGGAAAACAGGGACTTGAATACCGCTGGGAATCATACTTACGAGGAAAAAGAGGCTACAGACTCATTCAAGTAGATGCATTTGGCCGACAAACCCACGCCTTCGANAAAGATGGNTGGGAATTCCCNGAAGTCCCNGCCATTCCNGGCGCCGACCTCGAGCTAACCATTGACCTAGAGCTACAAAAAATCGCCAAAGAGGCTTTCAATGGCAAGTATGGGGCCGTGATGGCTGTTAANCCTCAAAATGGCGAGATTCTAGCAGCTGTAAGTGAACCCGGTTTTGACCCNGCATTGATGCAACAAGGCNTGTCAAATGAAGATTGGCAGGCNTTAACCAATAATCCTTTCAAGCCTTTCCTGGACAAAACTACCGGNGGTGAATTCGCTCCCGGCAGTATTTACAAACCAGTAGTAGCGATGGCAGCNCTTGAGGAAAAAGTCATCAACCTNAGGACCACTTTTAGGTGTCCTGGGTATTTTGTACTAGGTAANCAAATATTACATTGTCACAACAGAACTGGCCATGGCCTGACCAACCTTAAACTAGCTATGATGAAATCATGTGATGTTTTCTTCTACCATGTAGGTGTTGAGCTCGGAGTGGAANGACTTGCTANTTANGGNCGCAGCCTTGGCCTNGGACANAAATTAGGCGGGCAACTCAACGCAGAAAGACCCGGACTTATACCCACNTCTGCCTGGAAACAAATGACCTTAAGATACCCNTGGATAGCCGGAGACACNCCTAANATTTCCATAGGTCAAGGCTACCTTCTTATGACACCGATTCAAATGGTGAATCTATATGCGACGATAGCTAATGGTGGTACAGTATGGCAACCATACCTGATAAAGAGGATCACTGATCACATTGGCGAACTTGTTATCCAGCACAAGCCTAAGAAGATCAAAGAAGTGGACCTCATATCGAAACAGACTTTTGCTACTATGCGCCGGATTCTGCGTGAGGTCGTAATGAATCAGGAAGGGACCGGAAAAAGAGCTAAAGTTGAAGGACATACAGTCGCTGGAAAAACGGGCTCAGTACAAGTGGTAAGCCTCAAAAAAAATCGTAACCAAACCGATGTTAGTATGCGCTGGAAAGAACATGCGTTATTCGCAGCCTTCTCTCCGGTAGAAAATGCTGAAATATCCGTCATCATAGTGAGTCAAAACGACAAGCAAGGCGGTGGAGGTGTTGCTGCAGCCCCAGTTGCTAAGAAGATTATCGAAGCATATTGGAAACTCAAGCAAAGGCGCATCCAGATTAGTAAACAAAAAGAGAAATCCGATCATGGGTAAACAATCAAAAGGGGTGTTTTTAACCCCTGAGGGCTCCGTCCGAAAATCACAAACCCCTCATGTCAATGCTCTTTGCATATTGTTACTCACACTATTAGTGGTCGGCCTATTCAATCTGTATAGCGCAAGCCAAGGAACCCATTACTTTTTCAGTCAATTACGCAACCTCATGCTGATCATTCCTGCCTTTATTCTTTTCGGCTGGTTCATTCCCATCAAACAAGTCAATGAAAATGGTTATTACATCCTCGCAGTAATTTGCTTTTTACTTATGGTGGTACTTTTACTAGGTAGAATTGCCGGCGGAGCACAAAGGTGGCTGTCTCTAGGCCCCGTCGGATTTCAACCATCAGAGTTCGCAAAACTCGCTACCGCAATAACGGTAGCTAAGTTNTTTTCAACGAATCGNCTCAANAATGCNTANAGACTGCGGGATCTTTTACCNCTGATTGCNATGATAGGCNTGGTGTTCTCGCTCATATTCGCTCAACCAGATTTTGGNACNGCAGGCATNTGTCTATTAATAGCCNTAGTGCAAATATCTTTTATCAANATAAANCTTAAAAGTTTGGGNTTAATCGTATTGTCTAGCCCTATTGTNGGGGCNTTNGGNTGGCTNGTGCTGCTGAAAGATTACCANAAATTGAGGATTCTNAATCTACTAAACCCCAATCTTGACCCTCAAAANTCAGGGTATAACTCNTTACAGTCCCTTATTGCCATAGGCAGTGGAAGTTTGTTCGGNAAAGGGTACATGAAGGGAACNCANACCCAATTNAAATTCCTACCAGAAAGGCACACAGACTTTGTCTTCTCNGTCTTCGCCGAGGAACAAGGCTTCTGGGGCTGNGCCTTTGTGTTCTCTATTTTTACNGTTCTGACTTATATCGCACTCGATATCAGCCGNCAGGCCAAAGACCCNTTCAATAGCCTGTTAGCCATCGGGATAGCTGCTTTTCTNTTTCTAGAATTCACCATTAATATCGCCATGGTACTGGGTATATTTCCAGTAGTTGGGCTTCCTCTNCCTTTCTTTTCTTACGGCACTTCTCTACTCCTTACTATTTGCGTAGGACAAGGACTTCTGGTATCGATAAACCGCACTAGCAGCGGTCGCTCAAGATAAACCAGAAAATTGTNAAATGAAGACGANGTCTCAGTAAGGAGCAATTATGACACCCATCAGCAATCTGCTTGATCAAATTATCAATAGCTCATCCCCAGAGAANNCTCTGAAAGAAATGTCATACTATGGGCTATCTGATAANGAAAAGAGCACCCTGAGAAAAAAAGACTACGAAGTTTACCAAGGNAAAGTCAGAGANTTGGTCAAACGAGGCAATGACTTATACATATACCACACAGATCGCCTCACGGCTTTTGACAAATATATTGATATGNTCCCATTTAAGGGAGCNATTCTATCGGCGATCTCAGAGTTCTGGCTTAANGAAGCGGAAAAGGTTTTACCGACTCATTTNCAAGCAAGCCCNGACCCACGAGTATTAAAGGTCAAAGCAATGNAACCAGTAAAAGCNGAAGTNATTGTNAGNGGTTACATGGCCGGAAGTATGATGCGNGCNTATGAAAAAGGTGAAAGNNTTTTTTGCGGCGCATCCTTACCAGAGGGNCTAACATCTTGGTGCAAATTACCTGAAGTCATTATNACNCCCACCACCAAAGCTGCTGCTTTCGAACATGATGAGGATGCAACTCCNGATGAACTAATCGAACAAGGTGTNTGCACTAAATCNGAATGGCAAGAAATTAGTAAGCAAGCCCTAANACTATTTAGTTTAGGCCAAGAAATATACGAAAAGAAGGGCTGGATNCTCGTCGATACCAANTATGAATTCGGCAGNGATGAAAATGGCAAAATCATGATTATTGACGAAGTTCATACCCCTGACTCCAGCCGCTTATGGGTTGCAAANACTTGGGCAGAAAAAACCAAAGCAGGACAATCCCCCGACATGCTGGACAAAGAGATTGTAAGACGATGGCTTATGGAACAGGGCTTCAAAGGNGAAGGGGANGTTCCAAAAGTTCCAACTCAAATCCTNGTGGATTTAGCCAAAGTCTACNTAGAAGTAGCNGAAACTCTCATAGGGCAGCCTGTNAANTGCNATGAACATACTNCCCCTAGCCCATGCCTNGATATCCTATAAACCAANTAGCTCAATGANCTCGAGCNAATAGTTTACAGGACAAAAAACCGCTGTAGTTTATAAAACCAGCGGTTCTTCTNGANATTTTTCNGTTNGNNTAACTTCTNCAAAAAACAGTAGCTTACCNGAATATTAGCAAGCCANNTCAAAACAAAATATCNAATNAAAACAGANTNTTAGCAAGCAATTACNNCCANNAGGTAAAGTTAACTGAATAATCTCCGAACACTCAGATAAGGCGTTTAGATTGATGATTCCATCGGAGTAAGTCATTGCCNAAAGTGAGNAAAAAGAAAACNATAGCTAAGGATCTNGGTGCACCNAACTTCCTGATCTTGACTATAATTATCGGGGCTCCTTATCTATGCCTCCTGATGATAAAGTCCACACTCAGCAGCGGTAGTTTCCTACCAGCAATAGCAATGACCTGTTTTATCGCTCAAGGACTTACCATCTGCTTCTACTGGCGTCGCTTAGCAAAAAGAGTTTATAAAAAGTTCATTGCCTATGGGGCTTGCCTTTGCCAATGGGGGTTTATGGCTGGCATAGCTTGGTCAACAGGTGAACAACAGAACGTTCAATATGCAGTACTAGCCCTACTGACATGCGCTGCTTTTGGTGGCTTATATTCATTAGTCTGGCTCCTTGAAGCCAAAGGCACAAATAAATGGCAGTCAGTGATAATGACTGGTTGCGCATCGTTCATCTGCTGGAATTTATTTTCTGATGTCAACGTTGAAAAATACATGCCAGCAATGCCGAACATACCAGCCCCACAATCTAAATTACTAGATGCGAAAAAATTCTTATCCGAATCAAAATATATCTTAAAAGCAGACGACGAAGCCTTCGAAGAAACTAATAATGACCGAAAATGGGGTTATAAGGGACTTACTGGGCCCGCATTTTGGAACAAGCTTAACCCCGAATATAAACTGTGTAAATCTGGGAAAAAGCAATCACCATTAAATATACCTCGCTTTGTCAAAACATTAGATGATGTGGTACAAACCAATTATGTTGACTCCCCTCTTCATGTGGCAAGCTCAGGACGACATATCTTTCTCAAGGTGAACCCAAGTAACGAAGCATTGATTCATGACACCAGTTACACTCTTCGCAGAATTAGATTTCATACTCCATCTGAACATAAACTAAGCGGTAAATCATACGCTGCAGAAATCCAGTTCATTCACTCTAACGAAGATGATCAAAAATCAATATTTTCTGTTTTTGTCAGGACCGGAAAACGCAATGAATTAATGTCTCAAGTGTTAGATAACCTGCCAGAAGACGACACGGATACAGTTAGCCCCAAAGAGGTATTCATTAACCCAGAAGATCTCATGCCCACTGATTCCAGAGTATATGCTTATTCAGGATCCCTTACTACACCACCCTGCTATGAGAGTGTTAGCTGGAATGTTTTTCGGGAACCCATTACAATGTCTCGCGCACAAATAAACCTCCTAGGTAAAACTCACCCCAACAATAACCGACCAACCCAGGCATTAAACAGAAGAAAAATTGGAAGTTTTAAGAAATAAAATAAAACTTAATTATTTACCTGACAGGTTAAGCCTGCAGAAGCATCTTAGTTTATATTTTGTATAAAACATTTACACATGCCTGCAAATACCAAAGCTCTTCTCACACCCATCTTGATTATGCTCTATAACCAGCTATTTTTACTCACCATCTAACCAATCCAACTTGGCCGCAGAATTGCAATTCAAACCGTGGATCGGTGTCAACCGAACCAGAAATTTCCTATTACCGAGGTCATAATCGTGAAGCTTCAGATGCTTAAAATTTTTTCTATATTTCTAGGGCTAATAGTATTAGTTCAATCTGGTTTATACCAAAAAAAACAAGAGCAGAATGCACGGGGCAAACGCCCAATCCTGCCACTATCATATAGTAGCTCAAAATTACCAGACTTTACCTCGTCACTTAGAGATCCGAACCTCCGGTCTAAAATGATATCCGATGATTTTGAAGCCGAAACAATCAATTCTATTATTTCAGAAGGACTTACTGATCTACCTGCAACTAGCGGTTACGCTAGGGCTGAAACTACACAAACTTTATATCTCAACAACCTAATTCTTAGCTGGTACTATGAAGATCTATTAACCGGAAAATACTCTACCGACCTTCCAACAAGACAAATCAAGTACAAACTAAAAAATGCACGTCGCAATGCGACAAAATTTGGAAGACAATACCTACGTTATTCCAAGAACGCAAAAGGCAAAGTAAAAGCCCAATACCACATTGGAATTGTAAACTATCTCAATAACAATTACCGACTCAAAGTAATCCGTAACTTTAAGAAAATAAACAGACGATTACCAAAAAGCTTAAAGAGAAGAGCTATATTCTTGATCGGCATCCGAGAACTTGAATACGGTGGCAGAACCTCTGGTATGAAGAAAATACAATCGCAAATCTCTCGATTACCATTACAAGCTGCCCAGGCCGGTCGCCTTGCAATCGCAAGATACCTTGCGGGCATCAACCGGAACGGTAAAAAAATCAATAAAGCGAACAAGACTTATCGTAACTGGCTTATTCAAGCAACTGGTCGGGCACGAAATATGTCTGCTAGAGACAAAAACGATATTCTCCGATTTTCAATCGCTGTATGGCGCGGCGCTGAAGGCTCTAAAGCAAGGTGGAATAAGCCTCCCATCAGAATTAGATCATTTAAAAAACACGATGCGATATCTGCTATTATTGAAAGAAGAGCTATATATCAATGGCAGAAAAGGCAATACGCCCGTGCCATAAAGATCTATTCGAACTTGCTTAAAAATGCCAAGAATGATCGCATCGCCATAAGAATCCAAGATCGAATTATACAGATCCAGTTTCAAAAATTTCGGAAAACCAAAAACCCACGATCCTACGAAAGATCTCTAATTTTAGGCAAAAAAATATTCTCGGAAAAAAGCAGCTTCGGCTCCAATCAGACCGCCTTAGATCAGGCTGTAAGAAGATATAAAAGAAAATATAAGGATCTGGTCACGACGAACCTTGCTCAAGCAAAGTCGAAAAGAGCCAAAAATCAATTTCGCAAACAAGCCATTAGCATGGCGAACAGATACTTAAAGACTAATCTTACGCCCAATGAAAATATTCAGATTCGAGAACAGATTAATCGCGTCTATGAAAATGCTGGATGGCATAAAAAAGCTGTCATTGGTTGGTTAAACCTAGCCAAAGATTATCCAGATCAAGCAAAAAAATGGTATGAATTTGGGATTATCAACCAAAGAAAGATCTCTGCATGGCCCAAAAATCCACCATGGATTAAAGCATTGGCAAATAGAAACAACAGTAAGAAACATAGAAAACAAAGACAAATACTTTTAGCCATGCATCAAAAAATGAAGACATCATTTAACCAAAGCGACTGGAATACAGTTGGACATATCGGCTTACTTCAGATTTCAACAGGCCAAAAGAGTGCTGCGATAAATACATTTACAACGCAATTAAATAATATGCCGAAACACTCCGCCAGCAANTACGCTGCAGGATATGTTCTCAATCACCAATTTGANAATAAGCAATGGCAAAAACTTGAAGANATCTCTAGNCTTTGTTTAAGCNAAAAANTTANGCCTNTCGTTCGAAATAGACCNGTAAANATTCANATTTACTTATCTGCAGCACTCTTTGAAGGTGGTAAGCAGGCTTGGAANAATAAGAANTTTGNTGTTGCCGTAAGCAAACTNAAGGANTTTACTANTTCCTATACNAAAGACNNACGAAGAGATGAGGGNCTATTCCTCNTGGCTTTCAGCTATCGTGGTAATAGCGAACACATGAAATCAATTGAAACCCTNATAGCTCACGCNGAACAATATAAGAGATCTCGCTTCNGAAAAGTTACTTTACTNGAAGGNGGTAGCTGGGCAATGCCTATGGCNNTNGAGAACTCAACTATTTTCTTTTGGAAAAAATANCTTGCTGAATTCGCNAGAGATCAAAAATCTCAAGAAATNAGGGAANTATTAAAACCANTACTTATGGGNAGAAGAATCTATGGCGATGCNGGCGATATATTACGNTACCAAATCCAGGACAGCANGNTTCCATTGCANTCTCGACTTAATTACGCTTTAAGTTACATGGATTTAGAAAATAGGTTCGGTGAGCAAAGCAGAGCAATNTGGGCTATGAATCATGTNTTTAAACTAGCGAATAATGATGATGTAGCAAAAGCGAAAGCAATTGGAGTNGAGTCTAGATACCTNAAGAAGATAAGNTCCTATAAACGACTCNCAAAAAACAAGCTTATACTTCAGNGNCTAGATCAAAGTATTGATGAGGTAAGAGAACAGCTCGGNTTTATATTGCTTACNCTAGCNGANGAATATGCTGAACAAACAGGTAAAGAAGAAAANAACCTTACTCAAACTGATCCTCTAGCAACCATAAATAAACATTATGGNATATTTTTGAAGTCCAAAANNAANTTTGACCAAGTATGCGAATTGGAAGTTAGCTGGTGNGCTCCNGCTATGCTAAGCCTTTCAGATACNACAGTTAAAACNATTACTTCTATTCAAGANNTAACGATACCAGAAACTCTCGATGAAAAAATCGTTATTAAATTNAATGATAGAAAACAGTCCATCATCAGCACNCTATCNAACTATGCNCAAGAAGCTGAAATNAAATCACTTCANGTNGCNGAAAAGGGTTACCTNGANCCGGAAAAATCNCAACAGATTATATGGAATGCTTCNCGGGANTGGAACTTTGANCGNGTATCAGGAGAAACNGGAATNGGGTTCGTCCAATGGTCTCCAAATATAAATAACTTAGANGNNAATGATAGCNCTTNACTTGATGAAAACGCAGATTTGGGATTATAAGAAGGAAATATGAAAATATTATTAATATCNAAAACANTTNNNCTNTGCTTCATTTTNACGAGCTGCGCTACTACTTCTTTTTTNTCTCAGTCCTCGGAAAGTAAAAAGGCNGANATNATTAAGAATGGTGATGANAATCCAGTNGTACTAAGAAGTGGNACTAAGAAACCNATCGTGAAATCNTTTTCTAGAAAAGANTGGATCGACATACGTAAAAAAACNAAAAACCATCATATAAAGNTATANTCAACATTGGGAGCTGGAGAATGGGAAGTNGCAATTAACGATGCCCGAAAATTTCTNCAAATCAGACCCAATGATCCAATCGGACTTTACGTNCTGACTATCGCATTAGCCATGAATAAAGACTTTCAGCTAGCTAATTTCTATGCAAAGTTANTCGAGAAAAACCACCCTAACTTTAGCGAATTNAAAAATATTCAAGCTCTAGCTATCCTCCATAAAAATAATGCCTCTATGGAGGACTATCGACAGGTTTCACAAATTTTGACAGATAATTTTGAANCNGACTCCAACGAGATAGCAGCNGGGCTAAATCTNGGNTATCTTTATCTTGAAATGGGCTCATCAGATTTGGCTGCTTCCATCTTTTCTGAAACCCGATCTAGATGCGGTGATTGCTTNGCNAGCCTAATGGGGCATGGTATCGCACTGCAAAGGCTTAAAGAATATGATAGTGCNAAAAAAGTTTTCTTGAATATTTTGGAAAAGGANCCAAATAATATTGGNGCCATGTACCGACTGGCCCTTCTTCATAAGAATGGTTATAATGANANTGACAAAGCGAAATCAATCCTTGCGGATGTGCTAGCGACGGATGTTGCCCAAAACCAAGAAATTAAACGTAAGGCAAATTTCTTACTGCGGAGCATGGAAGCATCTCGNCCCGATTACCGTGAAATGATAACAGATTCTAGCGAAAATGATGAACCAGAACTCTTGAATNCCACCGACCAGGAGTAATCAAGCCAAGGAACTCTTGGCATGGAGACTAAAGGATGCTGCGAATTGCTAACCGACTAANGGTATTGAAAATTTCAATCCTCNCATTTTTTTTACTTCANGTAATAACGGTTGGCTGNAAACCCATTTATGAAGTTTCCAAAAAATCCTATATAATTGATAGTAATGATATTCAGATAGTTGATGAGAGTAATTATGATAATATCGATCCTATCCAACTGAATTCAGCAGTACTAATCACTACCACAGTCGGCAATAGTAAAAGAAAGTTTTGCAGTGGGACCATTATTCAGGGTGAAGATAGNAACTCAAACTATAGAGTGATNACTAACTTGCATTGCTTTTTTGCAGGTGAACCCACTCAATCTCTGGAAGAAAATGATGNGGGTCCAGCTTTTGTTGATGAAAGATGTGAATCTACTAAAGTTTTCTATAAGTTTTATAAAGATCAAATTTCCCAGCCTNTTTTTGGAAAGTGTGAAANAGGCACCTTAAANAGCAATTANCAAGGNGACTTAGCAGTATTTACATTAGAACAAAACCCTCCTAATTTAGAAGTATCTCCAGCAGAATTTTGGCCNACAGAAGATGTCCCTTCAGAACGCATGGCCCGGATTATCCANTTTCCCAACATTGATAGTAATGAGTCAGGTTCTAATGAATCTCTAGTATATGTNGAATCTGTTGGTATTAATCTGCCNGTCGGACAAGTNACCAGTAATAACTGCATCACCAAAGGGCGCTTTCCNGNATCAGAATGGCCACTAGATAAATCTCTCTCAATGGGAATCCGNCATACCTGCGATCAAAAGAAAGGATCATCAGGTTCAGCTCTTTGGGATATTGAAACTAANCGTATTATAGGAATCAATTGGGGTGGGATAACTTTAACTTACCAGAACCCTTCCCGNTCAGAAACTTATAATGTNGCAACTCGGTCTACATATGTCAAAGCATTTNTAGAGAACACACTCTCGTCAGAAATAGATAAAATGCAAAACAGTGCCGATAGTCAAGNAGCANAGAATGCNACAGTAGAAAAAACTGGTGCGAATTCATGTTCATCAATTGGTAGNCCGCTGACTTCATATGGAATCATTATCTTATTTATCATGTTNCTGCTNCCACCCNCACTTTGCTTCGCTTCCAGCAAAGAAACTAANTCATCCTTNAATAGCATTACTGAAAATTCAGTAAGTGAAAAAGTNGGAAGNTGGATCTNTCTCCAATCTCTGATTTTCAAATACCAAAATCTATGGCATAGATCGACTGTATTAAATAATNAGAAAGAATTTTTTCAGAATAGAGAAACTTGGCCNATGCTTGCACAATCAATGTATGCTGTCAGNCAGATATCCCAATCTAATNCNCCCCTTATTCTATCAGATAAATTAAAAAGCACGATGGCACTTCATGCATCTCACCTCCCCCTGATAGAGAAGAANCGTTTCAAAGAAATTGGCAAATCAAAGTCGACTCTTATTTCAGNNCTAAAATCTCATCANCCACAATATGCAGAAATTATTNCNCCATATATCNCTCGNCCAAATATNAANNTTTGTCAGTCCANNAAAGTNCANGATACGCTAAAGCTCATATCTNAAATNTCGGAATCCAGTCAAAAATCTGATTTNACCAAAGATCTCCAGACATGGTCAGAAACAGATTTAATCTGCCTCAGTCAGAGTATTATAAAAACCNNAGATAGNGATAAAAGGAATTTNCTTAATAATATTTTCTGGCATATACCCATCATGANAAAATCTCGCNACATACAGTCTATGGTNGCACTCAGCCANCTGCAGTCAAAAGACTACCCTAATTGCCTGCGTATTCTATTCGACCTTCANNAGGGATCTGCCGAATATCGAGCTATCTATAATACCGTGCAACAAGTATACGGACTATCCCACCAAGGATCTGGACAAGTTGGTCTGAAAGGTAGCGCAGGTTAAAATATCGCTTCATAATAGATGAAACCTATTTTAAAATCCGAGAACCCATTTCTCAATGGATGACACCTTGGAGGGCGGCAGAATGTTAGAATCATTCCAGCAGGTTCTGGATCGAGGCAAACCTTTATTATTTGATGGAGCCACNGGCACAGTCTTATANAATAAAGGNCTTTTCATCAATCGATGCTTCGAAGAAGCAAACCTCAGCCAACCCTGGCTAGTTGAGCAATCACATCAGGAATACTTGGAAGCAGGNGCTCAGGTAATNACCACTAATAGCTGGGGAGCAAACCCTGTTAAGTTGGCTGGCCACAACCTTCACGATAAGGTCNTGGAAATAAACCAAAANTCAGCCGAAATTGCACGCANTTGCAGTATNAATAAAGCATATATAGCAGGTTCTATTGGCCCATTAGGCATACAAATTGAGCCACTAGGCCCAACTTCATANGAAGAAGCTCGAAAAGCTTTTGNGACTCAAATTAAAGGNCTACTACTGGGAGGAGTCGACTGCNTATGTCTCGAAACATTTTCAGANATTACCGAAATAGAACAAGCCATCCTTGCCGCTAAAGAGCTAGCCCCGGATCTACCGATTATAGCGCAAATGATGATTAGCCTTGAAGGTAATCTGCCCNTAGGCACTCCNGTNACCAAAGCAATNAAGCANCTCGATCAAGCNGGAGCAGATGTCATNGGATTAAATTGTTCGGTTGGACCTCAGCCNATGCTATCATCGATAGATAAGATTAGATCTGCAACAAGCAAGCCCCTCATCATGCAACCTAATGCAGGACTCCCAAAAGCTGTNGATGGTAGAAAAATTTATATGTGTACTCCCGAATATATGGGATCCTTCGCAAAAAAATTTCTTCATGCCGGTGTTCAGTTTATCGGAGGCTGCTGCGGAACTTCGCCCGAACATATCAANGCNATGACTCAAGCAATNAGNCAATATAAAGCATCTACAACTATTAGTATCTCAAAACCNATACCAGAAAAAATCNTCNTCGATACAGCCANNAGAGCAAAGAGTNCCCTTTCAAGAAAAGTCTGCTTGGTCNAAAAAAATTGCAAATAATGAAATGGTTTATACTGTTGAATTATTACCTCCTTCAGGTGTCGANCTNANCTCNCTTCTCGCTAAAGCAGATTTGATCANAGAAGCAGGNGTCGACTGTATTAANATTCCGGATGGTCCTAGAGCTTCAGCACGCATGAGTGCAATACTGACCGCAGTAATGATTGAACAAAAANTTGGTATTGAAACCATTCTTCACTATACATGCCGNGACCGCAACCTACTTGGAATGCAATCAGATATGCTNGGNGCTAACGGNATCGGCTTAAGAAACATGCTTCTTGTTACTGGAGACCCCCCTAAGATGGGAGTTTACCCCGATGCAACTGGCGTTTTTGATGTCGACTCAATTGGNTTAACTAATATGGTCAANAAACTCAATGGTGGNATTGATCTCGGGCAACGACCNATTGGCGAACCTACACGACTNTCNATCGGNGTTGGTGTGAACCCTGTTCATCATAATATGCCTTATGAAATGAAAAGATTTAAATATAAGATCGAAGCAGGAGCAGAATGGGCGATTACNCAACCAATATTTGATGTAGATACGTTCTTTCGATTTATGGANATTNTATCATCNATGANTNTNAAGACACCAATTATCGCNGGAATATGGCCNTTAACTAGTCTGCGTAACGCNGAGTTNATGAACAATGAAGTNCCNGGAATTGTTATACCAGANTCNATTATTAAAAAAATGAGTCAATACTCAGATCCNATCGACGCCAAAAAAGTTGGAGTCGAAATTGCNCAAGANATGATNGCAAAAATCGAAGGGTCAATTAGTGGTGTGCAAGTTTCNGCCCCTTTCGGCAGAATCGATATGGCACTTACAGCNATTGGTAAATCATGANGAAAAANAATATTATTCAAACTTATCTGGAAAGATATGCTGAACCAGAATCNAAGATAGAGCTACCCAATAGTTCGAAATACCAATGGAAGTACGNCGTGGTCATTCCCGCATGCGGCGAGGATGAATTACTNCCCAAAACCCTNTCAAGTATTGAAAATACATCTNTTGNTAGCAGTGAAATANTAGTCATTATTATTATCAATGCNGCAATNGATAGAGCTAGTANGTACCANGAATCAAATNAAAAAACATTANCTTGGATCGAACNAAAATCAANNCACCAACTAGAAATCAAAAATNATACTCCTATAAATCTTTATCAATGGAATCAGTTATCACTNCTCATTGTAAANCGATTTANTGAACCATANCTTTTACCAAAAAAGCANGGTGTAGGCTTAGCTCGAAAAATAGGATGCGATATAGCGGTAAAANTATTTTTTAAACAANANNTTAGCAACCAGTGGATNCATAATACTGANGGAGATGCTCTTGTACCTAAAAATTACTTTCATCAAGTCGATGNTTCCTCTGAACAACAAAANGCTAGCTGCTTTATCTATCCGTATCGCCACATAAAAGATAATTCTACTGATTCAGAACAACACTTAAGTNACTGGGAAGCAGTTACAGACTATGAACTATGGCTNAGATACTATACGACTGGTCTTAANTGGGCNCGNTCGCCTTGGGCTTTTCCTTCCATAGGTAGCCTCCTTGCCTGTAAGGTTTCTTCTTACGCTCATATTCGAGGCATACCTAGAAAAATTGCTGCTGAGGACTTTTACTTTCAAAATAAGCTNGCTAAAACTGGTTCTATGATNGCCTTAAGAGGAGANCCTATTGAACTAATNACTAGGCCATCTGANCGNGTTCCATTTGGTACTGGNCGTGGAACAATTAAAATTACNGACCTAAAAAGCCANGGACAANCATTTCTCGTNTACGNCCCTCAAGTCTTTTNTATTCTCAAAATNATATTANCNAGTGTCAAAAANTGGGTCGAAAATAATNATGATGAAATATTTNGGCAAGAAATTNGTCGAAATATANANTCAGCTAAGCAGGATGAGTTATTAAAAGTNATTNATCAATTTGACTTCCTTNATGCCTTAAAGGNAGCNAAGAAACGCTCNCGAGACTCGNAAGGTAATTTGAATCAATTCAATCAATGGTTTGATGGATTCAAGACTCTAAGNTTTATTCACGAAATACGNGATCATGNGNTAGGAGAACTACCTATTATCGAAGCCNTTAAACAANCGCCATTTCTGCCANACTACNNCAATTGCGATCCTGANNTCATNCTGAACANCCTTCGGGATGCAGANGGCGTTANCCAAGAAACTTAAAACCAATCTGATTATCANTATTCTCTTCACTTTTGAAAACAATGAAACACTTGATTTAAAAAATTCCATTTTTTTATCTTTAATTACAAATACTTAAAACTTTATTACTTCTATATATACCCTTATATAAAAAAAAATATCTATAATAGTAAAAGTTAAACTGATTTGAACGAAAAACTGATGCAAAAAAGGGGCAGGTTTGTGAGCAATAGTAAATTTAAAGCCAAAACAGCTAAGGATCAAATTATAGTGTGGCCTGACTGTACAAGGGGTAACCTAAATAAAGAAACATTTATAAAAACCAAAAAAACACCTAAAAAAGATGTAAAAACAGTGAATCACAATTAATCTAGAGAAATTAAGCCGATGATGACATCGTCATAAATATAAGGAACTAATGCCGAAAGTAATTTCTAATTAAGCTTTTTTTATCCATTCCGATACCGAACCAACTTATATATAAAGATGTTGGTAAAAGATGGAATCTGTAAAATCAGTTCTTAGACAGGCATTAGAACAGTCGGCTCTAGCAATCGATATCGTTAGTGGTCAAAATATTAAAATTATTCTGCAAAACCAGAATATTTTAGAGAATCCTGTAAATACTGATGACAACCTTCTAGAGACACTCTTTAAGTCTTTTCTCCCAAAAAGTTACCCTAATATTCAGCAGGGGAAAACGACCGAAGGTTTATTAAATATAGTAAATTTCGGAGATTTAAAAGTCGTAGCAATTCCACTACCGGTAAAAACCCTAAAAATATTCATACCACCACATGGCAATTCTCTATACGAAGAATGGCATCAACAGCAATTAAGAAGCCAGGGTCAGATATTTAATAATAGCAACCAACCTTTGCCTACAGCTGCACAAAATACCATACCGCAGGCTGCACAAAACGCAATGCCACAGGCTGCGCAAAATACCATGCCGCAAGCTGCGCAAAATACCATGCCGCAAGCTGCGCAAAATACCATACCGCAGGCTGCGCAAAATACCATGCCGCAGGCTGCGCAAAATACCATGCCGCAGGCTGCGCAAAATACCATGCC
>PBRN01000030.1 GCA_002725955.1 Pseudobdellovibrionaceae bacterium
TAGATATAAAGTCTTTTTGATAAAAGCTCTTATGGTTGATTTTATCATCGTCATCGAAGGGTGAATAACAATCTGGGCTTTGCCACTGGGCGCAGAAGTAATTTCTGCGTCTGAAATAACCAAGTTTGCTCCTAGCTCAAATTTAGGGGTAGATCGGTAGAACCATTCGGCCCCACCCCCGGGACCTAAATAGGCGTAGCCTAGATAGGCCCCGATTCCATTTTCTTTAAATTTTTTGAAGCTAGCCTTTGGTTTGGGTTTTGCTGGGGCAGGTGCAGTAAAAAAGGTTGCAGCAGCTAAGAGAACCAAATATTTCAATTTTATCAAATTCACTTAAGTTCTCCATATGCGGTTCAGTAATAGCCATAGTTTCTGCTTTACATATTACTACAAATAGGCTCAATGGTAGAGAATAGTTCTTTTTAAGACAGAGGATAGTGTATGCAATCTAATGTGCTAATAGTTGGTTTAGGAAACATGGGTTCGGCTTTAGCAAGGGGTCTGATCGCTGCCAAGTTTGATGTTAAAGGTAACCTGCAGGTTTTTGATTCTCACCCTGATAAAGTATCGTCATTTAAAGACATAGCCGTCAATGATTTGAAAGCAGCAATGGAGCCTCATGCGGTTGTGTTGTGCGTTAAACCTCATGATTTGTCCGGAGTCGCAGAAGACCTATCGGGAGTCATTAGTAATCAAACAGTGGTTATTTCTATTTTAGCTGGCGTGTCGTTGCATACTTTGGAGCAGAAATTTCATCATAAAGGTCCAATTGTAAGAGCTATGCCTAATATTGCGGCAACAGTTGGGTGTGCTGCGACTGCTATGTGTCATAACGAGTCTTCATCAAGTAAAGACAAAGAATTAGCTTGGCAAATTTTCGAAGCTGTTGGTGAAGCTTCTTGGACCAAAGAAAGCTTACTTGACACTGTTACGGGGCTGAGTGGCAGCGGGCCAGCATATATCTATATGGTTATTGAAGCTCTTACTGACGGTGGAGTAAAAATGGGCTTACCGCGTGAGCTTTCTGCCAAATTAGCTTCTCAAACTGTTTTAGGCGCAGCAACGCTGGTTAAGAAGTCTGGAATACACCCGGCTATTCTAAAGGACCAAGTGTCTACTCCAGCCGGTACAACTATTTCTGCTCTGCATGAGTTAGAGTCTCGGGGGTTGCGTTCAATGTTTGTAAATGCAGTTGAAGTGGCTACTGAGCGTTCTGGGTACTTAGGTCGGCAGGAGGGGCAAAAGTAATAAGACCTATAATTAATTTATAAAAATTTTATAACTTAACAATGATATCTATAAAAAATTGTAAATAACCATAGAATATATTAAAAACAATTAGGCCATTATGGCCTATTTTGTTTTTAGAGAGGTATTCCTATGCGTTACAAGTTGATTTTACTGTCTGTTTTTCCTGCCGCCTTGATGATGTTGATGATGACACTTAAGCAAGCTCATAAAGATTTGTCTCCAGAGCTTTCCTATCTCACTCCCAGTATAACGGGCACTGGGGGCGAACCTTATGAATATAAAGATAAAGTTGATATCTCTGGGGTTGGAGCTCAGGGTGAAGCGAAGCTCAATAAAAATTTTAGAGTAAAGTTAACTAAGCCTATTTCATTTAACAAAAATAGTAAGCCGATTGATCGGTCAAAGGAGGATGGTTCTTGGGTAGATCAAAAGCAAGAACCTAATAATGAGGAGGCCGGTTCTGTGGAATCTGATGCTGGCCCTAATGCCCTGAATAAAGAGCCTGATGTGGTGAAGGCGGGGTATGAAGGCGCCGATTCTGAGGAATGGCTGTTGCTCCATTTGCCAATGTTTGCTGAATTGCCGGCAGAAGATCTAACCCCGAAAACTTGTTTTTTTGCATATTGTGACCACTATCCAGATCGTGTCGACAGCTTTGTAGTAGCAGGGGTCGCATACTCCATTGGTAGTCCGGTATCCGAGCCATTTGACATTGTTGGGTTGACCAACCTTTCCATGGGTTCTGCTAACAGATCTGTATATTAACAATCTTGGCTAATGATAATTAGTTGGTCCGTCCCATAATTGAAGGGACGGATTTTTTTTTTTGTCGATTAACCAAAGAGAAATATTGATATATAATCATGCCCATCGAAAATGTTGCAAGTAAATGAGGTCATAAGATGATCCAAGTAACTGGGCTTAGTAAGTATTATTCTAATAACCGAGCCATTGAAAAACTCAATTTTGAGGTTGGCCAAGGTGACATTGTGGGCCTATTAGGTCTGAATGGAGCTGGCAAGAGTACGATTTTGAAGATCTTAGGCTGCTATTTGGCTCCTTCTGCTGGCGAGGCCGTTATAAACGGAATTTCAATCCATGAATCGCCTCAAGAAGTTAGGAAGCTGATTGGGTATTTACCCGATACACCTCCACTCTATGATGAGATGACAGTCATAGAGTGGTTAGATTTTGCTGCGCGTTTGAAAAATGTGGGTGGTTCTGTGGTGTCTCGATATGTAGATGATGCCATTTCGAAGACTGGTTTGGGTGGAGTAGCTAATGATAGGCTTGGGTCTCTATCGCATGGATATAGACAGCGGGCGGGTATAGCCCAAGCTATTGTGCATCAGCCAAAGGTTTTGATACTCGATGAACCGATCAATGGCTTAGATCCTGTACAAATTGTAGAAATGAGAGATTTGATTCTCTCTCTAAAGGGAAACCATACTGTTATTTTATCTAGTCATATCCTGTCAGAGATAACTAGAACGTGTGATCGTATTTTGGTTATTGATAAAGGTTCCTTAGTCGCAGAGGGGAGTGAAGCTGAGCTAGAGAAGTCGATTTCGGGTCAGGACGAAATAAACCTTCAGTGGGAGGGGGACTTTGATAAGGTTGTTGCCGGTATCGAAGGATTACCTGGAGTGCAAGGGGTAGAGAAGAAAAATAGTTCTCGTTGGCATGAAATAGCGATAAAAATTCAAAGTGATGAGAATGTTGATATTGCGAATGTCGTNGTTTCAAATGGAGCTTTCTTAAGATCCATGACCGGATCAGAGAATGGGCTTGAATCCTTATTTATGAAATTAGTTAATTAAGGGGGGGACTATGGATAAGTTATTCTTGATTACGAAGAGGGAGCTGAANTCATANTTTAACACTTGGATGGGTTATGTTGTGATGTTCTCAGCTATTTTAATNGATGGACTTCTTTTTAATTCCTATGCCATAGGAGATAAAGCTAAGTTATCAGGNGAGGTNTTGTCCAATTTCTTCTATTTGTCTAGTGGTATTGCAATGGTTGCTGGAATTTTTCTTGCCATGCGCCTNNTAGCTGAAGAAAAACAAATGGGNACTTTAGTTCTACTTTTTACATCTCCCATTACAGAGCGTCAGCTCATTTATGGCAAGTTTCTTTCTAGNCTTGCCTTTTTTTCGATTATGTTGATCTTGACNTTGCACCTGCCAGCGCTNATTTTTATTGAAGGTAAAGTATCATTTGGTCACTTAGCTGCGGGATACTTGGGGCTGTTTNTGATAGGAAGTGCGGTCTTAGCNATAACCTTGTTTGCCTCTGTAGTTTCACCCAATCAGATGATAGCNGGTATTCTNGGGGCTTCTATTACTGTTATACTNCTGGTTTTGTGGATGCTGGCTAGTGTTGTNGACGAGCCATTTCGGTCGATTTTTAATTACTTATCGATTCATAATCTCCANTTTAACTCATTTTCTAGGGGTATTATTCACTCNAAAGATATTATTTTTTATCTGAGCTTGATTGTTTTTTTTCTGGAGTGCTCAGTTAGAACGATCGAAGTAAGGAGATATCAAGGATGATGAATTATTTAGCTCATTTAAGACTGCCATTNTTTTTTNTTGGCCTATTTCTTTTCTTTATTAGTGAACGATATCTTGATTTAGGTACCAATTCGTCAATGTTTACTGGTCTGGCCTTGATCTTGATGATTTTTTCTATTGGCCTATCTTTCTTAAAAAGTATGGAATCNAGAAAACNCCGCTGGGATAATGAATCTAGAATCTGGATCTACATGGTTTCATGGCAGGCCNTTGTCCTTTTGGGNCCNGTATTTTACTTAGTNTATAAATCTATGGTGGGTGACCAAGATTATTCCGAGTCNTCCTTGCAGAAAATTCTTTTGGGTTTTTGGTTNCTTTGCATAGTTTTGGGAGGNTNTTGGGGGNTGGGGCTTGAGCTCGCACGTATTTCTAATGGAAAAGGNGAGTTAGCAGAACCTTTTAAAGTNATGAAGTCGGGTCTTACTTGGNTGCTAGTAGGTATGATGTTGGCTGGTTTGGTNAGNGTGAATTATTCAGCAAGTCAGAAGAATAGGTCATATGACTTAAGCTATTTTAAGACGACNGCCGCTGGTGATTCTTCTCTCAAAATGGCGANATCTTTAGAAAAGAAGATGGAAGTAGCNATATTTTTTCCNGATTCGAATGAAGTAAAGCCTCTCATCGATGAATATTTTAATTCACTNCAGTCGGTCAGCGAATTTGTNTCTGTCANAAATTATGANAAGGATCTTCATCCTAATAAAGCNGAGGAGTTTCGGGTTTCTAAGAATGGTNTNGTGATTCTCAGNTATAATAATAANAGAGANCGAATTGATATCGGNCTCACTCAGGTTAAAGCTAGATCTAAGTTAAAAAAACTNGATAGTTTGTTCCAAAAAGCTTTCTTAAAGATCACNTCTACAAGAAGNATTGCTTATTTTACNTCTGGNCACGGTGAAATGACTTGGTCTGGTAANCAGAAAAATCCTTTCCGATCGATAAGAGGTATGGAGCAGATACTGCGAGCATTGAATTACACAGTGAAAAAGTTTGGAGTNGATGAAGGCAGTCTTCAGCAGGTGCCTAAGAANGCTACTTTTGTNGGNATTNTGGGTCCTACTGAACCATTCNTGANAGAGGAAATTAGTGGTTCTGGAA
The DNA here is from genome assembly GCA_002725955.1 of Pseudobdellovibrionaceae bacterium. GTDB lineage: Bacteria > Bdellovibrionota_B > Oligoflexia > Oligoflexales > Oligoflexaceae. The sequence goes on from PBRN01000030.1 coordinate 4,930, forward strand.
GAGTATTTGGATAAAGGTGGAAAACTNCTNGTTTTATTTGATATTGAGCGNCAAGAAAANAAGGTCAAGAATATTGATGATAGNTTGTTGATGCAAATGCTGAAGAAAAGAGGGATTGCCTACAAGCGAGTGATGTTAGCTAACGAGAAGAAACATGTTGTTGCTATGAGAACTCAGGTTGATAAATGGTTTCTCTTTACGAATATTTTTGGTTCNCATCAATCTGTCCAGAGCCTGAATAAGCATGAAGAAAANATTCAAGTTATGGTTTTTCAGACGGGCTATTTAGANTTAAGCGGNAAGGTTGATGGTTGGCAAGTCAGTGAAACGATTAAAAGTACAAATACGACCTTTGGTGACCTGAACAGAAACTTTAAATTTGACCCTGATGAGAAAAAGAAAACATATTCGTTGGGTGCTGTTGCTTCTGCTTCGGGTGGGGGCGAAATTCTTGCTTTTGCAGATGCTACTGCTATCAGTGATGCACTGATACGTAATGGCGGCAATCAGCTTCTAATCTCAGATACTTTAAAGTGGTTAGGTGATAAGGGCGAACTAACAGGAGAAGTTGCATCAGAAGAAGATGTCAAGATTAGGTTTTCCAGAACCCGTGAAAATTATGTTTTCTTTGCTTCTATTTTTGCAGTGCCTTGTTTAGTCATGTTGGTGGGTGGATTAGTGAATACAAGAAGAAGAGAAAGGAAGGTATTAAAGAATGCGTAATAATATAATAGGTTACAGTACTTTCTTAGTTATCTCGTTGGCATTAGCTTTTTATATCTCGTTACCAGGAGATAATAGGAGTTCTTCAGGGCAGAGCTGGATAGATATAGAACCATCATCAATTGAGGCAATTACCTATCAAAATAAAGATAAAAAAATTGTAGCTACAAGGTTAGATAAGTTAAATGGATTTTGGATTGACATGTCCCTGAAGTCTGAGCCTAAGGGTGAAGAAGCTGATAAAACTATAACAACAGAGCACGCTTTTAAAGCAAGTAGCAAGATAGATGCATTTACAAATTTCCTGAGTCCAGTATATGCAATTAGGCTGATAGGTGACGTTGATAAAGTAGATAAGGCGGAGTTTGGATTTGATGATGAATCTCCATTGTTGAGCGTAGCATATGGTAATGAGAAGATCTTTAAGCTGCTTATAGGAAAGAAGTCATATGGTAGCCGAAATCGTTTTGCATTAGATTCCGATAGAAATAAGATCATTCTCATTAGTGGTAGAAGCCTTGAAACTTTTTCAGGGGCTAAATTAAAGATGTTTGAGCGAGATTTACTAGCCTATAAGAGTGATGACATTGTTAAGGCTTCTATTTCTGCAGGAGGAATCAACGCTTCATGGGATCATACTTCTCGTGACTCAACGGGCAAGCTTCAATGGAAGGATGCTGCAAGTGATAAAAAAGCAGATCCTCGATACGGCACTTGGATCTCGAAGTTGCTTAAACTTAAAGTTATGGAATATGCTAATCAAGAATTGCACGGACAGCTAGATGCCGCTCAGCCCTTTTTAAATATAGATTTTGGTACCCGGAATGATAGTTCCTCTATTATTTTTAAGAGACGCATAGACAATGATACGATTTCTTACTGGGTTCTATCTAGCTATTTGGGGAGATATGCTAGGGTCAATACAGATAAAGCCGCAGCCATTGAGAAAGATATTGTTTCTTTAGTGGGCAAATCTTAACTAGGGCCGAATGTTAGGTTAGATTATATAGTTAGGGTATTTTTTTTATATTATTGTTGGCTTGGCATCTGCTGGATCATTTCTTTGTAACTTCATGGTGGTGTCTGTTGATAATGACATACCTAGATGCTAAAATGGTATTTAGGTCAACCGTGACAATAATCATTTGCTTATTTCTGTGGGTTGAGAAGTGAGGGCCCGCAGTATTATCGCTTNCAGCGATAATGTTATTAGCTTTTAAGACCTGAGAATATTATCAAGCAGTTTCGGAGGAGTNAGCATGGGCTTACGAATTGCCACAAACTTGTCAGCCATAACGGCTCAAAGGCATCTAAGAAATACGAGGCGATTGNTAGATCGTTCGCTGGAAAGGCTGTCCTCNGGATATCGTATCAATAGGGCNGGTGATGATGCGGCNGGNTTGGCGATATCAGAAAAGCTAAGGGCGAAAACTAGAGGTNTAGTTCAAGCTCAGAGGAATGCTTCTGATGGTATTTCATTGATTCAGGTAGCTGAAGGTGGTTTGGCCGAAATCCAAAATATATTGATTCGGTTAAGAGAGCTGGGTGTTCAGTCCGCTAGTGATACTATCGGTGCGCAAGAGAGAANGTATCTTGANGAAGANTATCAATCNCTGAAAGAAGAAATNGACAGAATTGCTAATGTNACAGAATTTAATGGAACTGTNCTATTAGATGGTACTGGAGGATCNCTTGACTTTCAGGTCAATACTGGNGGTATGAACCTTTTGGGTGTAGACCGGATAACNTTTGATGCCTTCCGTTCTGATGTTAATCTNGACAAGTTAGGTTTNGAAGANTTNGGTGTTTCCACCAAATTTGATGCNCAGAGAAGTTTGGCTACTATCGATGANGCTTTAGACTCTGTGTCGTCCGTNCGTGGTGATTTGGGTGCGATTGAAAATAGACTGCATGCTACGATTAGAAATGTAGGCGTTTCAATTGAGAANCTATCGGCTGCNAACTCGAGNATNCGAGATGTAGATATTGCTACAGAAACTTCGCATCTAACAAAAAATAATATTTTAACGCAGGCAGGTATTTCNGTNTTATCTCAAGCCAATCAGATACCNAAGATGGCTTTAAGTCTTCTGCAGGGCCAGTAATGGATGAACTAGATTGANTCTAGACCCCATATAAAAAGTTCATNGAGAACAGATTNATCAANATCAGANATGANCTTAGCTAGTGCCATAGGTTGCCTTTCTACTGATGCACTTTGATTGGATAGANCTTCTATCCANNNACTGCCTTGAGCTGGGGCTAAAACTATAATCTCCTCATATNCCAACAAATCTCCAATATCGGCTATTCCCTGCAGAAGGTGTTNGGGGTTTTGTGANCCCCATTCATGTATGACNCCCATCATGTCGTAGCCTTTNCCGATTAGACAATAACCATCGATTTGGTTAGACTGGTTAAAACTGATGAATAGCCCCATTGCGGGAATAGAGGNTAGTATTTTAAACTCTTCAATGCTCCTATATAAAGTAGATTTGACNTGATGGCGAACATCTAATAGGGATTTAAAGTCTNTTTCACTTAAACTCATTGGATCTATAGGTTGATATTTACCTGATATATATCCTGATAATTTCNTTANTTTATACCTAAGTCGGATTTCTGTGCCTACTGACTCGAAACCTAACTTTTGATAGAATTTATGTAGATCGCTCCATAAAATAAGAGCGTGTATATTTTTNTCTCTGGCTTTTTGGTCGAGCCCTTGAAANAGTTTNCGCATATATCCTCGNCCCTGATANTCTTTGTCGGTTGCTACATTTCCAATGAGTGCAANNGGAATTGAATTAGATTCAGAGACGATAGTTCTAGGCCAAAAGTTGGCGTGAGCAATGATTTTGTCTGAGATNGAAATACAACAGCTAAAGGGGTTGTCTCCTTGGCCTAANACTAAAGGATATTCTTCTGCAATTGGGAATGGNAGCTCTTCGGGGCGCAGCGCATTTTTTATTAATAAGTCNCGANTTTTTCTTTGATGGNTTGTCGTNGGTTTAATTAATTGCATGGGATACCTCCTTTAGTTGTTATTCTATCTTGAGTTTGAAAAAAATCATTAAGTTTAAAGGTAAAAAGATATGACGATTCGATCACCTGGAAGTTTAACCGGTACATTCGACCCTAAGNTNGTTGAATCATTNATAGAACTTGANAAGATGCCGATTGAGAGTGCCAAAAAGAGGAAAGAANCTTTTGTTATTGAAAAANNCGAATATACNAAGCTAACTGATTTTGTAACTGCTCTTGATAAATCGGTTACCTATATGAAGAGGAAGCCNGATTTTTATCAAATGAAAGTGGAATCATCCCATCCTGATATTATTGAGGGGCTTATAGATGGTATTGCTATACCNGGNAATTACGAATTTGAAGTAAGAGGCTTNGCCAGAAATGANAAGGAATTAGCCTATGGTTTTCCTGATAANGATGAGAGCACTGTAGGTTTTGGTTTCATGGCTATTGAAAAAGCTAACGGTGAAGAAGTTGATGTCATTATAGAGCCCGATAGNACATTAGAAAAAGTAGTGACTCAGATTAATGAGATGCCGATCGGTGTTAAGGCTATGGTNATAAATACCGGTTATTATCCTGACCCGTATCGTCTNNTGGTCATTAGNGAAGAGTCCGGTAAACAGGCNCGTATTACAATCGATGAAGATACGACNTTCTTAGAGTTTAAGGAGCAAGTAAAGGGGCGCAATCTTGATATTCTCTTTGAAGATGTACCTGTAACAGATCCAGATAATAGTCTNGATGAATTAGTNTCNGGNGTNAATTTTAAAGTTAAGAGGGCTGANCCNGGAACNCGAATTCAAGTAGGAATAGTCTTTGATGTAGAAAAGACTATGGAAAGTATCGGGGGGTTTGTAGANAACTATAATAATTTAGCTAAGTATATTAATGACCAGTATATTATNGATCCTGAAACTCAAAAAGCGGGTNTTTTATCTGGAGACTCAGGAATTAAGTCTATAATGCGTAAATTACAAGGTGCGTTTGCGACCCCAATAACCAATGGAGGTAAGTATAATACTTTAGCCCAAATAGGCATAACCACAGACCCAAAGACTGGTCAATTAAAAATGGATGAGTCTAAAGTTCAGAAAGCNTTGGCCGATGATTATCCTAGTGTAGCGAAATTGTTCATCCAAACAGAGTCTGGCTTAGGTATAGCAGCTCGCATGGCNGAAAAAGTAAAGCAGATTTCAGACCCTGGTTACGGTGTTCTGAAAACAAAGATGCGGGCGCTTGAGAGAGTTATTCGAGAACAGGATGAAGATATTGCTAATAAGCAGAGAACGATGGAGCAGCGGGAAGAGTCNATAAGAAGGAGGTTTACCTCCCTGGAAGGTCAGCTGATAGGGTTGAAAACTCAGGGNGACTTTTTAAAGGCTCGTTTTGGTGGTCAATCTAAAGGCTAGGTTTAAAGCTCAAAGGAAATAGGGGGTTCTTGTGGCTAATCCGTANGGCAAGTATCAAAAAACTAGTGTTACTACTGCGAGTAAAGAGAAAATTCTATTAATGCTCTATGAAGGAGCTATTCGTTTCATTAGGCAGGCAAAATCTGCAATGAAGGAAGAAAGAATAGCNGATAAGGGTATGGCNATTAGTAAGGCAAATGCNATTCTCTCTGAACTGATGGCNACTCTTGACTTTGAAGCTGGTGGTGATATTGCTGCNGACCTAGAAAATTTATATGTATTTATGATCGATAAGCTTATTGATGCAAATATAAATAATNCAGAAGAAGANTTGGATGTCGTGATTAATCTNCTGCAGACTCTNTACACGGCTTGGAAAGATGTNGTTGATAATCCANGGCCTGATGGAGTACCTTCTAAAGAATTGCAGCCAGAACTGTATGAGGAATGGGTTGAGGAAAATGGCGGTGAAGCAGGTGCCGGTGAAGTGATGAAGACTTTTTCNGAAGATAAGGTCAAGCCTAAATTGAAGCTTATTGCGTAGCTATCATATAGCCCTGGTTTTTTTGCCTATCTCGCCAGGGCTTTTATTCCCATTTAAATGTTGAAAAATTTGCACAATATGTTGAGCCTCGTTTGTAGTGTTAAATTAACTAAAGAGTTAATTAAAAGTGCTATTTCCTTGAGGTCATTTTATGGGTATTACTCAATCTCTTTACACAGGTGTAACAGGTTTATCAGTAATGGCTGACAGTATGTCTGTTGTAGCCAACAATATTGCTAACGCAAATGCTAAAGGTTTTAAGTATGATAGAGCAGAATTTGATGATCTTTTGTCATTGGATCTGACAACATCTAGCGGCAAATCTCAGCTTGGTCGTGGTGCAAGATTAAGTCGGGTAAGAACAGTACATACNCAGGGAGGTCTAGCTGTAACGGATCGGTTAACTGATTTGGCGATTCAAGGTAATGGTTTTTTTGTTTTAAATAATCCAAAATCAATGCAGCAAGAAGCGGGGGGGCAGTTCTTCACCCGTGTTGGNGCTTTTAATTTTGATAAAGATGGATTCCTTTCTGATCCCACTGGTGGGCGATTGCAGGGNTATATGNCCAAACCGAATGGTACTCTGGAATCAACCTTATCTGATATTAGAATAGTTACTAATAANCTTCCTCCTCANGCTACAGAAAAAGTTAACTTCAACGTTAACTTGGATGCAAGAGCAGAGATATTAGATGTTGATTTTGATATNAATAATGCTGAAGAAACGTCGAANTTTGTAAATACAGTGACAGTATTTGATAGTCATGGAACTCAGCATAACATGACGACATACTTTAAAAGAATTAATGGTGATGATGGTATTTCTTGGCAGTGGTTTGCCACTGTTCCATCTGACGAAGTTACAGATGGAGACGAGGATGCGCCGATTCATAAGTTGGCAGAGGGTGTTGTTAATTTTACTCCGGATGGTCGTCTGTTGTCTGAGGAAACTATTGAGTCCAGTGTCAATTTCTCCAAAGGAGCCTTCCCTAATCAGGTTATANAGTTTGATTTTGGACAAAATGTTGGTGACGAGGAAGGTTCCGGAACTGGTGTTACTTCTTCGGTGGCTGCGAAATCGATTACAGTTTTTCATAGCCAGGATGGATATCAAGCAGGTAATCTGAAGTCAATGTCAGTAGACTTGGATGGTCGGATTAAAGGCTACTATACCAATGGTATCCAAAATTTGATGAGCTGTTTAGCTATGGCGACATTCGAAAATGTTGATGGTTTGAAAAAAGCTGGTCGAAATCAATTTTATCGCACTTTATCTTCTGGCTCACCACGCATTGGAGAACCTCAAACGGGTACTAGAGGGTCAGTGTATGCTTCTACTTTGGAAGAGTCTAATGTTGATTTAGCNGGTGAGTTTGTGAAGATGATCATGACNCAGCGAGGGTTTCAGGCGAATTCTCGTTCGATTACTACTACAGATGGTATGATTGAAGAAGTTGTGAATCTGAAACGATAAAGCTTCAGGGTTCATTAACTGATTCTAGTTAATTTTTTTCTAGATTCTTTATCTTTGAGGGAAAAATTAGGTGCCTTGGGCATCTAGGTTTTCCCTTCTTTTTTTTTATTGATACTTTTCAGTTGCGGTGATTAAGCTTTTTCTCGAGCTTCTGGATTAGTTAGTACTATATTTGTCGTNTTTTCATGAGGCGCATTATCTGTAACCAATACATGTTGGCTTATCATGCTCCGNACTCTTTGAGCGTACTCTTCCATGCTTTCATTTTCATTTTTTCTTACGGGTTTAAGTATCTTGATCTGAACCGATGCTTTTTGCGGATGGTAGGAGTCAATAGCCATCATATTGCGCGTTCCTTGAATGATCACAGGTAGTATCTTGACATTCTCTGCTTCGGCTATTCTGAAGGCTCCAGTTTTAAATGTTCTTAGCTTCCCTGTTAAGCTGCGTGTACCTTCAGGGAAATAGACCATGGAAATGCCTTTTCTGATCCAGGCGGCACTATCATCGAGTGCCTGTTGTTGTGATTCTTTACACCCTCTTTTGACGGGAACGTAACCTGCCCATTTCATTGCATGGCCTATAAGTGGGATTTTAAATACGGCACTTTTGGACAGCCAGCGGAATTGAAATCCCATTGCCATGACAGCTGCGATATCCATTGAGCTTTGATGGTTTGCAACTACGACAACCGGTTTATCGCCTTCTCTTGGAATGTACTCGCGTCCTGATATCGTATAACTCCAAGCAGGGTTGTGTTTTAATATGCCTTCGCCCCAGCGGGCTGCGAGTCGATGTTCAGACAGAGTGGCAGGCTTTTTTAAAAGTATACTGAACAAATGTATGAACGAGAGTTCTATGAATAATACCATCGTGTAGAGCCAAAAAAATGCCCAAAAAATAGCTGTGAACAAGTATCGCATTGGTGATTTCCATTTTAGCTAAAGGAGTAAAATTTAATTTGATTTAATGTGAGAGCCGATTCTGCTGGCTATAGATTGCTTTCCTTCGATTTCACCTTCTAGCACAGGTCCTCCTTTTGAAGCCTGAAAGATAAAAGCTTTATGCTTATACTGGTCAATATTATTTAGTTGGTTAATAACCATTAAGCTCAGATCATATCTTGCCATATATTTTTTAGCAATATCCTTAGCTTTATCTATCGTAAGATGGCTTTCTAGCTTGAAGCCTATTTTCTTTCCACTCTTGGGCTTCATCTGGCCGATAATCTTTTCTGTCTTTGTAAAATTTACGGTTAACTCGCTAGATGAACTTATTTTTCCTTGAAATTTTTCAGAGGGAACAAAGTCTAAAACTGATGCTGCACAAATAGCTGCTTCGCAATCATGATTCAGTCCTTTAGTTGCTTCATCTAGGAGTTCGGCATTGGTTTCAATCGTTTGTTTTTCAGTATAGACCTGAGGTTGGACCATACAGGGGCCGCTAATGACTTTTGTGGGCACTCCTTGCCGGTATAGTTCTTCAGATATTGCTGTTCCTAAAGCCCCGCTAGAATAATTGGAAAAGTATCTGACATCATCTACGTAGCCACGAGTGGTGCCCATTGTAATCAGAGTTTTTGGATAGTTTTCTCGGTTTAATCGATGTGCGATTTCATCAGCGAGTTGCTTAGGATCGGGGAACTTTTGTTTTCCTTCTTCTAGTCTGGCGCTGAGAATATCAACCCAGTTGCTTACTTTTTTCATGTTTTCAGTTACGGCAGGACTGTGTTTTAATGAGTCATGCATGTTCGGTATAATGAGAACAGGTTTGTTTTGTCCTAGGTATGAATGGACTAAGGCCAAAGCTGGTGTGGATGTGTCTCCAGTTGCTATCCCTGCTATGAAATTCGCTGATGCAGGTGCAACAATGCAGGCATCTCGCTCTGCTATATGTGAGGCGGTGCCAGTGAAGGTCGTAGTAACTGGTTGTGCACTAGCCCAAGAGAGTGATGTTTCGGTTATGAATTGGCTCCCACCTCGGGTTAGCCATGGGTAGGTCTCAGCTCCAAGACGCCGCACGCTCCTAATAAAACGCACGCTCTCAATGGATCCAATCGATCCTGTGACAATAATGTCGATCTTGAAGCCTGATAGAGCATCGGAGACGATATCAACATTAAGATCCGAATTCATGGGTAATTCACTCTTATGGTCTGGTTCATCTCAACAGGTCAGGGAGCACCAGATATTCAGCAGTGAACTGACCCTGATTTATAATATTTAAAAGAGCTTTATTTTGCAGCAATTACTTTTTGCTCATGTGCATTCGGCATGTCTAGCGGCAATTTTGGCGCAGTGCTGCCATTTCTGCGAAGTGCATTTTTGCGTTTTCTGCCTTTAGAAGCATTTGTTAAAGCTCTTCGTACTTTTAATCTTTTCTTACAAGAAGCCATAGTAAGTAGTGTCCTTTAAATCCATAGAAACCAGTTAGCCGATGGAATCTATTGGAATCGATCCTATATTTCAAGTAAAAACTTATGTTTCTATAGCGTCGTTTGCTTCATAAAATAGCACGGTAGGTGCCCGGGATCTTTAGGTTTATCAGTGCTTTTGTCCTCCACCGGCTTAAAGCCAAACCTTTTGAAGAGTTTTTGAGCATTAATCATTTGAGGTGTGGTTTCTAGGTAGAGGCGCTGATAGCCGAGTTCATTTGCTACTTGAAGGCATTCCTCGATCAATTTTGTTCCCCACCCCCTTCTGCGCCAATCAGACCCTATGACTAACTCGCGGATTTCCCCTATTCCCTCGGAAGGAGGGAGTCCAGCCATTGGACCGATACCAGCTCCTCCAACGCAGCTTTGGTTTTGGTTCTCTTTTAAGACTAAATAGCGTGACCCTTCGGCAAAATAGATTTCTTCGAAGTTATCTAGTCGCCTAAATGACGCAGCTAATACAGAGCCCGCTTCTTCGAAGTGGTCTAGATTCCTTTTTATTAAATTAATAATAAATTCCACCTCGTTACTGGCAACAGGAACAATTTGGAAGTCTTTATTCATGATCTCTTTTTCTTTTTTATCTTGGCTCATAGTGTTTTTCCACAAAAAGTATTGGAGCTTTAAACCCCGGAAATAATGTTTCTGACCAAAGAAGCGCTTCAGTCTCCCTTATCGTTGGCAGATGGCTTTGGTTCTGTCCTCAACTTTAAGTTGAGGTCGATCTGTGTTCCAATTAGATTTCATAGAAATATTTATAATAATTAAAGAAACTTGACGGGAATAGGCCGTTCTTGGTTTCTGCTAATATTTAAAGTCAGTCTGCTTATTGCCAGATAATCGTAGGGATTTTTGTTTTTGAATACAATACTTTTACCATGAGCAAGGTGTTTCTTTGGTAGTTAACAGTCTCATCTGATGATTTTTGTTGCGTCATAAGAGTTTCAGCCCTATAAAGAGCAATCCTAAATTTAGGTGTCAGCTGATAGTGGCAAACGTTTGATTGATGGCTGAGTTTGGTAGGTCGAGAAAGTCCGAGTAAACTGAAATTTGAGGTAGAAGATGGTTCGCAATAACCGCCCCCCCAGAAACAGAAAAAAGACAGCTAAGAAAAGAGCTAAGGCTAAGGCTAGAGTTCTTAGAAAGAAAAAACTGAGTCCTCATGGCAGACGATGCTAGATTCTTTTTCAGCGTCGTAATTACGACGTGGTTTTGGGTCTTGAGAGTCATGAATGACTGAATAATGTGTCTTGCAGACTTTTTTGAGTAGGTTTACCGATCGTGCTGTTGTGTGTTTAATATGTATTAAGCGGCAAACTGATCAGGCAATCAATAAAGTCTTGTATATGCTATATTGACTCGCGCAGGCACCTTCCTTGTCCGCTATTGAAACGGATTCTTNGCTCGTCTAAGGATATGTTCGATTTTAGGATCGCATTAAGCTATTCATCACNTTTTAAATTGTAGACTATCTTAGGGTGGTTGTGACCATAACGATGGCGCCAAGTCTATTTGGCGCTTTTTTGTGGTTTATTGGGTGGCTCGCAAAACTCTATTTGGCTGATTGATCTGGGATTGCCGTAGCTTTCGACCTTTAAGTCAATGTATCTAAATTTACGATTCCAGGCATGCTCAGCAAACTTTAAAGTTGTTTGAAGTCTACAGTCTTCCTTTGAGGATTTGAGATTGCGGGCACAGACAGGGATCATATTTTCTTCGGTTTGCCCCCTTCTTTCTTTGTCAGGCATTAAATACCACTCACACTTTTCTCTTCTTTCTGGATCGCAGCCAAAAATCACCATTAGGCTGAAAATCATTATTATGGAATAGTTCTGTCGCATTGCTTTGACTCAATGATTGTGGAATTGTTTGTAACTGTTCTATTATCTCAGAGGTAGTTCCAAAATTAAAGGTTACAAGGGTGTCGGGATGCTGGAAAAATTTAGGGAAGAATTGGAAAAGTTTGAGCATTTTTTTATGGCCGCAGATTTACCATGGCAGTCTGAATCTGTGTGTCAATATGGCTACAGGATCTTACCAAGTCATTCGGAGCCTACAGCCGTTAGAGGGAAGAAAAATGGGCTTACTTTGATGGCCTTGACTCATGGTAACGAGCTAGGGGGTATAGCTGTCTTAAACGATGTGTTGAATTGGTTAAAAGAGGATTCAAGCCGATTAAAGTACCCCATGCAAATTATCTTAGGTAATCCGTGGGCATCTCTTGAAAATAAGAGGTTTAAGGAGAGAGACTTAAATCGATCTTTTGATCGGCCTTCTGCTGAGACTCATGAAGAAAGAAGAGCGAATGAATTAGAGCCATTATTGGCTGAAACAGCTTGGCTTCTTGATATTCATCAAACTATTGAGCCGGCCGAGCGGCCGTTTATGATATTTCCCTATACGGAAGGTGGTGTTCATTTTGCTAGGCAAGTGGCTCCGAGGTTGCCAATTGTAACTCATTGGGGAGATAGCTTCTCTGCAGAAGGAAAGTGTTCAGACGAATATGTGAATAGTGCTGGTGGAGTGGGTATTACCATTGAGTTAGGGCAAAATGGTATTCAGCCGTATCAAGTTGCTGTTGGTGTCCAAGCTTGTTTGAATGCGATGGATGCTGTTTCCTTGTACCATAAGAATAAGTCAGTGGAACCAAGGTTAGAAGAGGCTGAAATATTTACTTGGGGGCAAGTGGTGCCGTGGCCGGAAAATGATTCCGTTCTGGATGAAGGGTGGTATAATTTCAAAGAAGTAAAAAAAGGAGAAAAGCTCGGTGGATCAAATTCCGATCCTATAATCGCAGAATTGGATGGTGCCGTTCTTTTTCCTAAGTATTTGCGTAAATCGACGACCAGGAAACCTACGGAAATATGTCGTATTATGAAGAAGGTGCAGGCTTCTGAACTTGGGCAGTAAATAGTAGGCTTGGCTTTGACTATTTGGTCGAGAAAGGGTGTTCTCTTGCACTTGGTTAGATTGTTGGTTTTATGTTTTACCACTTTAGCTGGAAGTCAAAACCTGAGTACTCAAGCTATGGCTCAGACTGAAGGGGCTTTGCCTGTTCACAGCAGTGGTAAGTCAGAGAAAGGAAAGCTCACGGGAGCAAATGCGCAGGTTTTAACTCAGAGTGAGTGTCACAAGGTGCGGGCGTGGATGCCGGGCGGTGAAATTTACTATGATCGTCAAACGAGACATATATGGGCTATGGTTAAAGTTAAGGATGCCGTCTCTAAATCCGGTCAAAGAACTGGTAAGTACAATCTGATAAAAGTTAATATAGATACATCTAAAGTAAAAAGAATTCTGTCTGTCAAGCTGCGAAATAAAGGTTTTCTGATTCCTCATGGTAGGCCTCTGACGGGAATATCAATCATGAGCTTTAAGAATGTTGATGATGGTTGTCGTTCTGGAACCGGTGCCGTTACGAGTGTCAGGGTTTCTGGGACATCTAAAGCTAGAAGAGTCTTTTCTCTAGAGGAATATAAAATAACGGCAACTAATAGGGGGCCTGGGATTACAGATGTAGCCAGCTCATCCATTAAAGACCTTGATCCCGTGACTCTTCAAGCTCGCTTTGAAATGATTTTTCCTAAAGGTCAACAGCCTTTATTTTATTCATACAAAAATAAAGATCTGTTCACTTTAAAAGACTCTTATCCCGGGACTGTATATAAATACCTGGGTGGCTCCCGGAAGCCTTCCTCTATCATGAAGCTTAAGGGGGGGTATAAAGTACTTCAGGATCGCGAAAAGTTTGGGGTCGTTCAAATAGATCGAAAAAGTTCTTCGTTCTTGATTCGAGAGATAAAAAAATGGACGGGAGATTCTAATAAAAAATACCGGGTATCAGCCCCNGATGNNCTTGACCCNGATTTATTTTCAATTCAAGTGCGCTTTGATAGTCTGCTGGCGATGGCTATGGGCGGAACTCCCCAAGTCCGGCGGCAATGGGACCGTGCCTGGTTGNTTCATTATGGAAANAATAAAATAGTAAGTCAGATGAAGNCATCTNCCGGAGAATATATCAGTGANGGTTTTCTTGGTAAGGGTAGCAGATATGCTTTTCTTTTGATTAAGGATAAATATACAGATAACTTTAGACGCCTAAAGCTTTATGATATTGCANAGAATAATTGGTCAGACCTGCNNGNNTCAGTAAAGTAAAGAGGGCTACTTTTGGCTTTTAAGAACACGGGATATCATTTTTTTGGCNTCCTTTTCTTTTTCTGATTGGCGTTTATCAAAAGCTTTCTTNCCCTTNCCTAAAGCTATTTCAACTTTTATGTAGGATCTTTTAAAATAGATACTTATGGGCACCACGGCAAACCCCTTGGCTTGCGTCGCTCGGGATAATTTGTGTAGTTCACGTTTATGTAANAGCAGTCGTCTTGGCCTAGTCTCTTCGTGGTTCATGATATTGCCNTGAGTGTACTGTCCGATATGAACATCTTTAAGGAAGGCTTCGCCATCGTCGTTGATNTCCACCCAGCCTTCTCCTANGTTGACTTTTCCGGCTCTTAAGGCCTTAACTTCAGTGCCTTGCAGAGAAATACCTGCTTCCAGNCGGTCNCTTATTTCATAATTGTGAAATGCCTTGCGATTTTTGCTAATTATTTTTATTCCCATATCAACTGACGTGCCTTATCCGCATGTTATCGTTTTTTATTTGNATTACTGAGNNGGATGTTNTCAGNCNTTTCTGTTGGCGAACNTCTCACGATCTTTGAGAAAAATNGATTCNCTGANCCCCCTTAATATCTTGGAATACTAAAGATTCAAAAGGGTTTAAGTCAACTAAGAAGTTGGATNGNTAGNCTGATGAAGGTGAGTTGTTAGAATTATGAACCATGTCAAAACATNGTTAAAAAATTGTGAGCTATGATCGACTTANTNAAGAAAAAAAATATAGGGAAAAATCAGNCAANTAATGAAAACCTNAGGAGTCTGGGGCTTGCNGTAGGTANTTGTGATGTGGGTATGCGTCTGGATGAGCATCTAGCNGCTTGCTATCCTTTTTTGACACGCTCAGGCTGGCAAAAANGGATANCAGCNGGGAAGCTATTGATCGATGGCCAAAAAGTAAAACCGTCTTTTAGGTTGAAATATGGAAACCAAGTTTCAATGTGGTCGGTTGCTCAGGCGGANCCTGAGGTTGATAAAGGTATTTTTCCTATCTGGANGCAGGGNGGNGTAATGGCNGTTTTTAAGCCGGGCAACCTACCAATGCATGAAAACGGGCCATATCGGGTAAATACCCTTTCCCACTTAATCAGGGANGCTTATGGAGAAGAATGGGCAGCTGTCCATCGCTTAGATAGAGAAACTAGNGGNATTGTTCTTTGNGGTAATAGCCCTGCAGTGNGGCAGNCNCTTTCTCGATCCTTGGANCAGAGGCGCGTTAGTAAGGAATATATTGCGATTTGTCGTGGAGTGCCTAATTGGAANAGTTTGCTNGAATTAGGTCCGATAGGTGACNTGGAGGGTAGCCGCATTCGAATCAAAAAGTGGGTGGTGGCAAATGGNTTGCAGGCAGAGACCGAGTTNCGGGTNCTGGGGGTGAAAANTAANTACACNTTATTGCATGCAGCNCCCAAAACNGGGCGGACAAATCAAATCAGGATCCATGCNGCTTATAATAATTTGCCTCTTTTAGGGGACAAACTATTTCATGAGGANGAGCAGGTATTTATAGATTATTTTGAGCAAGGTAATGTACCATCCGTAGTGAGTAGGACGGGTTTTCCCCGTCATTGCTTGCATGCAGCTAAGATAGGCTTTGTCCATCCTGAATCTGGTNCATATTCCACTATAGAGTGCCCGATGCCNAGCGATATGGAAGCCTTNTGGAGTCAATGATTNCAAATACTTCTTGAGGGTTAACAATGGCACANAAAGTTGTAATATTTGATTTAGGTAATGTTCTTATCAACTTTAATCATGATCTGATTTTTGANNGCTTNTCGCAAAGTATNGGNNAATCCAGCGANGAGGTGAGAAATTTTTTTGTTCGAAATAATCTATGGATNGATTGGGATAAGGGGCTAGTTNCTTCTNCTCATGTGTTTAATCGTTTTAAAGAATGGTCNGNGTGCANNCTAATTCAGAGTGACTTTAACCAATNTNTATGNGATATTTTTAGTCCTAACTATGAANCTNTTGAAATGTCGAAGAAGTTGAAAGNTTTTGGGCATCGATTAGTTTTGCTTTCAAATACAAATGCTAGCCATTTCGAATGGATCACATCTAAATATAATATCTTAGAGCACTTTGATAAACTTNTGCTGTCGTTTGAAGTTGGGTTGATTAAACCNGATCCGAGAATNTTTCAGTTNACTCTTGATGTGGTCAANTGTGTGCCTGAANATTGTTTTTTTATTGATGATTTAGTAGATAATGTGGAAGCTGCTAAGTTATTGGGTATAAGGTCACATCAATTCAATGGTATAGAGGGCCTGAGTGATTTTTTGGCGGGGCAAGGCCTGATTAGTGGTGAATAGTTAACCGCTTATCCCATGAAGCTTGAGCTAGTTCATGTAGTTTCTTGAAAGTAATGGGTACTTCTTCCAACAATGAATCGGAGTCTAGGCGACTGCTTCTCCCTAATCTATTTATTAAACCCTCTCCCGAAGTGTTCTCTTCGCTGGTTATGTCTTTTTGTTTTGCTAATTCTGAAACAAGAAATAAAATAATATAGTAACTTTGTCTATATGCTAAGTTTGCCTTTGTTTTGTCTAGTTTAGTCCATGACTCTTCTAAGTCTTGTCTAGAGAGAAATATACTTGGAGTAGGTGGAAAGTTAAATGGGGCGCAGCTATTTATACATTCCGCTAATTGGGCTAGCCCTTCGTTGAACCAAGTCGGGATTTTTCTGCGATCTACTTGCTCGGCTAAAAATGCATGAAATAGCTCATGCCTCAAGGTTTTACGTAGTTTCTTTATGTTATAGTTACTGTTGTTTATTGGTATTCTTATTCTTCCATCATATAGCGCTGTAGCCCACTTAGGGCTGTATGGGACAACAGAGTCAAATACTTCTCTGCCATAGAGTATTACTTCTATATTTGAAGTTGGTAATTCCATTCCAAAGTGATTTTGTAGATGCATTGCGGCAGCATGTAGTTCTTCCAGAATTAGGTTGGCAATGTCTTCATGGATGTCTATATTCCATGTCAGTGTAAAAAGTTGATCTGATAGACGTGATTGACTATGGCTTTCTTCATACTTGTTTTCGAGGTTTGATTTCCGTCTACTTAATAGGGGATTCTGCTTTTCAAGCTGTTCAATTATTTCAATTGCTTCTCGGTACTTACCTTGAGATTCGAGGACATCAGTATATAAATAGCCTATTTGGTGATCGTTGGGGTTTAATTCAAGATACCTTTGAAAAGATTCTTCAGCTTCATCTACTTTCCGGAGCTTAAATTGACAAATGGCAAGTCCCTTTATTGCTTCTGCAGATTGTGATGATTTAAGGCTTTGTTCAAAAAAAATAATTGCGTCGTCACATTTTCCAGTTTGCATTAGAAACCAAGCCCAGCTTGTTTTGATGTTTGGTAACTGTCGCTTGATCCAAGCTTTCGTTGAAGTTTGGATGTTCGGGTTGTTTATTGAGGTCTCAGCATGAATCATTGCTGCTTGATAGTTGCCGCTGTGGAACAGAGCCAAAATTTTTCTGATGTCAGGATCATCTGCTGAAGTAACATTTGATGGGCTTGGTGGCGAGTGTACAGGTTTTTTGCTGTGTTGCATTGATCTAACAGTCACCTCTGGAGCTTTATCTTGGTAGTAGATATATGTCAATAATGCGCATATTGAGAGAGTCAAAAGTACGCCATATCGGTTCATTTGATCCCTTTCAGCTATTTGTTCAGCTTGCCACGCTGTGCTTCTGAGGCTAATTCGGTAAATCCACCTATAAATTTGTCATCAATAAATATCATTGGGACTGTACTATATCCTTCATTTGCTTCAGAAATTTGCTTTCTTAGGGTGGGGTTGTCGTCTAAAGGAATCTCATCGAATGTTAAGTTTTTGCTCTCTAGAATTTGTTTTGCTCTGTGGCAAAAACCACAATACTTTGTCGTGTATATCTTGATGTTCATATAGCTTTTTCTCTGAAAATTGTTTATTGCAGCCTCATGGTTTTATCTTTGTTGGAGTAGATATGATACCTGAAATAGAAGTTTCTGCCGTTAAGAAAATAGCTCATAAAGAGCTCGAAAGAATCTTTCGAGAGGATTTCCCGGACCTGGGTGTCTCTTCAGATAATACACTGGATCGTCTACTCGATATTGAGCTTAATGAAAAGAATCTAAAATTGGTTATTAATTCTGATGGTATGAACTTGGCTCAAAAGGAGTCTCTTGAAAGAAGTTTAAATCATAGTCTAAGGGATGCAGCTGATTCTTTAGAATATACCATTTATTTTAAACGTAAAACTAAGCTGGTTAAAGGTTTGCGCTCTTCAGCTGAAAGGCCTTCTCCTAAATCAGGAAGTAATCCATATGGCTTAGAACGCGAGTTAGTAGGGATTCCAGGGGTTAAGCATGTTATTGCGGTTTCCTCGGGTAAAGGTGGAGTTGGGAAATCTACCGTCAGTATTAATCTTGCTGTAGCCTTGAAACAAAGAGGTTATGCGGTTGGTTTACTGGACGCAGACATATATGGTCCATCAGCGCCTAAAATGTTAGGTCTTTCAGGATCTTTGGATGCTGCTGAAGGTGATAAAATTAAACCACGTGAAGGGTGGGGGCTCAAAGTTGTATCTTTTGGCTTTTTGGTTGGTGAGCACACGCCTGTAATGACAAGAGGGCCGGTAGTTAGCAAAGCTCTCCGACAAATGTCTTATAAGACTGAATGGGGAGAACTAGACTACCTCATTATTGATTTACCGCCAGGTACGGGTGATATTCAGTTGACGTTGTTTGAGGAGCTTCCCATTGAGAATGCAATTGTTGTCACAACACCGCAAGACATCGCATTACTGGATGCTCATAAAGGGCTGACTATGTTTCATAAGTTAGATGTGCCGGTTCTGGGGGTTGTGGAAAATATGTCTTTTATCACCTGTAGCAAATGTGGTCATCAAGAGCATCTTTTTGGACAAGGTGGTGTTGACCTGTTTGCTTCTGAACGTGGAATACCTGTTCTAGGGCGTATACCACTGCTTGCAGATGTGAGAAAGGGTGGTGATGAGGGTTGTCCTATAGCAACTGATCAAAATCATCCGGTTGGGCAAAGCTTCGGGGACTTGGCTGATCGAGTTTTGTTTGGTCTATGATTCAATCTACGTCGATGATTTAGACAAGTGGATCAATCTCTAGCTAAGTTGGCATTGCTTAATTTTTTAAATCAACATTGTTAAGAAGTTTGATTTCAATATTATTTAATAATATTAGTGTTTTGAGTGTGGTTAATCCGAGCTGATGTATTGAGATTAATTTAATATATCTGTGGCATAAAGGATGCAATGTAAGGGGTGTCAGGTTGAAAGCCTGAT
>PBRN01000229.1 GCA_002725955.1 Pseudobdellovibrionaceae bacterium
TGAGCACCTTTTATCAAGGAGGCTAGAATATTTGGGATTACTTGAAGATGTTCCTTCAAGTTTCATTGACGCTGAGCGAAGAATTGATAATTCTCAGCGAGGTGAAGTTTCAGAGGCCCTTTTTGTTGATTCTGGAAAGAGCCCAGAGCTGAAAGCTCCAGAGAACATCAATAATGTGAAGAGAACTTTAGCGGCATCGACCTGGAAACAGGAACCTGCTTCCTCAGAAAGTGTTGGTCCATCTTTATCAAATTCAGTCGTTTCAGACAAAAGTCGTTTGATGGGCCAGTCTTCTATAGCTCATGGTCATGCTGCTTCCCCTGCTCCTGCTCTAGGATCAAACGTGAGCGCAGAGCAAAGTAATAATTTGAACCAGTCTCAGCAGAAAAAATCTTCAGGTATGGATCTTCTCAGACGACTTGCGCGTCAAATTGATAGTAGTGTTCCCTGATCAATTCATGTAAATCTTCCACAGTCTGAAAATATTTCACAGTTTTTGTAAAACTGTGATCACTAATAACTTGGTCGTCCGAATATTATTGGGAGGCAGATCTTGGCAGAGATTTTTTTGTCACCTCGACAACATCGTATGGATTCATGTTTTATGGAACAATTTAGGGAATATGCCTCTAAGCAGTCAGGCTTGTCTCTATCCGACTATTGGGATCTATATAACTGGAGTATTGAATCTTTTGAGGATTTTTGGGGCATAGCTGCGTCATTTTTAAATATTAAGTTCCACCAAGAACCTCAGAAAGTCTACGCTAAGGGTCGATTATTGCGTTCGGGTGAGTGGTTTCCTGGAGCTACCTTGAACTTCGCCGAAAATCTTATGCCAGCATTTAGTGAGAAAGTTTTTCTTACTGCCTATCAGGAGGGGATGCCTGTTCGATATCTTTCAGGGCAAGATATCTGGAAACAGGTTGCTGGCTGTGCTGCTTCTTTGAAAAAGAAGGGGGTGAAGAAAGGTGATCGGATAGCAGGAGTGTTAAAAAATGGTCCTGAGGCAGTGATCGCCATGCTGGCGGCGACCTCGCTGGGAGCAATTTGGTCTTCTTGTTCACCCGACTTTGGTGTCAATGGAATCGTAGATAGATTAGGACAAATTAAGCCGAAGGTTTTATTCTTTTCTACTTCATATGTCTATAGTGGTAAACAATTCAATTGTATTCCTGTATTAGAAGAAGTTATTAGTCAAATTTCTGGAATTGATACCATTGTTGGTGTCAAAGGTACTGAGCAAAAGGTTGATCCCAGCTACTGGAAGGATTGGGAAACTTTTTTAGATCCTTCCGCATCCCCAGATGATTTAAAATTTGAAACTGTTTCATTTAGTGACCCTTTATATATTATGTTTTCGTCGGGAACGACGGGAGTTCCGAAATGTATAGTCCATGGAGTAGGTGGAACCCTGCTTCAGCACAAGAAGGAGCTGATTTTACATACTGGTCTATCAGAAGGTAAGAAGCTCTTCTATTTCACGACTTGTGGCTGGATGATGTGGAATTGGATGGTTTCCGCTTTGGGCACGGGTGCTGGTATTGTTACATTTGATGGTGCTGTAAACCAGCCGGATTTAGGTGCACTCTGGAGGTTAATTGCCAAAGAAAAGGTCTCAGTTTTTGGAACAAGCCCCAAATTTTTGAGTGCCTGTATGAATGGACAGATTAGTCCAAGTGATGAAGGAGTCGATCAAAAACTTGAAACTATTTTATCCACGGGATCGCCTCTGTTGCCCGAACATTTTGCCTGGGTTAAGTCTCACTTAGGTGATGAACTGCAGCTTTCTTCGATATGTGGTGGTACTGATATAATTTCTTGTTTTATGCTTGGTAATCCCACACTACCTATTCACCAAGGTCAGATTCAAGGTCCAGGCCTAGGCATGGCTATTGAAGCATGGCAAGAAGATGGAACACCTGTAGTGGGTAAAAAAGCGGAGCTTGTATGCACTAAGCCTTTCGTTTCGATGCCCATCGGATTTTGGAACGATCCTAATGATGCTAAGTATCACTCGGCCTATTTCGATGCTTGGCCTGGCAGAGATGTATGGCATCATGGTGATTTTATCGAGATTACTGATAAAAGGGGGGTTATTGTATATGGACGATCGGACGCTACTTTGAATCCCGGTGGGGTTAGGATAGGAACCGCTGAGATATATCGCCAAGTAGAAAATTTGGTTGAAATTGATGATTCCATAGCTAGTGGTCATCCCATTGAGGGTGATACTGATATTCTCCTCTTTGTTAAAATGGCTGAAGGTCATACGCTTGATGATCTTTTGATTAAGAATATAAAAAATATAATCAAACGCGAACTCACTCCTCGGCATGTTCCGGCGAAGATATACTCTGTGATTGACATCCCATATACTCGTAGTGGCAAGAAGGTTGAAATGGCTGTTACTAAAGCTATCCATGGGGAAGAAGTTATGAATAAATCAGCCTTGGCTAATCCGGAATCATTGGATTACTTTCTTAACTTTAGCGATATTAAAGATTGATAATCAATAAACTTGGTAAGTGAGAGCTCAATGGGATGCCGATAAAGTACTTCCATTTGAATTCTTGACTGATGAGTCCGATTTTATATGCGAAAGATTTCATATAGCTAAATGAACTGAGGGCTTAGTTCTCATACCTCAGTTATGGTCTGTTTTGCAGTTTCTCTTGTAGGAGATGCTGATTGATGGATAACATCGAGCTGATAATCCCGAAGCTTGCGCTCTTCTTCTAAAGTCCGGCCGGTGGTTGGATGCATCCAGTCACCTGCTATCTCAGTTGCAGGAACCAAGACGAAATTTCGATTAAGTGCCTCGGGGTGAGGTAGTATTAATTCATTATTGTTTTTTGTGGTAATGTTCTGCCCATTGTATGAGGCAAGTATAATATCAAGGTCGATAGACCTGTTACCCCAGCGAACATGGCGTGTTCTGCCTAGCATTGTTTCTATTGTCAGAAGGTTTTCGAGGAAAATTATAGGTGTGATTGGCGAGGCAACGGTCATGACACCATTTAAAAACTTCTGATCTGCTGGACCTAGGGGCGGCGTCTCGTAAATATTTGAAACGCAAACATTTTTACCTAACTTTTGGATCTCATAGATAGCTTTATCAATGTTATTTAGGCGAGACCCAAGATTAGATCCGAAAGCAATTAAATATTGATAATTTAGGTTTTCGGTGGTCATGTCTAGTGTACTGTGTTTTTGGTTTGCAGAAACCGTTTTTTCAAATAAAAATACTTCTTCTTAATTGCCGGCTGTGATGGCATCACTAACATTGAGGTATGCTAGCTGCAAGGGGGAAATTTGCGTCAAATTGACTACAAAGAATGTTTTGCAAAGTATGAAGCTTTATTATTCGATGCTTATGGCGTTTTAATGAATGGGAAAGGTGCATTGCCTGGAGCAGCAGAGGCCCTACTGTGGCTTAATGACCAGGAGATTCCTTGGTGGGTTGTCACTAATGGCAGCTCCAGAACGCTTACAGAAGCAGCAGCTCACTATCGCAAATTAGGGTTCTCGGTTGCAGATGAGCAAATTATTTCCAGTGGTAGCCTTTTAGCAGAATGGTTTCTAAATTCCGGTCTGCAGGGTCCGAACACCGTTGTGTTGGGAACTGACTCCTCTAGACAAATGGTTGTTGATGCGGGGGGGGAAGTCGTTCAGCTGGGAGATCACTTTGATGTAGTTGTACTGGCTGACCAAAGCGGTTTTCCTTTCATCGAGACTATGGATTTTTTGCTTAGCCGAATATGTCAGCAGTTAGATGAAGGGCGCAAAGTTAAATTGGTGCTAACGAATCCTGATCTAATTTATCCTAAGGGCAATGGAAGTTGGGGTTTTACTGCAGGTACCATGGCTCAGATGCTTGAGGGGGCCTTGAAACTTCGCTTTGGTGAAGATTCGCCGCAATTCTGTCGCTTAGGTAAACCGTATGCTCCTATCTTCCGTGAAGCATATAGAAGGAGCGGTACAATGAATATGTTGATGGTCGGGGATCAGCTGGAAACTGATATGCGTGGCGCAACTGCTTTTGGTATTGATGGAGCTTTATTTTTATCAGGACTTTCTTCATTTGATTTAGCTGGCCAATCCCAATATGCGCCTCGATGGATTCTGAAGGAGTGGTGAATGGGGAATAGTGCATCATTGCCAAATGATTTGGGTACGATTCAGAGAAATGACTTGACTAAATTACTAGTCGTTACTTTAGGTGACCCCTACAGTATAAATGTTGAATCTGTGTTGGGGGCATTGTCTACTCTAACNCTTCCCTGTTCATTGCCTGTCGTGATGGTNGGGTCTTATTGGCAATGGAATCTGCAGTTAGATGCATTNCTATCTATGAGCTCATTTTCTTTATCNGATTCATTTAGTCGTCTCCTCGCAGATATAAAATTAGTTCGGAGATGGNATGAGGTTGGTCCTGATGGATTCTATTTTNTGGATGTTTGTCCCTCCCGCTTGNCTGCTGATTCTTTATCGATGGAGGAAAGAGGCTATATTGCANGNTCTAGTTTACAGGCTTTAGANCCCTTAATGGATGGTGTTAAATCATATGATGTTAAGCTCGCTGTAGTGACCTGTCCGATTAATAAAAAAGCATGTGAGATGGCNGGTTTNACTTATCCTGGNCAGACGGAATACTTTGGTGATCTCTGGGGNACNGATCCTATNATGGTTCTTGCTGGGCCAAAGTTAAAAGTTGGTCTGGCNACAAATCATATGGCTCTTAATGATATTCCNGAAGCCATATCAGAAGACCTCATTGTCAACAAAGCTCGTTTACTAGTCGAGACTCTTTCTGAGGTATATGATATTCCGAAGCCTAAAATAGCAATTTGTGGTTTAAACCCTCATTGTGGTGATCATGGATTATTTGGNACAGAGGATACTGATATTATAGAGCCNGCTGTGAANATGCTNNGAAGTCTAGGCTTTGATGCTCATGGCCCCTTTCCTGCTGATACCATTTTTTTTCAAGGGTATTGCGGNGAGTGGGATGGCATTCTGGCTATGTATCATGATCAGGGGCTTGGTCCTTTAAAAACNGTCCATTTTTATGATGCNGTTAACATGTCNGGAGGCATGCCTTACTTCCGTGTTTCCCCTGATCATGGTCCTGCTTCAGAACTATATCTCAAAGGTAAAGCGAGATATGATAGTGTAATTTTGTCTTTCAGACATGCCTTTCGTTTTCTATCTGGAGCAGCTTGTGAATCCTTGCAATGAAATTAAAGTGGATGGTGCTAGTGAGCATAATTTGAAAGGTGTAACTGTTACTATTCCTCATGGCAAGATTACAGTNATTACTGGTGTGAGCGGATCAGGTAAAAGNTCTTTGGCATTTGATACNATTCTTGCAGAGTCTCAACGGCGTTTTTTCTATACTTTGTCNCAATATTCTCGTCAATTTCTTGATTTGGGTTCTAGGCCTCTTGTCAAACATATCTCNGGGCTTTCGCCAGCAATAGGTTTGACTCAGAACGAGACTCAACCCTCGAGAAAAGCTACAGTTGGCAGCCTGATGGACCTAANCGAAATTGTNGGGGTNTTTTTCTCTAGGCTTGGTGANCGNATGTGCCCTAAGCATAAATTACCTACAGCAGCNGTATCTCTTNCTCAAATAGTGGAACGGGTTGCTGCGGAGTGTCAGCATAAAACTATTGCCTTGGCTTTTGCCATTGCTGAGAAAAAGAAGGGCCATTTTGAAGCGCAGTTGGAGTCCTACTTNGTGAAGGGCTATCGCCATGCTGTNATTGATGATGAATTTGTTCCTCTAGATCCTTTGCCTCACNTNGATAANGAGAAACGGCATTCNATNAGTATAGTNGTAGACTTTATTAACATAAAAGAAAAAAATTTTNACAGGTTAGAGAGATCTATTGGAGTCTGTCTTGAACTTGGTAATGGTGATGGTGAGTATTATCACTGTCCAAAACCNGGAACCGTTGATTTAGGTTCGCGGGTGAGNTTCTCTAGGTCCTCTGGTTGTACTTTGTGTGGTTTTAGTTGGCCGAAACTTGATGCNCGCCATTTTTCAGCGAATTCATTAGGNCGTTGTCAGTCTTGTAATGGCTATGGTTATCTGAGTGATGAAGGTGANGAACAATGGGAATGGGAGGAATGTCCGGAATGNGATGGTATTGGNNTAGATCCTCACTATNGAAATATACTTATTGCTAATAAGTCTATTCATGATTGGCATNGNCTNCCGGTTTCAGCNTTAAGAGAAATCTTAGTTACATTANTAGACAAAGCGGTTGGTCCAGTCGAAAAGAAGCTCATGACAGAAATGCTGGTGCAAATTGATAGACTAATTTCTGTNCACTTAGGCTGGATTCATTCNTCTCGAAGAGTTTGGAGCTTATCTCGGGGCGAATCACAGCGNCTGAGATTAGCCACNGTTTTAGGGGGTAAGTTNCGNAATATATTGTATGTGTTAGATGAGCCCAGTCAGGGNCTNCATCCAGCTGAAATTGANNCTCTTTGGGAATCTCTTCTNATTCTCAAGGNTTTAGGTAATACTATTTTGCTTGTTGATCATGATGAAACNTTACTAAGNAAAGCNGATCAAATTATTGATTTAGGNCCAGGTGGGGGGCGAGATGGNGGNCAACTNATGGGGGTTTTNCATCCAGANTCAGCTTCAGAATGGGTGTCTCATTCNGAGACNGCNAGTTATCTGGTGAAAGCAAAAAATTTTNTCATGCCAAAGCCCGTTGCTGAAAAAAATNAAAGCTATATAACGATTACTCGACCNAAGCTTCATAATTTAAAAATGGATAAAGTATCTTTTCCGATAAATAAAATGACNGTGGTATCTGGNGTCTCTGGGTCNGGCAAAAGCACTCTTGCCTTGTCTGTACTTTGGTCNAATCTAANAAATTATCTGTCTGGTGATAGTGTTGAGTACCANTTTTGTGACAAAGTTGAAGGTCTNGATGACTTGAGGCANTGCTANTTAGTTGATCGCAAGCCTATCGCTAAGACATCTGTTAGTATGCCAGTTACTTGGTTGAAAATTTTTAGNGATTTAAGATCTCATTATAGCTCCCTTCCAGAGGCTCAGATTCGTGGNTTGACCCAGAGGGANTTNTCTTTGTCTATAGAGGGNGGGAGGTGTTCAGAATGTTCTGGAAAAGGTTACTTAAATTTGTCGATGAAATTTTTGGCTGATGCGACTATTCAATGTCCGANGTGTTTAGGCAANAGGTATCAAGAAAAGGTTTTGGGTGTTGTNTATAATGGTTTATCTCTGTCTGAAGTTCTTGATTTAACAATTGCTGAAGCTGCTGATCATTTTCAAACATTTCGATCAATAACTAAGAAGTTAAAGCCGGCTCTTGATTTGGGGTTAGGGTATTTGAAACTTGGTCAGCCTAGTTCTAGTCTCTCTGGNGGAGAATCCCAAAGGTTAAAATTAGCTCAATTGATGTCTAAGACTCAGTTAATTGGTTCCGTTATGATTCTTGATGAACCNACTACAGGTTTGCANTTTAANGATGTTGATCTTTTGATCAGCCAGTTTCGCTCTTTGGTGGATCGAGGTACTACCATTATTTTGATTGAACACAATGTTTCAATGATTATGGCCGCTGACTGGATTGTAGACCTAGGGCCNGGAGGGGGNCAAGATGGAGGTAACATCGTTTTTGCAGGGCAGCCTTCATTAATNATTGATTGCGAAAATTCCAAGACNGCAGGCTATCTCAATTAGATTTTTTCATCANATAANTATATCTCTNAGGCTCCGNTAACCTTNCTANATGNACTTAACAAATTTAAATTCCTAAAGTAAATTCTTCCNTGTTTCATCCNCGAGCATTATTTTGTTGCTTTTTTTGACATGTGCGTGCCCATCATACAGCTNTANAACCAATTAANNCATTTAATATCANNTACTTATATTTGGTTCAACCTTTGCTTTTTGGTTTCTGAGGATTGTTGTTGTTCCCGTTGAAAGGTTGTTCCTTATGTTGTTTCCAAAAGTCCGATTCCTCTTTTTTTACTACTTGCCTGACTTGATTGTTTTGCTTTCAACCATGGCTATTTTGGGTTCCTTATTTGCTGCCAAAGCTGCTTTGATACATCGTCAGGAAGTGAATGCTTTAAGACACCAGCTTCCTGTTAATGTGCCAGCAGAGGCGCCACCTCTTGGTCAAGAATCTATTGATCGTGCTCTGGAGATGTTCCATATACAGGTACCTTCCAACACAAACAGTCCTAAATGGGACCCTGACCTCCAAGATCGTGGTTTAACAACTTTAAGAGCTGCAGGTTCGCGCTTAGAAGTTACTATTGGTCCTATGGCCTTTGAAAGTTGGGCTTTATTGGGTTCGACCTTGGCGCATGAGCTGGAAGTGCATTGTCAGCAGAATTTCACTTTGATTCGCCTAATGGATATGGCCGGATTGGATGGCACGTATCGTGCTGAAAGAGTAGCTTACCTTCATGAGATTTCTAATGCAAAAAGATTTGGAATGCAAAGGGAGACAGCTTCTTCTATTGAAGAAACCATGGAATTCTATTATCCGGAGTCTGGAGCGAGGGAGTCGCTTCCCACAGCTTTAGCTACTAGTTTGGGTGACTGGTTAGCTGCACCACAGAACTTACTTTGAGACAAAGGAGTATTGTTAAAATGTTTGAGTGGCGTGGAGATACTCCATTAACAGATCTCAATATACCGTGCTTTCCTGTATTACTTCAGGAAAAATTCTCCCGTTTATGGTCAGAAGATTCGGCTCCCAAAACAATACAGGAATTGAGTGATTGGCTTTCCATGCCATTAGAAGATATGCATCAAAGGCTTCGTGAATTAGTGAAGATTACTTCTAGTATCGTTATCACAGAGTCTGAAATGGTCGCTCTGGTCAGTCAGGGGGCAGTTCTTCTCAATATTGCCAGCTCTGGTAAAGATTTTAATTGGTATTTTGAGCAATTTAAGCCCACAAATATTACTCCTGATATTCAGAAAATTGAAGAATTATGGTTTGAAGACTTTATCCAAGAACATAAAAGCCTTAAGACTCACATTATTACTTTTTCAGATAGATTGAGTGAAGCTGTTAGTGGAGCATGCTTCCTGCGAAATGTTGGGCTTAAATCCCAATCCTTTGCAATAAATCAGTAGGCAAAACGCCTTCTGGCCCCCGGTTTTCTTCCTCAATTTTGGCTGCATGGTAAATGAGTGCCTGCGCTCTCAGGGCTGATCCTGAAGCACTCCAAAATTTGCCATGAGCAGCAGCAATCCCTGCTAATAGGTCTCCCGTTCCAGCTTTTGCTATGCAGAGGCGTCCATTATTGTTGACAATAGCTTTCTGAAGTTTCGGGTCAAATACTATCGGAGCAGCATTTTTATAGATGGCAGTTGTACCAAAAAGTAGTAAATCCTTATAAATCTGCTTGATATTTTTTGGGTTCGAATCCGGTTCGGGAACAGGTCTTGTTATTGACAGCTTTCTCCACTCTCCGGGGTGAGGTGTCAGTAATGTAAGCTCCGGGTTAAGAGGGGTGTGACTCAGTAGGTCGCCAATTCCATGTAGAGCACCTGCATCTATAACAATAAAGATGTTTCTTTTTTCTTGAAGCTGTTTAAAGCAATCTACAGTTTTCTTATTAATAAATTGCTTCAAGGTACCAGGGCCGAGGACTACACTTGAAACTTTTCTCTCTGAAACGAATTTATTGAAGAGCTCAATATCTAATTTGGAATTGGTAAAAAAAGGTTCAAATGTTATTTCGGGTGGAATATGCTGCCCAATAGGGGTGATTTTTTCCGGTAAAGCAATAGTGGCCCATCCAGCTCCAGTTCGCAGTGCTCCCATAGCGGTAATGAGGGGGGCTCCATACTTTCCAGGACTTCCTCCGATGACTAAAACATGACCACGATCGTATTTATGGCTGTCAGATGCTAGTTGCTGGAATGGAGATTCTTTAATGATTTTCTCTTGATCTAGTAACTGCCACATGCAGTTTTGATCGGGATCGGCCTTAGATATAGCTTCTTCAGCAAAACCAATTTTTCGGACTGTAATATTGCCGCAAAAACCCTTTGTCGGCCAATGTACATGTGCTGGTTTGAACTGGCCAAATGTAACGGTATGATTTGCTGGCAGGGGAGGGGCCCCTTGTTTCCAGCAATCAGGGTCTAAGCCAGAGGGTAAATCTATAGCAAAAACCTCTCCTCGGTGTTTATTGGCCTCCTCTAGGCATGCTTTGATATCACTTTCGCGTAGTTGACCTCGGACTCCTAAACCTAAGAAACCGTCAATAATAATTGCCGCAGATGGCCAGGATATTTTGTTCGGGGTCCAGCTTTCTATTGGGATACCAATACTTTGAGCTCTTTCCATTTGGAGCTTGCATGAACTACTCTGAGGGGGCTCTACTATGATGATTTTTACATTGATGTTCTTTTTGCTGAGGTGAATGGCTGCAACAATAGCATCTCCTCCATTGTTTCCTTTTCCCGCTAGTGTGATGACCTTGCGATGTGGGCTGCATAGTGCCAAGACTTGTTCTGCTACTGCCAGACCTGCGGACTCCATGAGTTCTAGGCCTTTTATCTCTGAATGGCGTGTCGACTCATNGTCAACAGATTCGGCGAAGCTNCCGCTCCAGANTGGAAAGTAAAATTTCTTGCTCAGATCCGCCATGGGGTCCTNNACGCATGAAAATCAAGCTTCGATTTTTCCGCCAATCTTCTCAATNATTTTGAAAATTTTGCTGGTCACACTTTCTTTCAAAGGCCTNTGGCTTAGTGCGATTTTCTCCTTGAAGAGCTTGAACTCGAGCCCGTCATTAAGTGTTGNTCTTTTGAAAAAAAGTTTAGATTTCCCGAGCTTGGATATTGTAAGTACCATATCGCCATCATTCTCGAGCTCGAAATTTACAATTTTNCCNAGCTCTCTNGTTTTNAGCTCACTCAAAATCTTATTTAAGATCACATCAGGATCTGTTTCGGAAAAGAAAATCTTCAATGTGAATATCCAGCCCTATTGGTTTTGCATNTGATCGATGAAGCAGCATTCTGTNAGAATATGCTTAATCATAAACTCCATCGTCATAGCTGATTTTCCATNCATGATCCATGATATTCCTCCAAAAGGGTCAAGTTCAGGATGGAATTGATGTATTATTATGGCNTGGTAAGAGCTGTTTTTGGNNGTTTGTACGATGATCTTTATTGTCTGNTCAGNTTGAACGACTTTGAGTTGCTGTTTGCCNACGGTTAGCATAAAGCCTATTTGATNAGCTTCTTCTCTACANGGTANTATATTAATTNTTCNCTTATCGGATGCATATTGATTATATAGTGCGGTTGCTTCAGTGATAGCCTCAAAAAGTTCAGGCATGAAATTGACNAGACAGGCTGTAGTCCAGTTTTTTACCTGATCGGGGTCTTCAAGTGTCCAATTTTNNCCATTCCAAGTGGCTTGTGCNAGATTTGTAATCCATTGTGTATCCATATTATTTTCCAGAAAATGGGTAATTGACTTGGGCTAGTATGACTTGTTCTACCACTATATCGGGNCGAATTTTGAATAGATACTCAGAGGCGTCTTCAGAGACGCTCTTAAAGGTATCNGTCCACTTTCTNGTGTCTTGGCTATATTGATAGGTGAACNTNAACCAGTCTTTGTATAAGANGATAAGTTTGATTGATCCTAGGGTGGATTTCTCGTCNAATGCTATTTCTACAGTATCTGTATTTGATTGATGTATTCTAAAGTCTTGCATTATTTGCAATCGGCCAGTNGCTTCTGCAGCTAGCCACGGCAANGGTTGATAACGNAATCCGAGNCCTGCATATAANCTGTTGCCNGGTCCATCGATCTTTTTATCATAGTAGAACTGCTGAGCATTTATTTTTAATAGTATAAAAGTNTTGGGCAANACTNTCATTGAGCCATTAAAGGTTTGATTAGTTAGCCCGTATTTTGAGCTGGAAATGTTGTCATCAATAATGTGCCCNCCTACTTGGGCCNTGAATTTTCTNGTTTTTTGTCGATGNCCCAGATAGATGTTAGCAGAACTATTACTTAGACTTTTGTTTTCNTCTTGGTTCGTTAGCACATGAAAGTGCTGTCCAGAGATNCCTAGCCAGCTGGATGATCTGAATTGCCATTCGGACCANGCATCAAGAGTAATCTCNCCAGCNTTAATAGAGTTNGTCATTTTGCTGTAGAAATGATTTTTCAGGTCCTGATTTTTTTCTATTGTAGGTATATATTCTAANTAGCCNTTAGGTGANNTTGATTCTAGGGCTCCAGTGAAAGCTNCACCTAAGTTTATAGGAATTTTTTTTATAAATTTCTTTGTTTGCTGGCTAGTAGTGAATGAACCTCTGGTAATAAGNTTTGAGCCGGNTTGTCTATTGGTTGGTCCATATTCTGGTGATTGATCTTGATAAATGATNTTGACCTTACCTTCGGTGGGNTTTTCTGTAAATCTTTGACGTTTTCGTGAAGGCGTTTTATTTTGCTTTTGGGGTTTCATACTGGNTTTTTTGTATGC
Source organism: Pseudobdellovibrionaceae bacterium (assembly GCA_002725955.1). Classification (GTDB taxonomy): domain Bacteria; phylum Bdellovibrionota_B; class Oligoflexia; order Oligoflexales; family Oligoflexaceae. The sequence continues at coordinate 12,526 of PBRN01000229.1, forward strand.
NGGAACTCTTGGAGCTTTGGGNGGTGGGNTTGGTTGANTTNCTTTATCTTTAATCATCTCATTTTGTATTTTTGCGATCATTTTGTTGATGTGNTCTCGATATAAACGTCGGCTTTCGGATAGCTCGTCGGGTAAAACAACTGCCTGTTTAATAAAGTCTTTGGCTAGATTGTATTTTNTAATCTTCACGGCACTCACNGCGCCATAATAGCCNGCTAGGTCNGCNATGGGNTGNCCNTTTGGCACCTTTTTGAATTGACTGATNGCAGCTTCATATTTTTCACTTTCGTATAGAAGTAANCCATATTCCGCACGGCTTTCNGGNTCTAAGGATGCGGGGTCAATGGATTTGAATAAGTCGAGAGCTCGATTTTTTTTTCTGAGCGCATAGAANGACTTNGCTAGTTGAAGCTTTGATTGCTTATGCTTGGGATAAAGCCGCAAAATCATNATATATGAGTCAGCNGCTTTTTGGTATTTTCCCGCTTCAAAGTANTTTTGGGCTATTCGATATAGTTTTTGTGCAGATTGCTTTTTCTTTTTTTTNGAACTTTTAACTGNATTNTTTNCGGGAGCAGCAAAGGTATAAGATANATTTTGAGAAAAGATTAGAATGCTAATTATTAATGTAGTGCAACGAACCAGAAGCATACCAAATTCCGTTTTGAAGTCTTAACCCTTTGATGTTGTTTTATTATACCATCGGTTTGANTATGTGTCATATTGNCTNNNNCAATATATCTTTTGATCATTGAGGCTAAGTAAACTATTATAATTNATTAGGTAATGGCTCAACTGAGCTCTTTNNGATATAGNTAANTGTTACATTATAAACAAAAATTTATTGATTTCTTGACTATCAGGTAAGAATTAATCTATGAAACCCATTGATTCTGTTTGTAATAAAAGGGGACCATAATGGCTCGAGTATCGATTGAAGACTGTTTGGAAAACATAGAAAACCGTTTTGCTTTAGTTTCTGTGGCTTCGCATAGAACTCGACAGCTTATGGCTGGTAAGACACCGTTGGTTAAAACCAAAAATAAAGAAGCTGTAACATCTCTTAGAGAGATTGCAGAAGGTCTAGTTGTCTCCCTAAATGAAAAGGTAGGAACGACTGCCCCTACTTTAACAGCTGTAGAAGATGAACTAGCAGATCTGCCTGCAGATTTGTGAATTTNTGACTAGCAGTACTAAAACTAAAAAACCGGCTTTAANGAGGCGGTTTTTTTNGTTTTAGACTTTAATTTTATCTTCATCCCATACGTATTGTCGTGGCAGTTCTTTTGCTTTTCGAACTAAATGNGACTGTTGATTTCTAAGNTACTGGACNATATTTTTATTAGTAGGATCTTTTTTGAGCTCATCAATCTGGAGCTGGATGTCATTAATTTTTTCGACATCATTTTCTTTTACGTAGACATTATCTAGGATCTGATTAAAAGCNGCTTTTTCCTTNTCAGTTAGGCCAGTCGTATTTGCATGNCGATGGAATTTGTAGATCGTCATTGGTTCTGTATCGACTTCCACCGTACCATCATCATTTCTTTTGGTAACCACACCGGGATTGGTATAAATCCCAGCCTTAGCCACATAGTCCCCTACATTTAACGGCATAAATCCCTCCTCCATATGCTTTAATTGAGATCCAAATAAAAATTAGATCCAAAAATTATGTAATTTTGTCAGCTGCGATTGTGTACTCTCGTGGCCAAACCTTATGAGTATTCATAATATGAGCCATTTCAGCAGATATGTATTTTCTTAAAATGTGTGTATTTGGGTCTTCTGGAATTTCTTTAAGCTTATCTCGTATCAGGTTAATACGTTCGATAGGCTCTTTTTTTTCATATGCCTCGTCCATGACATCGTTATAGTATTTACGTTCTTGTGGCTTTAGGCCATTAATAAGAGGGTATTTAGAGGATTTTTCGAAGTTTTTGCCTCCGGTCTCCACTGTCAATTGATGTGTATTTTCATCTCTATCAGTGACTATAGCTATTTTGCCTTGATGATCGAAAATAGTATTACCGACTTGATGTATCATAGGAAACCCTTTCTCAATTACCCTGATCTCAGTATATAAATGTAAGGAAAATCCTTCAATATCCTGAAATTGTTAATTTTTTCCTAGTTGAGGTCAGTAAGAAATACCTGGTAGCTTGAATTTAATTAAGTAAGTTTCAAATTTCACCGATACATACTATGTAAATTGGGACGTTATCGAGCCTTTTTTTACTGTAAAAATGCAAGAAATGGACCAGAGAAAGGATTAGTAGTAATGACATGGGAAAGGTCATCTCGTTAAGAGAATACAAGCATAATAAGAAAAAGTTGTTTATGAAAAAAAATCGTATACGGCTGAATCAATTTATGAAGTCGTTTGTTGATCATAATTTTCATAGCAGTTTTCAGGCTATCAATGAGAGATATCAAGCTTGTTTGGTTTTTGAAAATGCTCAAGCTTGGGATTATCAGGACTTTAGAGAAGTTTTAATTGAAGCTGTTACAGAGGCATTTGGTCAGCAACTATGGGAAGAACTGAGTGTTTTGTTTTGGTTTGAGCCCCAATATATATCCCGTTGTGAGGTTATAGATCTGTGCATTAGTGAATATGTCCTTCATGATTCAATGGTAGCTAACCAGTAAGCAGATATAATTGTATCCATATTTCAATAATGATAAGTTGCTACCTTTATTTCCTGCTTAACTGGAATTGAAGATGAGTAACAATCAAAATATAGCAAAAAGATTTTCTATCAGACCTCTGATTTTTGGTCCAGGTGCTGTTGGCTCTGTCCTAGGCTACATTCTGGAGTCATTAGGCATGAGCCCCCGATTTGTGAATCGTGTTGGGAAGTTGATAGATCATAAAGCTACCATCGAGTCGATGGATGTCGTCCACCAGGTTTACTTTAATGTTGAGTGGGAATTACAGGATGTATCTCTTATCTTTGTCGCAACTAAGGCGGGAGATTTGGATGCAGCTCTTGGCAGAATAAAAGCTATGGATTTACCGATGGTTCCAGTCATTGTTCTTTGCAATGGGGCTGTTGATGAAATAATGGAACGCTATAAAAGTGTTTTTGGTCATCAGTTACGTCGAGGTATAGTAACGATTCCCGTAAAGAGACAAGCTGATACACATTGGCTTATCTCTGGCAATAAAGGTGAGGTGCGATGGGGAATATGGCAAGATGGATCGATTAGTCATCAAGAAAGATATTTGTCCGAGTTAGCCAAAAGTCATAGACTTTATTTTGACGCAAAAGTCGAAAAAAGTGTGCGTAAAAAGTGGCTTTTCAATACTTGTCTGAATAGTCTGTGTGCTGATCTGAATCTATCCACCAATGGAGAAGCTTTGGATCATACCAATATACTGAAATCATTATTTTCAGAGTCTTGGGATTTAGGAGAGTTGCTTTGGTGCAGCTGGGATGCCTCTCCAGAGGAAGTGTTTTCCGAGTTGGTTTCTTTGATTAATGCAACTGAGCTCAATCAAAATTCAATGGTTCAGGATATTCGATCAGGCAGAAAAACAGAAAGTTACTTTCTTGCAGGTCAGGCTCTGGTTGACCCCAAGTTATTTCCAAAACTCTTTGAAATTCACTTGAGAATAGAATCTAGATATCGTGGCTATATATCCGACTAGATCTCATCTAAAGTGAATTTTGCTGATGATCCTTTGTGATGCTTCCGTATGAATCATAGAACATTGCTTTTCGGCTGTACTGATGATAGATATCTTTTTTTCCACTTTTGGCCACATCTGCTGCCATTTTGTAAGAACTTGCAGCTTTCCGATACCGTTCTACTTCCATAAATCGATGACCTAGGTACTTGTACCATTCTGATTTAAAAGTAGCAGCGAGTTGTGATGGAGGACTGATTCTAGCTATTAGATTTAAGTAATTATCCTTATATAATTCTTTTTGTCCACGTCTTAGCCTGAGGTAGTGAAAAATCCATGCTTCTTTTCCTTTTACTTGATCAGGTATCTTTGAAATCCAGCCCGCAAGATACCTTCTCCAAGATAATCTGTTTTTACTACGCCCAACGTTTTCAACTAAGATTCTGGCTTCTATTTTTCTAACTAAACTATCACCAATCCCTTTTTCTTTAGAAAAATTCTTTAATCGATTAAGTAGTGCAATGCTATTTTTTCTTTCTCCCAATAGTCTTAGAAAGTCACTTTCTAAAATTGCTAGTTCAATATCTTCGATAGATTGAGGCGGCCATTTTCTTGACGTATTTAAAGATCTAAGCAGAAATTCAGATCGTGACTTAGGTCTATTTTTTAGCTTAGACATATACTTTATTTCTTGATTCCAATAGTTTAGTCTGTTTTGTAAGTTCAACCCATCTTGCTTTACTCGCCATTGCCAGTAGTCTTTTCTGGGGTTCCAATCTTGAGGTTGTCTAAAACTAATGAATGAGCTTTCTTTTTTAGGCCTTCTTAATACAGCCTTGGTGTGCGGGCATTTATCCCTCCATACTCCAGGATAGCGGAACAAATATTCAGCTTGTATGCCATGATGCTGTTCGTCGTATTGTTCTTTTACCATTTTTTTCCAAATATTGAGCATCGGCAGTTGCTTTTCTTGGTAGATATCTTCCCAGCGTTCTCCAGCGTAAAGTTCTTTTACTTTGCTAAAACCATGGGTAGCGATTAGGTGCTGGATTACCGAGCCAGCTACGGCATATGCTCTTCGACCTGACTCTTTCCAGAACATGATTGAAAATAAGTTATTTAGAGTCGGAAAGCGTTTTTTATAGAAAAGCGAGCCTGCACTTTCATGAAGAGTTAGTTTTCTCTCTTGTGGTGCTAAGGCAACTGCTAAGCCTTCAGTAAATGCCATATTTGGATGAAATCCGAGGCCATGAAAGCCGAAGTCTGAAGATAGTGCGTGAACTAGTTCGTGTCGCAGCGTGGGATGAGGCCAGCGATTCCCCGTCAAGTGGATTGAGGGCGTATATACGTCTGTAATGTCGGTACTTCCACCGCCGAACCATATTTTCTTAGAGTTGCGATCTGGATAAACATAGATTTCTACAAAAGGCAGGTCGTCTCCGAGTGTTTCCTTTAACTCATTGATATGAAATAGAGTATCTCGAAAAAGTCTTTTGACTGAGGTGGGTACTTCAGAGTTAGTTTGATTGTTATTGTCTCGGTAGTAGATTTGAAACCCTTCCCCCTTGATAGCCCATGGTAATAGCTTGTTTAAACTTTCTTTGAAATTGTGTGTGCTGGGGTATTGTATGGAAGTAATAACACAAGCGATATATAGAGCAATCGACACTGATATCTGCAGCTTTTGTAAGTTTTTTTTATAACCTCGAATCATCAGTAGCACTGTAATTGCAATTAGACAGTGGGCGACTCGGGAGAGGATAATTCCACCATCAACAGGTATCCAATTGTCATATATAGGTCCGTGAAGAAAACCGACTAGTAAGTGAGTTATTCTCTTTTGAGGTTCTAGCCATATTACCAATATTAAGTGAAGCATCAGGAAAAGTGTACATAAGGCGAAAGCGGTGGCAATTTTGATGGAAGTTATATTTTTGCTTTTTAGTTCAATAATGATATTCAAGGCAGCATTTGCTATAAGCCAAGATGGAAGCCATTGAATGACCATCCAGAAATAAAACTCCCCAGGATAACAGGGGCAGATATTAAGCTGGAAACTCATAAACCCAGGCATTAGTCCTAATATTGGGCCGATAAATAATAGCCAGAGACAATATATCCAACCTTTGTTTAGGTATCGTCCGATCAATTTATTTTGTACAGGGATACCTTTAAATAATCCAGCAAGAGGAAATAGTAATATCATCAGGATAGATGTGATAAGAGAATATTCATATTCAAGGTTAGATCCGATAGACGTTGCCATCGGCAATAAGCTTATGCCCAACGTGATTAAAGCTAACACTGGATAGTGAGTTCGCTGCATAGATCATCCCTCTTTAGGTGTTAAGAGGTTCAGGATTACCAATTAAATATCGCTCGACCGTCTGAATTGGAAAACAGAAGTTGACTGGCGCCGTCAACGGCTAATTTTTCATCTTTTGTGCCAGTATCGATATCGAATATGACAAGATATTCACGACTCCATGGAGATATGTCTTTAAAAAATGGTTGCCAGCGAGATTTATCCTTTAGGTAACGGATTGTTGTCGGGTTGACTTTTTCCCCTCCTTTGGACAGTTGAATATTCCATATATGTTGATCAGCTAAATTTATTTTATCTCTATTTCGTGTGTATACGCTTACAAAGAAACCTGATTTTGCACTAAGTTCTGCTAGTATGGGTTGTGGTTCATTGAATAATTTTAGGTATCTTTTTGCCAAGCTACTTCGGAAAGAGGTATTTAATCTGGTTGCATATATAATGAAATGAGTTTCAAAGTTTTTCACTAATTCTGCATTGGAGGTTGATCTTTCATAGTTCTTATCGTAATTCTCATCTTCTGCTGGATTTTCATGCACAATATTATTTGGGCCAGCTGAAGAAATACATCCAAAAATAAAAATATTCCAAAAAATTATAAAAAATATTTTATATGCCCACTTACGGAACATTTTTGTTTCCTATAATTACATAGTCACTTTATTGCGACCTGTTTGCTTTGACTGATATAGTTTCTGATCAGCACTATCTAACAGTTCTTTAGGGAGTTTCATCTCCGCTGTAAGTTCGCTGACCCCCATAGATACTTTTTGGTCGATTGTTTTATTTTCAAAGACAAAGTTATGTGCTTCAACGGCTTTGCGAATTCTTTCGGCAAGCTCAAAACTCTTATTACTACCTGTATTTGGTAATAGGATCACGAACTCTTCGCCTCCGAACCTACAAAATATATCATCTTTCCTGATTATGCCTTTTACTAGGACTGAGATTTCCTTCAGAATAAAATCACCAGCACTATGACCGTAAGTATCATTAACTTTTTTAAAATGGTCGAGGTCAAAATAGATCGTGGAAAGTGGTCTGGTATAGGTTCTTGCTATTTTATATTCTGTTGCCAGAGCCTCTAGTAAGTACTTTTTGTTGAAGGTTTGAGTCCCGAAATCGATGTTCGCCATACGATAAATTTTGTCATGGAATAAGTTTTCATTACTATCGTGGGTAAAAAACTTAAATAATACTGCGCCAAGTCGCAGGATGTCGCCATTTTTGAGAGCATGGCGTGAACTGATTCTTTGGTCGTTTACAAAAGTGCCATTGGAACTTCCCAAATCTTCGATTTCCACCTGATTGTTATTTAGGCAGCACTTTGCGTGTTGTCTGGAAACGCTTTGTTCATTGATAACGATGGTTGCTTGAGGGGATCTGCCCACAATCATTTCAACTTTTTCAAGCGTGAATCGTTTGCCTAAGTTAGTGCCACTATATTGAATTAGGCAGGCGTTAGTTGATTTTTTCGTTCCGGTAAACCCGCTTATACCAGATGGATCCGCTATAATGGTTTTGTCATCGGACATAACCTTAGTTCACCTTATTTGCTTGAGTTCTGAGATATATTGGCCTTATACAGAGTATCATTTTGTCAGTAGTGTGGCAACGGGACGTACAATGAGATTTCAGCAGAGTTTTCGATTTGTTTCCATATACTTCGACACTTCGAACGCAAACCCAGTCATCTAAAGCTTTTGCTCCAAATATAATTTCCGCATAGTAAATATTGATTCACTCACTAGATCATTTTTATACTTGGAGAAAGGGTTGAATGTCGTTCATTCTGTGACTTTAATTTCCCTGCCTGTCTGCTAATTTTTATCGCATATATCTTGCCTTTGTGTATACATCATATAGGTAGGTATGGCCGGTGTACAAGGGTATGTCTGAATCCTCGTCATTGTGTCACGCATAGGGCTGTCGATGATGACGGCGTTAATTTGCGGCATGACA
>PBRN01000230.1 GCA_002725955.1 Pseudobdellovibrionaceae bacterium
TTATCTCTGTGAGAAGTTGAATATGGACGTCAGCCTCTATGATGTCGGTAGTTCAGGACTCGCAATGGAAGCATTAAGATTCGGGAATGCAGATATTGCAATGAATATTGATGGCGGCCCAGCATGGGTTGGCTGGAATGCATATGGATTGGACGTAATGGCAGCTGATACAAAATCAGATGGCCGTGCTTTCTATAATGCTCACGCATGGGTCAAAAACGGCTCAGATATTGCAAAAGCACATCTAGACGGAGACGATACAACGGATCCATTTTCCTTGATGGAAGGTAAAACATCTTGCCACACTGGCTGGTTAAAATCCGCAGGTATGCTAATGCCAATGGGTTACTTGATTGGTAATGGATACGTAACTGTAGCAGGAGACATGAATGATACAGAAACACTCCGCACAACTATCAACCACTACTTCGATGGAAGTAAGAGCGGCGGCAATGCAGCTTCGATTCCAGAATCTGGCGCACTTTACTCCGGATATGACGGAGCAGTAGAATGCTTGAGTTCAGGATATGGGGATGTTGCTTTCGCAAAGGATTCCACAGTAGGATCTTACTGTGACAACGAAGTTGCTACTGATAACGCAGCATGGTGCTTGCCAATGAGCGAATATGTCGCACTACCAAAGTTCGGTTCATCTCCAAGCCACTCAGTAATGTTTAACGATGCAGTATTGGATGACGCTAAGGAAGTTCTGATTCGCGATGCTCTTGTAGCAATGAAAGATGACGCAGACGGTCTAGCAATTCTTGAGAATGTTCTTGGAACAAGTGCAATGATTGCAACAGATGCAACAACTCATCTAGGCACCTATGGGGCTGCACTGATGAATATCCCTGGTATTTCTAGTAAATACGGGAATGCATTCACCAATGGTTCCTCTACAGGCGCACTAAAATCAACAATCAATATCGCATACTACCTTGCTGATGATGCTAGCGCTAATGCTAACGCACAAGGAATGGCAGACAGATTAGCTGCAGACCTTGGAGTAAATGTCAATCTTTACGATGTATCCTCTGAGGGAATGATCATCCAAGCCCTAAGGTTTGGAACTGCAGACATAGCATTTATGGAAGGAGGACCTGCATGGATTGGTTGGAAGCAATATGGCCTCTCAACTCTAGCAGTTGAAACAACAACTCCAGAAGGAGATACTTACTATAACGCATCTGCATGGGTCTTGAAGGGAACTGATGTTGCTAACGCAACACTAGATGACGACGACTCCACTGACCCATTCGCACTTCTAGCGGGTAAGACATCATGCCACACAGGTTGGTTAAAGTCTGCTGGAATGCTTATGCCAATGGGTTACTTGATCGGAAACGGATATGTAACTCCAGTCGGAGATGCAACCGATATCAACTCACTTAGATTAACTATCGATGCTCACTTTGATGGTTCAACCAGTAACGGTAATGCAGCATCTATTCCAGATAGCGGTGCACTTTATTCCGGTTACGGTGGAGCAGTAGAATGCTTGAGTTCAGGATATGGAGATGTAGCATTCGCTAAGGGTGATGACTTCAGCACAGTAGCAAAATACTGCGGTAGCGACAACGCATCAGATAATTCAGATTGGTGCTTACCAATGGATCAATACGTGCAATTGCCATCATGGGGTCAATCACCAAGCCATCCGGTAATGTATAATGCTGATTTCCTAGACGTTCACACCAGAAATGCAATCCTAAATGCTATGCTAAACTGGGGCGATGAGATGTGGGTTGAAAATTATTCGATGGGTGGACAAACATTCACTGGATGTTACAACACAGTAACTCATCAAGTAGCAGATATCGCTATGACTCATTGTGGAAGTGAAATCATCTCTACCGTGACCTCAAAGGGTTACAAGTTGAATGCAGGAAATAGTCAGAATCACCTCGGTAGCTATTCTAGCTTACTAGAGGCTATACCTGGACTATCTCAGTACTACCACGCTGAAAAGTATGGAATCACAGCAGCTGATACATCTGCATGATGCAGAAGAAACACATATCGCTAATGTCTGGATTTGTACCTAGCACCTCCGCCCTAGGTGCAAATCCAGATATTGAAGCAACCGAATCTAAATACATCTATCCAACGGTATAATGTGGGGATGGTTGTTTGGACACCGTAGATGACTTCTCCAACGATGTAGAACATAGTTCTAGCTCTGACGACAAGATACTAGTGTTAAGTAATCTTTCAATTGGATACAATAAACCACTGGTCTCAAAGATCAGTAAGGACATATATGCAGGAGAAACAATTGCAATCTTAGGGCCTTCGGGTATTGGGAAGACCACTCTTTTACGGACCATAGCAGGTTTGCTTAGGCCCCTTTCGGGGGATATATCTCATGATATCCCCAAGAGGGGAGGTATAGGGTATATCCCCCAGAAACTTGGATTGATTCGCCACTCTAGTGTCCGAAGCAACATCGCATTGGGAGCATTAGCAAGAAGATCAAAATGGTTCACAGCATTTTTCCCTCTAAACAGATCGCTTAGAACTGATATTGAAGATGCAATGAAGTCGTTGAATATTGAAGATTTAGCGAGCCATCCAGTTCGGATTCTATCTGGAGGGCAGCAAAGAAGAGTCGCAATTGCTCGTACATTGATTCAAAAACCACAATTGATTTTGGCAGATGAATTTCTTGGCGAGTTAGATTCTGAGAATGTAAAATCAATAGTTGAGGCGACAAAGAGAATCGTAAAAGATCTAGGTGCTACTTTATTGATGGTCGAGCATAATGAAGAAAGAGCTTTACAAATGGCAGATAGAGTATGGAGAGTAATCGACAATCAATTAATTGAAGAAGGTGGTTTCGATGAATAAGAAACTGATTCTTACTAGTATTGTATTGCTTTACCTAACTTGGTCATTTATGGATGAGTTAGTAGAGGATTGGGATCAAATCGAAAGTGCTCCAGAAAACTTGAAGATTTTCTTCACAGAAGATTTGTGGCCCCCTGATTGGTCAGTCTTAGAAGCGGAGGTTTGGGGTGATGGTTCTTTACACAAACCGAATGGTGATATTTGTGTTGAAGATTTCGAACTATTCTGTTCTAAAGCATGGACTGGGATGCTAGTGACCATGAAAATGGCTTTCATTTCAACATTGATTGGCTTCATAATTGCGGTCCCCCTTGCTTCGATAGCAGCGAATAATCTTGCTCCACTGCCAATAAATTTGGTAGCAAGAATTATTTTAGCAGGTTTGAGAAGTCTGCCTAGTATTATTTGGGCGCTTCTTTTTGCTATAGCACTCGGATTTGGACCATTACCTGGTATTTTGGCTATGACTTTGTACACTATTGGCTATCTTGGAAAACTTCAGTACGAATCGATTGAAGGAATCTCAAATGCTCCACTTGAATTAGGTATGGCAATGGGTCTAACACATTCNGAAAGAGTATTTCATATCGTAATACCAGAATCTAGTAATCACTTGTTAAGNCAACTTNTGTTTATGTTTGAATATAATGTTAGACATGGCGCAGTACTCGGATTAGTCGGTGCTGGGGGTATTGGAATGTATATTGACAATTATATCAATCCACCATTTGACTATGATAGAGCATTTGCTTTACTAATCGTAGTCTTTGTAGTTGTGGTAATCATCGATCTTCTATCCATGCTAATCCGTTCTTTCGTAACCGAAGAAGGGGATTTCAAGAGGCCTAAATGGTGGACAGTCCTACTCCCAGCAGGAGCTGCTTTGGATTATTATAATGGTAAATCAAATAAGGTTAAACACTCATCTTTAGGTGAATCAGAATGATTAGTTATGCTAAAAAAACAATCATAGGATTCCTGGTTCTTTCCTTACTTGGTTCCATATATTGGGGTGTAATCATTTACAAGTATGATTTAGAGGTTGGCACTGAAAATATATTCGCAATAAATGATTCTCAATCTGATGTTTCTGAGAATTATAGTGACCATTTATTCGATTTAAGTTTCGAATCAGGTAGTGATAATTTAGACTGGTCTCTTACGAGAGTAATTCTTAGTAAGGATAACAATGAGTTCCAATGTACTACAGGAGGATTGATTTCTTCAACTGAAAATAGTGATAAGATAAAATCATCACTTGCAGCAGACGGTTTGACTTTCAATGTAGAAATCGATGCAGATTCCGACGATTTTGTGTACTTAGATGTCGGGAGAATGGAACAATCTACTGAAAGTAATCATACGTTAAAGTTTTCAAAAACCGATATTTTTTTGGGCAAAGATGTATTAGGACTTTTCACGGATGAAATTCCGTTTAACACATTAAAATATTCAGATATAAATACTCAAAACTACTCAGAAAACTCAGATGAAAGATTAGATTGGTATGATTACAATTTCTCTGTTCATCGAATCGAGGCAAAGGAACGGGTATATGTTATCGATGATGGTTCGACGAAGTATAAACTTCAATTTTTGAGTTACTATGACGCAGACGATAAACAAAGGCAGATTAGCCTAATTGTATCTTGGATTGACGGAGAGCCATTTCAAGCCCTAAATGACCCTGAGAAAATACAACCATCACAATGTATTTTGATAGATACAGATCAAAATGAAAGTCGATGGAATAGTAATGAAACTATTTACGTCAAAGAAAACGATTTCCAGATATGTGCTTCATCTTGCGAATTATTAGTTCAAATTTACTATCAAGGAATTAGAGTAGATGGTAATGAAAAAATATTAGTCAATTGATATTGCTTCAGAGTTTACAATAGTGCCCTAAGTCGTTTAAATCAACGTTTACAATATCGTAGTGATATCAGATTGATATCTTTATTAATGACTGCGATGTCGGATGTTCATGCAAGCACCACCGGCAACAACAATCCAAATGGACCCAAACCAAGAACCTCAATTTCGTGATCTTGAATCAAAGTCATTGAACGGTTTTTTGGGTTTAGGGCTTCATCTACTTCTGAGTATTGTCAACCTGGGGTTGCTGATATCCGCATCGTTAGCATCTCTTCTTCTTATCATCACCGCCCCATTGTGGCTAATTATGTGGAACAGTTACGTGATTGTCAATCCGAATGAAGCAGTTGCGGTACAATTCTTCGGAAAATATGTTTCAACTCTCAAAACTGAAGGTTTCAGATTCTTCCTTAATCCATTGTATCACAAATCGCGTATATCTTTCAAAATAAACAACTTTGAATCAAAGGAACTCAAGGTAAACGATGTAAATGCAAATCCAATAGACATTGCTGCGGTAGTGGTGTGGCGCGTTTTTGACGCTGCTGAAGCGTTATTCGAAGTTGAGAGCTATGCTCATTACGTACAGATTCAAAGTGAGGCAGCACTGCGTGAAATGGCTACTAAGTACCCATATGATGCAATCGAAGAGAAAGATATTGGCGGCGTCTCTCTTTCAAGTGGCCAAGATGTAATCGCAGCAGAACTACAGCAATCGGTCCAAGCACGTTTATCGCGAGCCGGAATCGAGGTTCTAGAAGCACGAATTAGTTATCTAGCATACTCCACCGAAATAGCACAAGCAATGTTGAGGCGTCAACAAGCGAGTGCAGTTGTTGCAGCACGCAGTGAGATTGTCAAGGGAGCGGTCGGTATGGTTGAACTTGCGCTAGAGCAACTCAGTGTCAAGGGGATCATCGAACTCGATGAGGACAAAAAAGCGACAATGGTCAGCAATTTACTAGTTGTATTATGTTCAGAAACAGACACCACTCCTGTTGTTAATACCGGAACTCTCTATCAGTGAGGGCTACATATGGACTATTCATCGCTTAAACTATTGCAGTTGCTCATACCAATTGGTTTGATGATATATGCAGGATATTGTTGGGTTACGCAGTCTGTTCACGTCAGAGGAAAGGGGTGGAAAACTAGGGAAGAAGCACCTAAAGCATTCTATTTCACAATATTACTACTATTGTTTATTGCGATTTACTCTATTGCTTCATTCTTTTTCTTCCAGGTACGTTGATTCATTTGCTGATATGGAGTTCTGCTTTACTAGCGATAAAGATTCCAATTGAGAAAATTGTGATGTGACAATATGGAACGGAAAAAGATACTATTGCGTCTTGATCATAAACTCCATGAAGCCCTAAGAGAATGGGCAGAGAATGACTTCCGTTCTCTTAATTCACATATAGAATTCTTACTAAAGAAGGCATTAAATGAGAATCGAAGAAACGATTCTGATTCGGAGTAGATAGGATGCCTACCCTAGTGAATAGCGATATTCAAAAAATACGATATCGATTGACGTCGATTCAATAACTGAATCTTGAATATAGAATCTCACTCACTTTCTAGTAAGTTCTGCTTAGCTATCTCTTTCTGCGCATCTTGCTTAAGGAACGGTGTATACAATGCAGGTAGTAGCAATAGACTAGATATTAGGGCTAGTATAATTGCTACGACGAAGACCTGTCCAAACAATTGCAAAGGAACAAGGGATGAAAAATTCAGAACAGAAAAACCACCTGCGGTTGTGATTGCGGCTCCAAACATTGCTCTTCCCGTTGTCGCAGCCGACTTGGTTGTCCAATCGGCAGGGTCAGCATTTGGCGAATGAACGACTTCTTCTTCCATTCTTGTAGTGAAGTGTACCGCATAATCCACACCTAAACCAAGGGTTAGTGCTCCTATCGTAACTGTTTGTGAATTCAGTTGGTAGCCAGTAAGTCCCATAATCCCATAAACCCACACAACCACTACCATTAATGGAATCCAGGTGACGAAACCGCGAGCAAAACCTTTAGTGAGACTTTGCTGTCTAACGGTATTGATACCTGAAAGCATAATCAAGATCACTCCAGCAACCGTGGCAGTAGAAAGAACTGCCGAATCTGCAACGTCTGCAGTAATTTGGGCAAGTATTAGCGAACGACCAGATAATTCGATTGTATATTTGTTGTCGTAACCTTTCGTAAGTTCTGACAAATCACTACTCAACATTGATTCAAAATCAGCAGTTGCCTGCCAATCCAAGGTTGCTGCTTGGAAAGATATTACTGTTTGAGTCGCATCTGAATTCAAATTACTAGATGAAATATTTCGGCCATCTTCAGTTTCTATCCAACTTTGCAGGTCACTCCAAGAATCATCACTATCGTCTAAATTTGTCAACAATGTATCTAGTTCTGGATTTGAAACTCTCGAGTCTTCGAGGACGCTCCATATGCCAATTGGAATCCCATTAGTGCCTTCTGTCGAGGATAATGTAGCGATGATTTGGTTGTAGATTAAACGTCCATCGGGAGAGATAATATTTCCTTCGAGAACCACATATAGCGGCGAAGGACTACTTTGGAATTCATCAGCGATAAGTAAGAAATCTTGCACTACTGGCACAGAGTCATCAAAGTTATCACGCGTATCAAATCCAACCTCGAGTTGTTGGAAGCCAATAAACATTGGAACAGATATTATAATTGTTACAATCACTACTAAAACCGGTGTTTTTGTAATTTTACCAACCCATTCAGAGATTGGTCCGATGTCATTCTTACCAGATTTAGCAAGTGGCAATTTCTTTGGAGGAATTAGCATCATTAATGCTGGTAGAGCCGTAATGCTTAGCAGGTAGATGAAAAATAGTCCAATGGCAATTACTGTACCAAATGATACTAGGAATTGTTGTGATGAAAATCTGAATGATAGGAAACCAACCATATCGGTGAAAATTGCTACCAATAATGCTGCTGAAGTCAGAATCGTTCCTTTACGAATTGCAATGGCGCGTGCTTCCAGAGAGAAGTCACGTAATGTTTCACGGTTTTGTGGATCATTCTTCTCTTGGTCCTGCATTTCTTCTCTAATCCTTGCAACAACGTGCAATCCGTAGTCAACACCGATTGCTAGAAGTAAAATCGGTATGGAATTCATCGCGGCATTGAAAACCATATTATTACCTAGTAATGTGATGAAACCAGCCATTCCATAAGTCGCTAAAATTGCTAATACAGTTAGTATTAGAACGTTGAAAGTGTCTCTTTTACTCCTAAATTTACTCCATAATATAAAACCAAGTAATAGTAAACATATAGAATTAAGAATCCCTAGTTCTTTGCCTAAGTTAGCGTTTTGTCCGGTTGAAAGTTGTGAGAAAGAGAATACAGAAATATCAGAATCATCAGTTTCATTAATCGCTTGTTGGTTGAGAGTATCAGCCCATGTGGTGATTATTTTTTGCACCTCTCCTGTATTTTCAACACCATATTCTACTGGATCTGTAACTACTACAAATGTTGTTAAAACCGGCCCATCTGATTCCCAAGGCTTAGAGGAGTCATCAGCAGGTAGATTTGAAATCATAATTGAACGGTAATCGATAGATTGCATTCCAATAAGAATCCCCAGTTTTCCCGCTATAGGGCCTGTTGTTACGGGTATTTGACTACTATTTGGATGACTTTGTACTAAGCCACCCAATTGACTTGCAGAAATACTTAGAGATGCAGATAAGTTGTTCCCGCTGTCTAGTCTTTTGAGCCATAATTCCGGATCATCAGGCTGCCAATCACGGAGTTCTTCTGCAGTAATTACTCCTGGACGGGGGATTTCATTACTAGCAATAGATAGATTTCCAAGAGCCGAATTCAGAGTTTCATTACTAGAGTTTGCAACCTCTTCGATTGCTAAATTAAGGTTATTTATCCAAGTTGTAGCAGTTACTTGGTCTTGGATATTATGCCACTGTATTGCAGTACTAGCCATCCCGCTATTTGCTTGAACTCCGAATAAGGGATATTGATATTTATCTAAATCAGGGTTCTCGAGTAATATTGCTTCTAATGTTGCAAGTTTTTGCCATGTTGAGTTTTTATACAAATCTCCTGCTTCAATATCATCGATAAAACGGATGAAGTCAATTGAAGCTTGGTATTCATCTTCGACTTCATTTAGCAATCTAACAGTTTCGTTATCTGGGAAAAAAGCGTCCTCACTAGTGTCAAAATTGATAAACATAGCATTTGGAACCAATGCTAAAATCAATACCAGTATGATTCCCAATGCCTTTTTCGGGCGGTCTACACTAAACTTAGTCATCTCATCGAATATGTTCCTCAAAAAACCACCACATCAACCGTAAAATGGTACTGGTTATATTGATTTGTTTATTTCAGCGCAAAAAGTAGCCAAAAATTTAGAGTGTTTAGAGTAGTGATACTAGTTTTTAACGGCAATTTTCTAGTTCGCTAAAATATTTGCAAATGCTCATATCGTGAATATTAAAATCCTCTACTCTATAACATTAAACATTAGTTTATATCTAAATGGTAAAAGCATCATTTGAGAGATATGTTGAAAACCAACCTCAAGAGAACATCTAGCCTGCTGCTGATTGGAACTTTATCCTTGTTGACTTTAGGGACTGTGTCAGCCAATAATACGAATTTGACCGCTGGATCTCTGGATTCGAGCGATATGGTTGCCGTTTCATTTTGGCTTGCAACTGCCATGATGCTAGCATCCACGGTATTCTTCATTTTAGAAAGACAAAACGTTGCTCCTAAGTGGAGAACATCGATGACTGTTGCTGCATTAGTAACAGGTGTCGCATGGTATCACTACACCTACATGCGCGAGCATTGGGCAAACAATGGTGAGTCACCGCTGGTTCTGAGATATGTTGATTGGTTGATTACTGTTCCATTACAGGTGTCAGAGTTTTACTTGATTCTTGCCGCAGTTGGAGCCGCTTCAGCTATGCTCTTCTGGAGACTATTCGGGGCATCAATCGTCATGCTCGTGACTGGATTCTTAGCTGAGTCGGGGGAGATGTCCTCTAGTTTGACTTGGCCCTTGTTCGCAGTGGGTATGTTAGCCTGGATATACATCATCTACGAGATTTGGGCTGGAGAAGCTAAAGAGAAAGTTGGTGAAGCAAGCGAAGGCACACAATTTGCTTTCAAGGCCATGGC
>PBRN01000231.1 GCA_002725955.1 Pseudobdellovibrionaceae bacterium
CGAACCGTCAATGCCATATCATCTCTAGCGATGCCACCACCATCATCAGTGATGGAAATCAGTTTGCGACCACCTTCTTCCAACTCCACCCTAATTTGACTGGCCCCTGCATCAATAGCATTCTCAACCAATTCCTTCACAACTGAAGCAGGTCGTTCCACAACTTCACCAGCGGCGATCTTATTAACAACATCATCATCTAATAACTTTATCTTTGCCATGATCACTCCGCATTTAAAAAATCTATTATTTCAATAGATTACAAATAAGTATTTCGTTTTTGACGCTGCATCGTATAGATCTGACTTACTATAGTCGGTCCGTTTGGCCGATAGCAACGTAATTATTAACCATACTGGCACTTAAATACATGGATTGTACTTATATCACTAGCGCAATGAAACCAGAACAACTTCCCGACTACGATCTGCCTGAAGTTGCTTTTTTTGGACGTTCCAATACAGGCAAGTCTACTTTACTTAATAGCCTAACCGGCCGACGGAATCTAGCTCGTCATGGCAGAACACCAGGCAGAACACAAATGGTCAACTTTTTCACTTTTGGACCAGATATCATTTTGGCTGACCTACCTGGGTTTGGCTATAGTGCTGCGGCCAAAAATGTCGCTCAGCAGTGGGAACGGTTAGTTGCTGGATATGTAAAAAGAACCAATGTTAAAATGTATTTATTCTTAATGGACTGTCGGAGGGATCCTGCACCAGAGGATTTAAAGCTGATGGCTTGGCTCAGCCAACATGTTCCTTTAACTATTTTGCTGACCAAGTCAGACAAAATCTCAAAGGCTCAACTGAAGAAAAAAACTGAACTAACGCAAAAAATAGTAGATCAGTCCGGAATTCAGGCAAAAGAAATCAAATGCATCTCTAACCTTAAGAAAACCGGTATCGAAGAATTAAAGCAGCACATACTAAGCTTTAGTCAATCTTAGCCTGCCGTTTCAACACTCGTTCACACACATACCAAAGTTGATCTTTACGATCGATATGCCGGATCAAAGTCCCTAAGCGATGGGACAACAATCCTGCTAAATCAACCAGGTCAACTTCCTTTTCTTCAAGATTTCTGAGAATGATCGAGTCTATCTCATCGGCAACTTGGACTAGCTTGGCTACGGCTGGATCGGGCGTCTCTTTTTTTATAAATGGCAATACTTTACCCATTTTACCCCCTTTCTCGAGGATTACATCAATCTTATCGGAAAACCGAGTGAAAGTACTTTAATCTTATCTTATTTTTACTTTATATTCCCCCAATTATTGGTATAACCCCTCATTCTGATGATGTATTACCGAGCTGGAGACAGGACATTATGGCTAATAAATCTTATGACTTAGTAGTCATCGGAGCCGGACCAGGTGGAGAAGTTGGCGCAATTAAAGCGGCGCAATTAGGCCTAAAAGTAGCATTGATTGAAAAACGAAAGCATTTAGGCGGAACCTGCCTGAATGTTGGATGTATTCCCACCAAAGCCTTGCTCCAATCAGCTAAAACTTGGGACAAACTGCAACATGCGGAAAAAGATGGTTTCAGCGTCGGGAAAGTCGCATATGACTGGAATAAAATCCTTGGCAAAAAAGACAAAATCGTCAATCAGATGCGCAAAGGCCTTCAATTTTTAATGAAAAAAAATAAGGTCGATGTCTATCAAGGTGTCGGATCAATCACTGGCCGTAACTCGGTGCAAGTCACTGATGAAAATGGGAAAAAGGAAGCTTTAGATACTAAGTTTATTCTACTGGCTACTGGATCCAAGGTGAAGGAACTTCCTTTCGCCCAATCAAACGGCAAAAACATCATGTCTTCGGACCACGTCCTTTCCATTGAAAGCGTCCCCAAAACTCTAGCTATTGTCGGTGGTGGGGTTGTTGGAATGGAGTTTGCTTCCCTATTTGGCCGCATGGGTAGTAAAGTTACGGTAATCGAGTTCTTACCAAATATTCTACCCAGTGAAGACGAAGAAACCGTCAAAGAAGCTACCAAATGGTACAAGAAACAAAATATTAGCATCGAAACTTCTACAAAGCTCACAGGAGTTTCTGATAATAAAGATCATTGCGTTGTTTCGGTTGAAGGTAAAGAAGATCGGAAATTTGACAAAGTACTAATGTCGGTAGGCCGAGTACCCGTTACCGATGGGCTAGGGCTAGAAAAGATAGGGATTCGCACTGAAAAAGGTGGCTTCTTAAAAGTAAATGAAAAGTACCAGACCGCTGTACCTAATATCTATGCCATTGGAGACATTATTCCGACAGCAGCCTTGGCTCACACTGCTTCTGCAGAAGCTGGCAAGGCCGTAGCATGGATGGCAAATCAAAACCCGAGACCTATTAACTATGACGCTAATCCGGGAGCAATCTACAGTTGGCCTGAAGTGGCTAGCATTGGAATTACCGAACAAAAAGCTAAAGCTGAAAGTATTGCATACAAAACAGCTAAGTTTCCTTTCTCAGCCCTTGCTAAGGCAAATATAGAAGGGGCAACTATGGGCTTTATTAAGATCATTTTTGAGCCTAAATATAAAGAAATATTAGGTGTTCACATATGTGGCGCAACTGCGACCGAGTTAATTGCTGAATTTGCTCTTGGCAAAGTACTTGAAACTACAGTCGACGAAATCGCAGAGACAATCCATCCTCACCCAACTATATCAGAAACTGTGATGGAAGCTGCCCATGCAGCTTTAGGTGAAGCAATACACATGTGATCCGATCGATTATAAATCAAGAGTAGCCCATAAATTTCGGGGCTGAAGCAAGGAGCTACAGATGTCTACAACTGAAGTACTAATGCCCCTCATGGGAGAAGGTGTTAACGAAGCAACCTTGGTTCGCTGGCTTAAGCAAGCCGGAGACATGATAAGCAAGGATGAACCACTACTGGAAGTATCAACAGATAAGGTAGACACTGAGATCCCGGCTCCAACGCAAGGCCGTCTCGTTGAGATAAAAGCTCAAGAAGGTGATACTATCTTGGTAGACCAGGTCATCGCTATTCTTGAAGAAGGAAATGGAGCCACAGCAACCATCTCTACTCCTTCCAAACCAAAGGAACCACAAAATCCTAAAGTTGAGAATAAGGTTCATAACATTGCAGATAATCCAGAAATGTCGAAACCCACAGGCATGATGAAATCTGCGCTTTCTGGCTCAGATGTTAAATCTAGTCCATTGGTTAGAAAAATAGCGCAAGAGAATCATGTAGATTTAAATCAGGTTGAGGGCACAGGACTTAACGGGCGTATTACCAAGAAAGATATTCTGCTTTATTTGGAACAGGATCTCCGTGATGAAACTCCAGTAAAAACAAAAGCACAGCAACCGAAAACCTCAGGACAATCTATAGTACCAGTAGAAACAAAACATCTAAACCTCGAAACCATTGAAGGTAAAGAGTGTCTTGAAGGTGTCGTAGTTGACAGGCAAAAGATGACCAGAATGCGTCAACTTATTGCTGAACATATGATTGAGTCAGTAAGAACTTCACCTCATGTCACAACAACATTTGAAGTAGATCTACACAAGGTAGTGAAAATTCGGGAAACCCATAAAGACGAGTTTTTCGAAAAAGAAGATTTTAAGCTTACGTATACTCCATTTTTCATTCATGCCACTGTACAAGCAATAAAAGACTTTCCAGAGGTAAATAGCAGTGTTGATGGCTTTGATATTCTTTACAAGAAAGATATCAATGTCGGCTGCGCTGTAGCTATTGACAATGGACTTATTGTACCTGTGATAAAAAATGCAGGGGAATTAAGCCTACTGGGTATTGCCCGGAGATTAAACGATTTGGTTACCCGAGCAAGAAATAAGCAATTAACACCTGAAGATGTGCGTGGTGGCACTTTTACGATCACTAACCCTGGTGGCTTTGGGTCGATAACTTCTAACCCCATCATTAATCAGCCACAAGTAGCTATTATGGGAATTGGTGCAATAGTAAAAAGGCCGGCAGTTGTAGATGATATGATCGGTATCCGCCCGCAAATGATGATCAGCTTAACATTCGATCACAGGGTGGTAGACGGTGAAGGAGGCGCCAAATTTTTGGCGCATATAAAAAACACTCTAGAAAATTATAGTGATCTACCTTTCTAAGTATAATCATAGCCCATAAGGCTGCAAAACCTGCCGTTGTTTTTCATTGTTATCAAACAGATAATAAATGGGGGAGGTGTAACATTACCTCCCAATTACACCTCGCACTTCTTTAATAGAGGATCTGGTTTTGAATTTCATACACATCTCTCTTATGATAGCAGTTATTGCATATGCAAGCTCTTCAGCATGCTATTTGCACGCTTTCCCAGACATCAAGAATCGGGACACATTCCGCAAGGTGGGCTGGGGCCTGTTTCAGGTGGCGACGTTATTGATGAGCATCACACTAATTCTGGTACCTGAATATGGATTCTATAATAAAACAAGTGGACTGATACTAATAACATCCATGTCATGGGTTAATATATTCTGTAATTACTTCCTAAACCTTAGAATGATGGCAACCTTCGTAGCACCGCTCAGCACATTCATTTTACTTTTTTTGTTTTTCTCAGTGCAGGGACAAGGTCATTATCAATCTGAACCTCCGACTATGATTGCAGGCATCCACATAGCCACTGCCATTCTCGGACAAACTTTTTCCATATGTGCATGTGCAATATCCGCTCTGTATTTGTTTCAGCAAAGAGCTCTGAAGAGGAAAAACTTTTCTTTTTTAACCAATGCGACCCCTACTATGGAAAAACTTGATGCTTTTCTAGCTAGTACTCTATGGATCGGTTTTGCATTTATCACTCTAGCCCTAATCACAGGCGCTATCTACACACTTTTCTTTGCTCCCCACTTTTTAAAGACTCATGAATGGAAAATCATTTGGTCTCTAGCTGTATGGTCATGGTATCTAATCACCTTGCTTGGTCGAAATATTTTTAGTCTTTCAACTAAAAAGATAGCAAAAATGAGCTTGGTTGGCTTTGTTATTATGTCAATTTCTGCATTTGGCTTAATATCCTGGAGAGCAAATCTTTGAGCGATCAAAAACCGCTCCTAGTATCCATTGGAGCGAATCATAAATCTGCTGCTATTGATTTCAGAGAGGAATTATTTTTGCCTCTCGAAGAGCTGAATATTGTTTTACCTAAAGTGAAAGAAAACTTTGGGTTATCAGAAGTAATGATCATATCAACCTGCAATCGCCTCGAACTATTCTTTGTTCTTCCTAACGAAAATCAAACTGACCTAGAGCTCTTCGAAGTTTTTATATCAATGCAAGAATTAAGTTCCCACGGGCAAAGACTGAAAAAAGAATCCATTATTGAACACTGTTATCTATTTAGAGACCGAGAAGCTGTAGAACATATCTTTTCTGTTGCTAGTGGCGTCGATTCATTAGTAGTGGGAGAAACCCAAATAACAGGCCAGTTCAAAGAAGCTACCGCACATGCTAAATCACTCAACTTTTTAGGAACTATTCTCGAAAGACTTTCACAAGAGGCTTTAGGTGTCTCTAAAAAAGTAAGAACAAATACTGACATAGGAAAAAAGACTGTATCTATAAGTCATGCCGCTATTGATCTGGTAAGGCAAGTATCTGGAAATATATCCGACCATAGATTTTTGATATTAGGTGCAGGAGAAATGGCTGCTGTCGCAGCTAAATACCTTACAGCTAAAAACCCCAAATCTCTTGTCCTGGCAAACAGAACGCTGCAAAAAGCTGAGGATCTAGTGGCCAGCCTAGGCACCGGATCTGCCGTGAAATTAGAAAACCTAAAAGAGCTTATGGCGGAAGCCGATATTATCATTAGTGGAACCTCTGCATCAGAGCTAGTAATTACCAAAGAAGATGTGATTTACGCACAACAAATGCGAAGAAACAGACCTTTTTTCTTAGTAGATATTGCTTTACCAAGGGATATCAGCCCTGACTGCAATCAACTGGATGATGTATTTTTATTTGAAATAGATGATTTGAAACAAGTCGTCGACGGAAATATTAAAGAGAGAGAGTTAGCAGCAGAGAAAGCAAAAGGTATTATTGCGGAGAGTGCCGGTCAGTACCTGAAGTGGATTAGCGGTTTAAATATTAAACCAGTATTATCCGGCTTCCGATCATACTTGGATGATCTGATTCAACGAGAAGCTAAAAAGACATTAAGCAAAAGTCACTTTGACGATCTTGATACAAAACAAAAATCAAGTATCGAAAACCTATTACAATCGCTCGCTGGCAAGATATCAAGTGACGCCGGAGCTAGAATACATAATCCGCCGGAAGGTTTTTTTCAACAAGATCTAGCGGATGCATTAAAAGTACTTTTCCCAGAGCCTGAAGAATAATAAAGGAATGTTGGTAAATGGAAAAAATTAGAATAGCAACTCGCGGCAGTAAACTNGCCCTNTGGCAATCTGAATATATAGCCAAGAACCTTTTAGACCTAGGCTATCAATCTGAATTGAAGATTATCAAAACTAAAGGNGATATCGTTCAGGATCGNTTCCTCCATGANATAGGTGGAAAAGGCGTNTTTATNAAAGAACTCGAAAAATCTTTGGAAAAAAAAGATTGTGATATTGCNATGCACAGCATGAAGGATTTACCTGCAGTGATAAAAGAACCTTTCCTATTGCCTGCNATTATGGAAAGNCACAATCATAAAGATGTCATTATATTTCATCCGGANAAAGCTAAGGAANTCAAGCTGACTAAAGACCAGGATATTCAAGCTGAACAACTGAAAAGNTTAGGTGAAATAACAATCGCAACCGCCAGCCTAAGAAGGCAGTCTTTATTAAAAGCNACTTCAAANCAAATAAAGCTAGAACCTGTACGNGGNAATGTNGACACNAGNATAGGTAAACTCATGGATGGCAACTGGGATGCCCTGATTCTTGCGGCAGCTGCTATAGAACGATTAGGTTANACAGATCTGGACTATTGGTACCTCTGCCCNGATTGGTTTGTACCTTCAGCAGCTCANGGTGCGCTAGCAATTGAAAGTATNAATGACAATCAGTGGATCAATGCTGTTNGAAAATTAAATTGNGCTCTNACCGAGCGATGCGTAACAATGGAAAGAAAAGTACTCGAACTATTGGGNGGTGATTGCACGATGCCAATCGGTGTTCATATTTACCCTAATCATGAAGGGGGTACTAGTGGGAAGGCAATAGTACTGGATTACGAAGGNAGNTTTGCNANAACCAGTATTAATGATAATTTAGACCCGCTTTCATTAAATCCAGATAGCTTTGTCACGCAAATNATGGCGGGCTTGAAAGAAAATCANGTNTCTAACNTTCTTAAGAGCTTAAACCTTAAAATACCTGAACTCGGAAATCTATAGGATATCAGTTCGAAAGTTACGCATTCACGCTAGATAATTGTTTTACAGCTAAGCGACTAGGCTTTTCATGNAAAGCTGAAGANACTTTTGCAGCCAATTGACCACATGCACCTGATACTTCCAAGCCTTTGCTATACCTAACAGGAGCTGGGATAGAACGATCAGCCAAGTATTTCTGAAATATTCGAATCTCTTCGTCAGACGGTTGTTCATAAGGCAAACCCGGATGGGCATTGAACGGAATCAAATTAACCTTAGCCTTAAAACCATATAGAAATTTCACNAAGTCTTTAGCTTCTTTTATCCCNCAGTTTTTNTTACTTATCATAATATATTCAAAAGTAATTTTTCTATTTGTNGCTTCCTGCCAAAACAGAAGGGATTCCTTAAGGGTTTTCAGAGAATATTTGCGNTTNATNGGCATNAANTCAGTCCTCAGATCATCCCNNGCGGCATGGAGAGATATAGCNAAAGAAGCTCTGGAATCTTGCATAAGNCGCATAATTTTGGGAGCTAANCCAGAAGTAGATATCGTCACATGACGGGCTGATAGACCATAACAATCAGCNTGAATCATACGATTCGCTGCAGAAACAACATTTTGATAATTATCTAANGGCTCNCCCATNCCCATAAATACAATATGAGTCACTTGACGAGCACTACCCTGTTCTTTCAANAACTTATTNGCCAATGCNAGCTGACCCAAAATTTCACCAACAGACAGATGACTAAAGAATCCAAGCTTACCTGTTTGGCAAAAAGAACAAGCCAATTTACAACCAACCTGNCTAGACACGCACAAACTGGTNCGNCCTTCATAACGCATGAGCACCGACTCAATCATCTGACCTTTTTTGTTCTTNAGTAGNATTTTGGTCGTACCGTCGCNAGCCTCGAGNCATTCAACTATTTCAGGAAGATCCCAATCTAAAGCANCTTTCAGCTTAANCCNCAACTTTTTGCTGACNTTGCTCATCATATCAGGGCTGGTAACCCCTTTCTGATAAACCCAACCCGCTATCTGAGTNCCTCGCCANGAGGGCTCTTCNAGCTCANTCATCAGGGTTTTATAGCCTTCAGGATCAAGAGATAGATAATGCGGCTTCATAATACCTCATTTAATAAAAAATAGAGGTGTTTTATATAATATTATATAATATTATGTCAATTTAAAATAAACCATTAAAAATTAATGGCTTATATAATCAGAAGGATAAGTCTCCGAATCAGAGTCAGGCTGGTCATCTATCTGGCTTTGATAACAGTTCGAACATGCTGGCAAATATTTCTCTTCACACCCCAGATCCACAGTAGGCCCATCGGTAACGGCAACTCCATCACGAAATTTTAAATTGAATATAGCCTTTTTATTACAGAATGAGCATGTCGTCTTTATTTCTTCGATAGTATCAGCCAGTTCCAGCAACCTCTTAGACCCCGGAAAAAGATGGCTCCTAAAATCAGTGCGCAACCCATAACAAATCACAGGAATATCCATGGTCTGCGCTATCTCCCGCAACTGATCTACGAGAGCCGGACTCAGAAACTGAGCTTCATCAACCAGAATACAACTCATTCCTTCAAATGATGACCTATCGATAAGAGTGTCATCATTGACCAACAAGTTGGCTTCCATTACAAGGCCTGATCTGGACTTGATAACAGCTTCACCGAAGCGAATATCCATCTGTGGTTTAACCAATACCACTTTCTTATTCTGAAACCTATAATTATGGGCTACAGCTAACAGGTTCATCGTCTTTGCGCTGCCAACAGTTCCATATCGGAAATAAAGTTTTGCCATCATCCACCCAACATTTTTTCAAGAGATCCACAATCAAAACCAAAGACAAAGCATGCTCGAATTAACTGCTTCCTTCACCACCACCTTTGGGATTACGGTTACGATTTCCCTTATCGGATTGACTACCAGATTTTTGCTGACCACCAGATTTTTGCTGATCACCAGATTTTTGCTGACCACCAGATTTTTGCTGACCACCAGATTTTTGCTGACCACCAGATTTTTGCTGACCACCAGATTTTTGC
>PBRN01000232.1 GCA_002725955.1 Pseudobdellovibrionaceae bacterium
AACTAACAGCCTTGCGGGCCTGATCTTTATCACTCATAGCACCCGGAGCACCAAACATCACCATGATAGCATCGCCCATAAACTTGTCGATGGTACCACCGAAGTTGAAAATAACTTCATTCATCTTACTGAGGTAGCTGTTCAAAAAATCGGCTATTTTTTCGGGGCCAATTTCCTCTGAAGCCCTGGTGAAACCATCAATATCGCTAAACAATATTGTGATCCGCTGCATCTGAGCTGGTTTATCCATGCTTAGGTTGCCGCTAAGAATTTGGTCAATCACTGTCGGTGGCAGGTAACGTTTCATCACACCATCGGTAATATATTCATTTAGTTGCTTGAGTTCTTTTTCCTGGGATTTTAGCGCCAGCAGGTTTCTTACCACAGAATTCAGTTCTTGATCATTAAATGGTTTTCCCAAAAAAGCATCAGCACCTAGGTCAGTGCCAATGAGCTTGCTTTCTTCATCGCTCTTGGCGGTCAGCAGAATCACTGGGATTGAAGCTGAATAGGGATCATTTTTTAAGGCTTTTATCAGATCAGGGCCACTTAACTGGGGCATCATCCAGTCGGTAATGATTAAATCAGGTTGTTGAGTTAATACTGTTTGTAAACCCTCTTCACCGTTGGCTGCCGTGATGATCTGGTAGTTAGGGCTTAGTGTAGATATGATCAGACGGCGCATATCGGCCAGGTCATCCACGATCAGAATCTTGGTGTCGCTATTGGCTGCAGTCTGATTTTTTGTGCTCTGGCTTTCGATTGTATCTTCTCCGTCTGCTAACAACCAGGGTTTAATCATGAAGTTTTCATCAAGAGTGTGGGTATCGTAGTTTTGTTCTTCGCTTTCGTGACAACTATGTTCTGCCACTGTTTCGATTAGTGACTCGATAAAATCGCTGGGGTCTGCGGTTTTATGAAAGACCTGATGGACCAACTTTTCATTCACGGCTCTTTCTAAAACTTCAAAGCTGGCTTCCACAGTGATTAGAATCCGATAGGCTTCGGGATACAACTTCGCCACTTCATTCATGAGATCCAGACCATTTTTTCCCGGTAATTTATAGTCAGAAACAACGCAGGATATTTCATGGTTCGCCAAGAAAGTTAACGCATCTTCGGCAGTAGTCATGGTGTAGATTTCATTATCTTCTAGGTCCAAATCTTCCTGGATGAGATCCAGTAGCTGTTTACCAAGGTCCTGATGATCTTCCACAATAAGCACTTTGACCGGAGCTTGACTGATGGTTAGCTGTTCGAATTCCAACCAGAAGCTACTCCCCTGACCTAGGCTGCTCTCCACTCCAACCTGAGCATTGATTTCATCCGCCAGAGACTTAACCAGGGCAAGCCCCAAGCCGGTGCCTTCATGAGCTCTGGTGGTCGATTGGTCCAGCTGGGTGAAGACCTGGAATAGTTTATTTTGTTGATCTTTATCGATTCCGCTGCCGGTGTCATTGACAAATAACCTCACTTTGTTGTTTTCGCTGGTCAGGCCTAGCTCGATGTTACCTCCCGCAGGTGTGTGTTTTAAAGCATTAGACAAATAGTTAAATATCATTTTTTCAATGGCGTCTACTTCTCCCATCACCCATAAGTGGTGATGGTCTTCTGTTAGTTCCTCACCGTCTATGCTGATTTTAAAAGTGATGTCCTTGTGGACGCATGGCGAGTTAAAGTATCGGCCGGAGATAAGTGTTAAAGCAGCTAGGTCAAGTGGACTTTTTTTCAATCCCTGTTTGCCTGATTGCAGTTTCTGAAAGTCCAGCAATTGATTTACCAGCCGTAGCAGCCTGCGGGCGTTTTTAGCAGCCATACCCAGTTCTTCATTATCAGGTTGAGCTTTCAACTGATGTTCTAGAGGGTTAAGGATTAGGGTTAACGGGGTACGCAGTTCATGAGACATGTTTTGAAAAAAGCTAGTTTTTTGCTTATCCAGTTCCTGTAACTGCTCCGCCTGTTCTTCAGCCTTTTTTTGTAAATCTTTGGTTTGTTTGTGGGCCTGTTCCACTTGATCTTTGGCCATAAGAGTTTCTTTATGTGCCTGTTCCACTTCTTCTTTGGCGGCTTCTGCTTTCAACCGCAGGGTGTCTGATTCCAGGTGGGCAGCGACGGCTTTTTCCTTTTCAGCCTCCAGCTGTCCGGTCTGCTGCTTGACTTCTTTTGTCAGGTTTTTACTCAGGTGTTTTGCTTGCCGGAAAGCCATGGCTGCTTTATTAGATATGATGGCACTTTGCAGAAGGACGAACGTCAGGACGCAATAAGCAGCAATGCCAATCGAATCTATCACCCCTTGGGCTATAAGAATATCATTGATGAGACCAGCAAAAACGATGGCAAAAGCGAGACTAATCCAGAGAGCGGTTTTGTCTTTTTGATAAATTTTTATTCCCAGATGAACCAGAATAAATAGTCCACCCAGTAGTAAGGCTTGATGGTACATAGTTTCCAGAAAAGGTAACTCTACTAAGGCTTTGATATTGCCAAACAGAGGCAGCATGCATAATCCACCGCCAAAACCTAGAAACCAATACTTAATTAGATGTCCAAAAAGCTTGCCGGGTAGCATATAGTAAATAAAAACAGCGAGCGACCCTTGAATCATAGGCATTATCATAAATTGGACCGTAATCTGATTGGCAAAACCATCTGCAGAAATACCTATACCCAAGTGCGCAGTAAAATCGGAAATCACCGATTGGTAGATGGCGACACTGAGGCAGAAGAAGGCAAAGGCTAAGGATGATTTATCCTCTAATTGCTGAAAATATAGAATGAGATGATAGATGCCAATGATTAACAAAGCTCCTACTAGAATTGCACTGGTGAGAAATTTTTGAAACCACTGGGATTGTAGTACCTCCTTTGTTCCTACGACGGGTGTGATGCCAAGACCACCATAGAGATTAATGTGGTTGCTGATTCGAATGAGAACATAGATAGTATCGGTGGTTGAAAGTGTTATTTCTTCGACCCCGTTCATAAAGAGTGGAACTTCTTCTGATGGCTGTACCGCAGGTTTACCAAAGCTTGCTTTATTTTTTAACTGATTGTGATCCTGGTCCCAAATCATCACAGTGCCGGCAGAGTTAATGTTATGGAATTGGATGGCCAGTTTTTGTCCAATCCGGGTGGTTTTCGGATTTAATTTGATTTCAGCAAAATAAGTGCCGTAGCCGGTTATCCCATCAACTCCTGATGCCTTGTTGTAGGTATCGTCATTTGTTGTATTAGCCGACCAATATTCTGGTACACGGATAGTATTAGGATGTTCCTTGCGCAGTTGATCGATAGGGGCTGGATCGGTCAGTTTTTTCCAGACAAAACGCCATTCTCCTTTCATCGGCACTGGGCCATCTTTAGCGAAACTCCAGTTAGTTAAGTCCAGGATGCCGTCTCTAAGGACCGGAGTCTGATTTTTATTTTCTGCCATGCAAGAAGCAAGAATACTGGTGATCATCAGGATTGGGGTGATCCACAAGTGGTTATTGTTTTTGGAAAAAGGTTTAAATAATCTGGTTAGATACATCGATTTTTTCCTCAGTTTGATCACTTCCGAGCTTTTTGTTACTCGTCATGGAATCACTTGTGAGGCTGTTCGGCCGAACAATTTATGTATTGATAGGTAATGTTTTCATCGTGATCTGCAGCAGTGTTTAGGGGGATGTTATGGGCACTTTTCTTTATGATTCTCTGGCATTAATCGCTTGATTATCTTCCGGATCTGACGATGAACAACAGGATAATGAAACCGGTAAATATGAGGTATGCAGTTGGCGGATGAATCAGAAATAGCAACGGGAAAACTTGTCATTTTCTGGCGAGGTAACCAAATGAATTTGATCTGTATTGCCTTGGTTTTCGTTCTTTTGTTAATTGGGCGGGAGTCGATGCTGGGAGAGTTTCTCCGGATTAAATTAGTAGACCCAATTCAGTTTCAGGCTAGGATGTGGCTAGAGAAGGATCCCAAGTTATCACCTAAAATAAAGATCTATGCCTTTGATGATGCAGCAGCAGCATTCTTAAATAGCGATGATTTAGCCATAGACCAATGGGGAAAATTAATCAGTGAAATGGCTGCGGCAAAACCTGCTGCCATTGTAATAGATAAATTATTTACCTTTCCTCGTGGAGATGAAGCAGCTGTTCAAAAATTTGTGAGGCAATTAAAATCAGCCACAACCCGGGTGAACACAGCGGTATTCTTGCGATCTGATATGATCACCGGTCGGGCAATGCTTAATCTTGATCGTCCGGAATTTGCTTTACAACGCTTAACAGGCGAGAACAGCGATCTGAGCCAGTTAGACCATGTTCCTGTATTGGCTAAGTATTCTTACGGAGCCGACAAGTCGGTCGCAGGATCCTTTCATGGCAACGGTCACATCAATTATAAGAGCGATCATCAGATCACACCCTTTGTCAGGCTTAGTGATGAAACTGTGATCCCTCATTTGAGTATAGTAGCTGGCGGGGACACTATTTTTAAGGATGGGGATTTCTATGTTAATGATAGTCGGCTGCCGATCAATGATCAGGGGAATACCTTAGTCAACTTTATTGATCCTCAGACGGTTCGTAGATCGATCTTTAGTCTTAAAAGCTCTATTCATCGTGCCAATCGTAATATGGGATTTGATGATGTAATTACTGAAGGTCAATATGTGGTGTTATTACCAGCAATGTATAGTGGTCATGCTGACTTCAAATCGACTCCCATGGGTTATGTTCCCGGTGGCCATGTGATAGTTGCGGTATTAAATAGTGTGCTTACCGGCAAATGGTTGAGTGAAACCAATCAAGGTGGTTTACTTATCTTGCTAGCCACTATCCTTGGCGCAACGATTGGCCGTAGTCTTAAAAGCTATCTGTTCTTTACTGGGATTCTGGTCGGGGCCGTGATCTTGATTGGAGCTGGAATCTTCACTTTTTCCTACCTTGACCTAGTGATCCCGTGGTTATTTATGTTATTTGGCTTTTTGCTTACTGGACTAACCTTTTTTGGCCTCAGAGTGCGACAATCAGAAAAGTGGAATGAAACCCTTAAATCTTCTTTAGGGGGCTTTGTCTCCGAAGACAGGCTACGACATATTTTAAAGCAGCCCAGTAATTTATTACTAAAACCTCGTTCTCGAGTGGTCTCCATCGTTTTTGTGGATATAGTTGGCTTTAGTCTTTCTTGTGAGAGGTTAAAGGCCGAGTTAGCATTCACATACATCAAGGATCACCTGAGTAATATCATCGAAATCATTCATAAACATGGTGGGGTTATTGATAAGACTCTTGGGGATGGGCTCTTATGTTATTTTGGTTTTAATTTGTCTGATGAATCATCAAGTCCCGATCATGCAGATCAGGCTATTCGCTGCGCTATGGAAATGCAGGCTTTTGCTGTCGAAAATATTCTGGCAGCAGAAGGCCAGGGCCGTCCTCTTTATCCGATGAGGATTGGGGTCAATACTTCAAGTGTTTATATCGGAGACCTAGGTAATGAAAATAGGGTGGATATCACCATGATCGGCCATGGTGTTAATCTGGCCGCTAGGTTGGAAGCTGCTTGTGAACCGTTTCGGATCATGGCCAGTGCATCTACCCGTGATTTACTGTCTATTTTTTCTCAGAATAGTCATTTCATTCACAAGCGTTACATGAAGATCAAGCATAACAAAAAATTGATTGAGGCTTATGAAGTAGATCCCTTTGTAGAAGATCTAGAAAAACTAACTGAAGCTCTACAGATTTATAAAAAAGATATGGGAATCGTGCGGGGAGAAAATCGCTATTTAATCGAACCTGGGCAGTCATTGGCAGTATCAACCGAATCTGGTAAATACCAGGTTGTTAACTTTTCCCGCTCAGGTTTTGCTGTGCGCGGCCCTGCCTATGTTGCCAAGGGCGTTACTATGTTAGCGACTCTTACCAGCGATAGTGAAGAATTTAATCAGGAACTTGAAAAAGGCCGGCTAAATTCCTTCAATATTGAGGTGCGCTGGGGTTTTCGTGATGATAAAGATAGCCTCTTAGGCGTTAAGATTCTGGCTCTAAATGATGAACAAAAAGATTTCATCCTAGATCTTTTAAGAAGACATTATTCCAAATCAGCAGCCTAGACCCAGTCTCTATTTTACCTCTGCTCCAGATAGTTACTGGGATTCAAGAGTTCTTTTTAGGCGCCACTGATAAAACTTCATAACCTGATAGTAGTATGGTTTTGCTACCATTCCTGATCCTGGCATGGATGAGGCTTTGCGTGGCATCCGTTTGTCCACTTGCAATTGGTAGGTGAACATAGTGGTATCATCGTCAATGACCTTGAAAGTTCTCTCAGCCCGCAGATGCAGATGCCCCGGAGGTGTTTGCACTACCATTCGAAACGGTGGATCGAGAACTTCTAATTTGGTGACGGTGAGATAATGTGGGTTAAAAAGAATGGTCGAATCTTCATAGTAATTAGTACCCACGGCCCATGGGCCATCAGCGGTCATTTCGTTGACTTCATTACGCCAATGAATGTCGAAGCTGGGGTTGCCAGCATAGTTAAAGACGACGTTGATGGGGCGATTGATTTCGATCGATCGTTCCACTACAAAATAATCGTCAGGATTCACAGGTTTTTCATTGTCAAAAGCAGAGCTTGCACTATCGCTTCCACAACCATACTGAGTGGCTATCATCGCCAGGAAGAGAGGGATTATGATTCTGAATGGTCGGATATGCTTTGTGTTCAATGAGTTAACCATGATTTAGCTCTTTCCTCGATGATGCTGTAATGGTGTGCCTTCGTTAGCAGGGGGGTGAATTAGCATTATATGACATCAAAGAACAAGCCAAAACAATATTTAGGTAGTAAAATATTTTCCTAATCCAGTGAAAGGTTTTCGCGGTTAATAACCAAGATAACCTTTTGGCAGGTTCGTTTTAATCGATTACATTGAAAATAAATCCCGCAAACATTGTTTTGGATCCTCGGTATTTTTTTCTTATATCTGTGACTTTGATTTCTGCTTCCTGCATCGCAGCAGAAATCAGTCTCAGGCCCTCGTTGCAGACCCCTTCGGTTTGCATGCCCGCGATCGCGGATGGGGTGCCGACATTTTTTTTATCAAATATTTCCGTAGCATGCTTGAGCTGGGCTAGAATGCAATCGGTTGAAAAGGCGCCGATTTTGTTCATTTCAGCCGTAATATGACCGCCGGCTTCCTTTAAGATCGATTCTTCCAGCAAAGCTTCCATTTTGGTTTCACCCCAGCTACCTAAAAGGTCCCGAACTTTTTCTCTGGTGGTTCCATTTTTGGTCGCCGCCATGGAGATGATCATAAATTTTTCTTTATCTTGGGTAAATCGATTGATTTGCTGAGACATCGGATCCTGATCACTCTGGAGGCAATGCTCGAGCCAGCTGCCAAAGCGGGAGTATTTTTTCAGAAACTCCACTGCCTGATCTTTGGTGCACAAATACTGGATCAGAGGTAAAACGCTCTCCATCGTTGGGGCTACCCCTTCATGGAGTATTCGTCGTAGGGTTGGGTAGGATACAGCTGTTTTTTTCGAAAGCCCCTTGAGGCTTCGGCTCTTGTGGCCAGCCAGATATTGTTTAATCAAGGCTGCAAGTTCTTGTGACATTGGCTTTTTCAAACTGTCCCCCTTCGGCAACAGCTATAGTATTAATTTCTATTACAAATCAAGTATTTTCATCATAAACATTAAGGTACTTTAAGTTTAACTCGATTATTATTGTCATCATCGTAATGTTATATTGTCATGATGGAGATAAGGGCTGAGGGACGGTTTACTTCGGTCACCCTTCACAAATCTTGTGCTCCGTTTTTAAACTGTTATAGTGAAGGATCTAACTCAAATACTTCTTGGATCTGTTTGTGAGGTTTTTCTGATGAAGTTACTTTTTGTATTGAGCCTGTGTTTGTGGCTAGCGTCCTTCTTTGTTCAGCCAGCCAGCGCTTGGGAGCCGATCTCGCTGGAGAAGAATTTTGCAACTAAGGTGCAAACTCACAAAGCCACCGGTAAAAAATATGCCATTGTATCCCAGGGAAAAGCGACGACAGCTGCAGGTCAATGGATTATAAACCAGGGGGGCAATGTGATTGATGCCGCCTGTGCCATGTCTTTTGTGATTGGTGTGGAACGCCCTCATTCTACTGGAATTGGTGGAGGAGGTTTTATGATGATCAAAAGAAAAGGTGCTAAAACAGAGGCCGTTGATTTTCGGGAAACAGCTCCGTTAAAGGCCAGTGTTAATATGTATCTTGATAAGAGTGGTGAGGTGATTAGAGGTAAATCGTTAAAAGGGGTTCATGCTAATGCCGTTCCTGGTTTAGTAGCTGGGGTCTACGAAGTTCATCAGAAGTATGGCAAGCTTTCCTGGGACAAAATTTTACAGCCAGCCATCAATTTGGCCAGTGGTGGTTTTCCCATTTACCGGGAGCTGGGTATTGCGATGGAAAGAAATGAGAAATTGATTCATCAATATCATGCAGCAAAAAAGATCTTCACCGATAAAGGACGGTTGTTGACTAAGGGTGAAAATCTTCGTCAGTCAGACTTGGGGAAAACACTTAAGTTAATAGCTCAGAAAGGCAGAGATGGTTTCTATAAAGGGGAAGTGGCTCAGGCCATCGTCGCTGAACACCAGCGATTGGGAGGCCTGATCCAACAGCGGGACCTGGACAAGTACCAGGTGATCTGGCGTAAGCCAGTGAGCGGCAATTATCTGGGGTATCAAATCCAGTCGATGCCGCCCCCTAGTTCAGGAGGGGTTCATGTGCTGCAGATACTTAAAATGCTGCAACCTTTACACTTGGAGAAGGTGGGACCCTATGCAGCTCAAACGATTCATCGGACAGCAAGTGCGATGCAGTTAGCCTTCGCCGATCGTGCCTTGCATATGGGAGACCCTGATTTCGTAGCAGTTCCCACCCAGGAAATCCTGAGCGAACCTTATTTGAAAAAACGTTTTAATCAGGTGCCTGCAAAGAAAAAAATCGCCTCATCTCAGATCAAAGGGGGAACGGTAGCTGGAAAAGAATCCTCTGAAACCACTCATTTTACCGTGATGGATCACCAAGGTAATGTGGTGAGCTCTACCCAAACCATTAATGGCTGGTTGGGTTCGGTGGTTGTGATTCCTGGAACAGGGATCATTATGAATAATGAGATGGATGATTTTTCCGCTAAAGAGGGAGCAGCTAACCTTTTCGGAGCCATCGGCAGCAAGATGAATGCTATTCAACCAGGGAAAAGGCCTTTGTCCAGTATGAGTCCTACAATTGTGTTGAAAAAGGGTAAGCCGGTATTGGCACTGGGGTCTCCTGCTGGTACTCGTATTATCAGTTGTGTGGCACAAACTTTAATGAATGTCTTGGAATATAAGATGCCTCTCTACCAATCAGTGGTCGCTCTTCGATATCATCATCAATGGCAGCCTGATAAGATTAGAGTTGAGCCTCCTGGGTTCCCTGCTGATGTGACAAAAAAGCTGACGGCGATGGGGCATGAGATTTATGTGAAGCCCCTTGGTTGCAAGGTAGCAGCAATCCAGTTTGAAAATGGGGTCTTGACCGGAGTTGCCGATCCCCGAGGAGAAGGGGCTGCTTTAGCCCTTTAATTATAGGATTGAAATGATTTAAGACGCAGCCTGGCCGTTGTTCTTTTCTTTATTCTGGTCATGCTCCTGGCTCTGCTGATTATGGAGGGGGAGGGTGATCTTGAAACAAGGGTTGTTCTTGTCTGTGAGATATATGAGATCGCCGTTAGCTTCTTTGGTCAGTCTTTGGGAAACGTATAAGCCAATCCCCGATCCTTTCTCTCCCTTGGTGCTGAACCCCCGGTCAAACAATTTTTGATGGATTTCATCGGGGATAGGAGGGCCGCCATTACTCCAGTAAATATCAATTGAGTTAGCAGACGCTGAGATACTGCAAGCCACCTGAACCCATCTTTCCTCGTCAGGGAGTTCACTAATGGCATCTAGGGAATTAATCGCTAGGTTGAGGAATACCTGAATCAATTTTCCTTCTACTATTTTAGCACTATTATTACCTAGTTCGACATTCCACTCACCATGGACTTTCCGTTGTTTTGCCTGAATTAATTTCTGAACCTGTTTGAAGCAATCACCCAAATTGGTGTGGCTTTGTGCGTGATTGACTCGGGTATAACTCAATACACTCTTGGTCAGTTCTCCACACTGTACTGCATTATCTTGTAGGATTTTGTACTGAACGAAAATCTTAAACTGGCTTTCCAGGTACTGGAGTTCAGCTAAAGGTCTTTTCTCTATTTCAGCCCAGATTTGTTCTAGTTGGGGGACAGTGAGGTCGAGTGATACTAAGCTTTGACTAATTCTCATTTTAGTTTTATAGAGTTCATCTTTATTTGGTCTGGGTAAGGCCTTTAACCTGTTTAATAGATCACCGGTGTTGCTTTCTGCTATCAATGAATTTACCAGCAGCTGATTGGTTTCTTCCTCGAAATCTATGGGTGCAAGAGATCTTAAACTATCTTCTGCATTTAAGCCACGCAAACCTGCTGTGGCCTGAAGTATGTTCTTTAGTTCATGGCTCAAGTCGTTGAACAATTCTCCCAATTGAATCACTTTCTCTTGGGCTGTGCTCCGTTCTGCTTGTCTCAACAATCGGTGCTTTACCACCGTATTGCGCACTCTTAGTCGCAACTCTTCGGCTACAATTGGTTTGGGTAAATAATCATCCGCNCCTAAAGTTAGGCCGAATAATCGATCCTCTTCACTGGCTCTTGCTGTNATAAGAATAATAGGAACTTCCTGTAATAAGCTATCAGCACGCATTTTATTGATCACATCTTCCCCCGACAACTCTGGCATCATCATATCCAGCAGCAGGAGATCAGGTTTCTTTTCTTGCATCATCTCTAGTGCTTTACTTCCTGAAGTAGAATTTCGCAGGTCATAGCCNTCGATTTCCAAGATTGCTCTAATGACTTCNCAGTTGGTTTCATTATCATCTAAGATAAAAANATCCCAGTCTTGGCCGGATATGATCGNGGTATCNTNNNGAGTCCGTTTNAGCTCNGCNGAAATATCGCTNATTTTACCGTCATGNGCGAAATCATGTTCTGGCTCAATGGGCTCGTGATCGAGATCATTAATTTTACTGNTNGAAAATTCTATNCGATTNTCATTGACTTCNTGTGAGGCTGTTGCGGGNATACANACCTTGAAAGTACTGCCNTTATCTGGNGTTGAGATGCATTCGATAGAGGCGCTCATGACCGCNGCTAGNTCTTTGACCATAGCAAGTCCNAGGCCNGTGCCTTCATAGGATCTNCGGGCNTCACCCTGGACNTGGCCAAACTCCTCAAANATTTGNTCCTTATATTTTTCAGGAATGCCAATGCCGGTATCATCGACTTGAATCATNAGCTGCTCATCCGTTTTATTGAGAGANAGCCGNACCTGATTGGGNCGNTTCGGATCTTTGAANTTNAAAGCATTACCAATGAGATTACGNAGAATACTGAAGATTTTTTCTCGGTCCCCNACGAANTGATAATCATCNCCGGANATNGTNGAATCATAANATAGATCTTTGTGNTTGATCTTNAGTCCTTCTGCTAGGTTNTCAANATCAGATTTTAGTTCTGTTAAAGAAAAACATTGATACTTTGNTNTTAANTCTCCTCGTTTCGATTTGGATAGGTCGAGGATCGTGTTTACCTGNAGTTTTAATGANTCTGCNAGNTGNANNGTTTTATTGATTTGTTGATTAGCNTTATCTGAGATGTNGCCGTATCGGCCACGTCCGATCAAGTCGAGAAAGCCAATGATNCCATTGAGAGGNGTNCGNAGTTCATGNGAGGTNTTAGCCATCAGTTGGTTTCGTTGTTCACTGAGGCGNCTTTCTTCAGCNAGNGCTCTTGCATCNGCNTCATGNGCTAGTNTCTCNGCCTGCAGNGCATTAGCCTGTTCAGTTTGAATCCGTTTTTGTAGGTGTTTTATTCTTTGTGCTAGNGCAAAGGATAATAAAATGAACTCCACCACNGAACCAATTTGTTGGGCATTGGTAGTTAGNTTATTGGTTGGCATCAATCCGGCGGTTTTGAGAACAGCAATGATCGCACCAACTAGAAATATCAACCATGCGAATAGATACCAGTGAGCCACGGGTTCTTTCCGTTTTAAAGCAATCAAGCCATAGATGATCATACAGCTGCAGTTTGGAGCTACNATTAAAAATAACTGGAATAGCATCGTGCCTCGATAACCGANGGTGAANTAGAGGAGNGGTGTCACTATTAATTGGCTGGTGATCATGTAGTAAAGNATACGGCGGATTAACNTTTTTCCTCTTTTNTTATCAAGCCCCAATAACTGGATGGAAAATAGATTNCCCAGAATGGTGGTGCTGCCAATCCCGGTAAAGATTGATAAATCNACCAGTCCNGGCATATCACCCCACATGATAGTAAAGCCCAGGCCACTAATAGCAAGTTGATATAGACAAAAACCCAATAGAAAACCGACATAGGAAAAGTAGACNGTCAGACCGGTACCTAAACCAACNAATAGATTATAGGCCGCGATGGCCAGCAGAGAGCCAAAGTAGAGAGCTTGGAATACTTTCCATTGTACTGTCGTTTCATTTTGTTTTGGNATCGACCTTAGAGTTAATGGTACTTGCTTAGAGGCGCTGCCTAATATTTTGATATAAACTAATTGTTTGTNTTNTGNGGCAATCTCGAAAGAAGGCAAGCGACTGTCTCGGGTCCATTGCTGATGAGGTCGGTAGTCTCCGGCGATCATTTTNACGACATCTTTTCCACTGNAAATATAGACATCTACGTAGTCATGNAGGGCATAGCCTANTTCTAAAATNACGGGTACTTTTGAGGTTTGAATATTCTNGATTTCCAGTCGCAGCCATAACGCNCCCTGGCGATAGCCAAAGTTTGGNGTTTCTTCCTGACTNCGTATCCATTGCGATTCATCCAGTCCCCTGATNCCNTCGATTGTCATTTGTCCTTTANCATCCAGAAAAATATCTGAGTAGANNCCTATTTTCATTTCCTGAAAGTTATCGNTGATNGTTATAGCTGGGGCAGCANTGAGTGNGGTGCAGATAGAGATGAANCCACNGATGATGAGGAATGCAAATATGAATTTTGAAATAAAANTTCGTAACAATAAAGTCATAGANCAATCTCATCAACAAGCATTTCGCTATATGCTTCTGTCTTCTAGAATGAAGCTTCCTATTTNCGCACGCCGNAATAGATCTTTTGTACTGNTTTTTCGGAATAGAGGAGGGAAACTTAACNGCAAGTNGCACANGACTATTTCTTTTTGNAGAGAATCAGAGGTTTTCGTNTAGCGANGATTGGGCCATCTTCGATTTGTTGNGTAATGGGTAATATTAACCTAGGTTTAATCTTTTCTTTTACTGAAGACTAAAAAAAACTCATTTTACCTGTTAAAGTAATGGTTTTTGTCATTACGATGATTGTTGCTAATTCATAAATCAACTTTACTTTGTGGGCTAATTCTTGCCGATGAATCCATATTATATTTAATATATTCTTTTCAGGTATTTGGCTGATCGCCTAACTCGAGATTAACTCTAACTGATTTTCGAATGACCCTATTTTCATCGATCTTTGTATGATCTTTGAGTAATATGTGACTAGGTATAAAACTGAATTTTATAGAGAGATTTGACCATGAAAATTAGAGATTATCATGCTCATTTATATTATCATCGAGGTAATATCGAAGAAGCACGAACCTTAGCTGTGGAGCTTGGGAGGTTGTATCCAGTGCCAGTGGGAACCTTTCATGAAAAAAAAGTCGGTCCTCATCCCGTGTGGAGCTGCCAGCTTACTCTGACGAATGAGCTTTTTGCATCGGTGATACCATGGCTAATTTTAAATCATGGAACTGTTGATCTATTTATTCACCCCAATACCGGTGATGATCTCGCAGATCATAGGGATCATGTTATGTGGATCGGTAAAAGTTATGATCTCAATCTTGATATTTTCTAATATATAAGAGTATGGCGGATCCATAGAATTACTGAATGTCACAAAGGCTGAGCTTTGTTTCAGCTGGATGACTTTTTATTCTTTGGCAGATTCCTGTGGTTTTTTCCTGTCTAGTTATACCTTTCCTAGCCCATGATATGCCTATAAGGTCGTTTCATTATCGTGTTTAGAATACAAACCTTTTAGAGCTCATTCATTGATTTCAAAAATCAGCTTTCTAATCTTTATCATTACTTATCCGATCCACTGCTGAGGAACACTCTAATTCTAATTTTAGGATAAGGAAAATAAATAGTCTTGTAATTGTAGTTGTTTGAATCTATCGGATTAAGGTTATTTTTTGTTTATAAATCGAATTTGGTTTGGTGGTTTGTGTATTTTTTTTAGAGGTAATTTGAAGATTAAATTGGTTGAAGGCGCTATATAGCAATGTATTTTAGACTGAAAACTAAATTATTCTTGATCATCTTTAGCATAGGATGCCCTTCACCTTCCATTGCCAATGGTGATGAGGCACCTCTGGACTTTGATATCAGAGCTCTACTACCTAAAAATCTGATGAATGGTAACCCTGACCAACTAGTCACAGTCCAGACTGGAGAAGGTTCATGTAGGAAAAAAAGAAGAAAAAGAAAGAAAAGAAGAAAAAGAAAGAAAGGTTTTTTTGATACCCTCAGTATTAATACTAGGTACACGCTGTCCCCGGGCCTTATCTTGTATAATAGTGATGGCAACGATTTGACCGCAGATCAAAGTATTGCGGCTGAACTTACTATTTCCTCAAGACTGAAGAATAAGAAATTTTCAGGTGACCTAGAGCTGCAAATAGATACTGAAGCAGACGATAATTCACGCAATCATATTTATCCCCTTAACTTTTGGGTGGGTTATAACCGCTCAGCATGGTCGGTACGGGCTGGTAGTCAGATCATAACATGGGGTGCTATGGATACTTTTGCTCCAGCAGATAGAGTGAATAGTCGTGATTTGACTCATTCGCTTCTTGATACTAGGAAAATTGGGGAGATGGGTATCTCATTATATTATTATCCAGAAAGTGCTAGTTTGCATGTGATGTTAATGCCCTTTTTTACGGAGCCACTCATTCCGGGAGAGAATTCTAGAAATAGTGTGGTTCCATTCGGTTTTAGGTTGTTGAATAGTAAATCTGTGGTGGGGGGGCAATTGAGCGATAACAAAGATCAACTCCAGTATCTCGTATCTTATAGTAAAAGTTTTGCTTTTGGTGATTTACAAATGCATGTGTTGAAGCATGTTGATCGCAGCCAGCCGGTATTTGTCCCGGATTTACTAAACCAGACTGTGAACCCCATTTACTTTCCTGTGACTCAAGTTGGGCATAATACCCAGATCCCGTTTAGCTACTTTATTTTGCGTATGGAAGCCGTAACTCGTATCTTCGAAACTCTGTCTAACCCTCAGGTCTTTGGAATTGAAAATCCAGAAGATCACCAGATAGTTGCGGTAGGTATTGACTACGCTATGTCGGGTTTTGATGGTGCTAATGCTAACTTAATTGTTGAGGCTCAAAAACTACTGGGTCCTCGGGGGCAAAAGAAGCTACTGCTATCACCATTTCAGAATGATTTAGCGTTGATATACCGCTACGCATTTAATGATTTATCCAACCAATCGATTACTGGGGGTGGTATTTTCGATATGACCAATGGGGAGCAAGCTTTGACTCTGAATTATGAAACTAGAGTCTTCGGTGATTCTAAAGCTGAGTTCAGCCTACTGCAGTTCCAAGGGGATGCTGCTTCTTTTCCTGAGGGACAGCAAGAAATTGCAGCCAAGATAGAATTCTATTTCTAATTTCTGATCACAATTATGACTTCATTAGAAGGGAGGGCTGAGGCCTCGTGCTTTCTCCATTGCCAGTATGACTAGAGTAAAGTTAGGTGGAGGCTCTACAGCCGATATTATCGGAAGATTAGGAACGATCTAATTGTCGACTGTCGAAAA
>PBRN01000233.1 GCA_002725955.1 Pseudobdellovibrionaceae bacterium
ATCTCGCTAATCTCGCTAATCTCGCTAATCTCGCTAATCTCGCTAATCTCGCTAATCTCGCTAATCTCGCTAATCTCGCTACGTGCACCGAAATAGCTCCTGCTCTTTAGGGCTTTATAAATCGAGCCCAGTAGATTGATTTGAATCCCTATTTGAAGGGGCTTGTTAAGAAATCTTAACATACCAAAATTCCTATATTTATCCGTGACATCGTGAACGACAGACTGTTTCAAATTTTTTGTTCTTAACCTCCTAAATCAATGATTCCGATAGTTCGTGTGAATTATCTGTTGAATCGCATTTGTCGGAAAAGGTCAATTAATGCTGTCAAGAGTCAGAACAAAACGTTTATTCCCAGGCTTTGAATTCTACGGTTCTGCAGGGGCAGTTGTCTTAAGCGCTTTTTTGGCTATCTATTATCGGCAATTGGACGGTGTGTTTTATGGAGCCTTAATACTCTTTGTCATTAGTTTATCGGATTTTTCTAGAAAACTTTTTTTGGCTAAGTTCCTTGGAAATGAGGATAAAGGTCTACCTAGCCATAGTGTGGCCCTCATGGAAACTGATTCTAATTGGGTGATCACCAAAGCGAATCCAGCAGCCACCGTTTTCTTTGGAAGGCATAGAAAAGATCTGATTGGCTTGAAGTTAAATAATTTAGCGGTCGAAGGTGATATCGTT
The DNA here is from genome assembly GCA_002725955.1 of Pseudobdellovibrionaceae bacterium. GTDB lineage: Bacteria > Bdellovibrionota_B > Oligoflexia > Oligoflexales > Oligoflexaceae. The sequence goes on from PBRN01000233.1 coordinate 682, forward strand.
CACCATAATGGTTTTGGCGTGTACATGGATGAATCTATGGTTGATACTCAGCTTACTGTCTCCATGCGGCGAGGTGCAAGTCATGATTTTATAGCGTCGGTTTATCTCTATAGGCTCGATGCTGACAAGGTTGATATGGGGTGTTCGTCCAATAGATATGGAGTCGAGATTTATGATATTTCAGGTTACCAGGCTGAGTTAGCAGATCAAGAAATATTAAGGGCCACCTTTCAGAGCAAAACCATTGAACTAAAGGAAGCAAATAAAGATATTGAAACCCTTAATGTTAAACTTCAATCTTCAGCAGCAGATCTCCAGTCTAAAGTAGATGCTGCTACGAGGTATTTACAAGATAGTGAGGCTGAGGCGGTTCAGCTAAAGGAAGAGGCTATTCTAGCAAAAGAAGAATCCGAAAAATTGCGCCTCCATGCCGAGACTAATGCTCAAAAGCTCCAATTGATGGATGAACAAAAAACAGATTTTTTTCAAAATATTTCGCATGAATTGCGCACGCCTTTAACTCTGATTATAAACCCTTTAGAAAATCTCTTGAGGTATAATCCGGATGATCAGTTTGCTCAAATGGCTATGAAAAACTCTCATAGACTTTTGCGTTTAGTTAATCAGTTGCTTGAATTTCAAAAAGCTGAGTCAGATAAAAGTCAATTGAATTTTCTAGCAGTAGACGTAATCGACTTTCTAAAGGTTTGTGGTGATTATTTTGCATCGGCCTGTCTTACTAAAAAGATCGATTTTAGGATAAAATGTGATTCTGAAAAAGCTCATCATATGTGGGTTTTTGTTGATGTTGATGCCTTAGAAAAGATTATTTTTAATTATCTTAGCAACGCCTATAAATTTACTGGTCATGGGGGGGTGATTGAGTTAGGGGTGGAATCACTTGGTGATAGGTATAAGATTTATGTAAGGGATAATGGTGTAGGTATTCCAAAATATGAAGTAGATAAACTCTTTAATGTTTTTAGTCAGGTTAGCTCATCGACTCAAAGTGGAGTGGAAGGAACTGGACTCGGTTTGGCTCTCGTCAAATCATTAGCAGAGGATATGTCAGGTGAAGTCGGAGTGCATAGCGAGTTAGGCAAAGGTAGTACCTTTTGGGTAGATTTTGAACGATTGGATATGAAGCGATCCGAAATTAATATTTTAGCTGTTGCCGAAGATGAAGAATTTCTTAATAAGTTAGTCATGTCTTTGCGAACTATCGATGATTCGGAGCAGGTAGTAGTTCATCAAGCACCTTCAGTAGAAAAAGCTATTGAAGTGATGGAAGCATCTGACCTCGCTCTAGTCGTTTCGGATACTCAAGTACTAAATTCTAATGGTTTGGATCTTATGCAAGAAGTCATTAAGAGACGTCCTAACGCTTATCGTTTTCTTATCACTTCGGAGTCTCATTTTTCGCTGATGGAGCGTGCCATTAATGAGAAGCTTATAAATCAGGTTTTTCATCGAACCGGCAACTATGATGCGTTCGTAGGTGGATTAACTGAAGCTGTGCGTCACCTGATCCAGCAATTTAACTGCACTCAATCTAATGATCCTATTATTGATCTTCTTATCGTTGAAGATGACAACAATATTTCCGAGCTTATAGTCAAAATGTTGACTAAGATATACGCTGCAGAGAGGATTAAAGTAGTTTCCTCGATTAATAAAGGAAAGGATATATTATCCAAATTTCTAGTAAGGTGTGTTTTGGCTGACTATCATCTAGAAGATGGTGATGGTCTTGCGCTCTTGTATGAAATTGTGGACAGCTATCCGCAAACTCGCAGAGCATTAATGACTGGAGATCCGGATATTGACATCGTTCAGAGGGCTCTAGGTGAAGGGGCTGTAGAGAAAATTTTTTACAAACCTTTAGATCAGGTGATTATGTTAGAGGCTCTCGAGTTACTGATTAGAGAAAGTACTGTTAAAGACATGGTCGTTAAGGAATCTCCTTTTAAGGTCAAACCTTGGGTGCTTGAAATTGATGAAACAGTATCTAGTGTAGCCGAAACAGAACAAAATGTTACAGAACATAATCTTTCCTTGGTGGATAAATCAGTTTCTCATGAAAACCATCTTGGTCGGGCAAAAGAGTTAGTTTTAGTCGTCGACGATCTAGCGGATATGAGATCAATCATAGTTGCCGCTTTGAAAAAAAGAAATTATCGCATAGCCGTTGCAACAAATGGTCTAGATGCTCTAGAAATAGCAAAAGAAAAAAGTCCTGATATTGTTATTACCGATTGGATGATGCCTAAAATGTCTGGGCCAGAGTTAATTAAGGCCATGGCTGAAGATGCTTCCTTGGTTTCTACTCCGACGATTCTTCTTACTGCAAAAAATGATGATGATAGCCGTATAGAATCTGTTGCACTAGGTGCTACAGCTTTTTTAGGGAAACCATTTAGTGAAGTAGAGCTATTGAGTTATGTCGGGAATTTATTGAATTTACGATATCAAGAACGGCAGTTGATTCGTAAGCAAGAGGCTGAAATAAAAATTGAGTTGGTTGGTAATTTGGCCCATCGCATTAATAACCCTATGCATCATATTCTAAGTGTTCAGGGTATTCTTCTCAAGGAAATTGAGAACATACAGTCGATGTTATCTGGCCTGTTGTCTGAGGATGATGAAGCACGAGCGATCATGAAGTTGTTTGATACCCAGTTTGATTCGCTGAAGCAGCATATTGCTATGACAAAGGGCTCTATTCGTCGATCTCATGAATCTCTAAATGAAATCTATAATCTAAGTGGTATCGAAGGGGTTCAATTGAAGTTGATATCGATAGAACGACTATGTGATAGAATGTATAAGCGTTTAAATGAAAGTATTGGATCTGATAATACTGAACGGATTAATATAAATTTGAATGGTTTAGAAACTCAGAAAGTTGTTGGTAGTTATCATGTTTTATTGGTAGTAGTAGAAAAAGTCATGAAACAAATCTTTACCAACTTTAAATCTGGGATTGACTTGCAGATATCAACTACCCTGTTTGAAGAGGATCAGTATATTGATTTAATTATAGAATCCCGAGCTTCTTTTGCTGATTGTTTTCAGGTAGAGGATACTAAAATTATTAGGTTACTACTTGAGCCATGTTCTGTTTCATTTAAAATTGTCAACAAAGAGGAACAAAGCTTAATTGTTTTAAGTATACCGACAGATATTGGTTTAATTAGTCGGACGGCAGCATAATCAACTGTTAGCGATTATGATTTTATTTTTATCAAGAGATTATTTTTTTTTCACAAAATATGGAGGTATGCCCGTGACAAAAGTTCTTATCGCTGAGGATAGTGAGACTCAACGCAATCAGTTAAGAGATATTCTGGAGAATGAAGGCTACGAAGTGATTGTTACCGAAGACGGGGAAGCAGGCTTTAATGCGTATAAGCAACACACAGATGTAAGCCTAATTATTAGTGACTATCATATGCCTAAACTTGATGGCTTGGGTTTCATGACTGCTGTTAAAGAAGACTTACCCGAAGGCCGCGATCTACCTTGTTTGATGTTAACAACCGAAAGTTCGGCTGAATTTAAGAGAAAAACAGTGCATTTAGGTTTGAAAGGTGTTGTCTTGAAGCCTATTGATGCTAATACTTTTTTGAGCTGTGTTAAAATGATTCTTGTTAGCTCAGAGCAAAGAAAGTTTCCAGGAAAATAGGTAGTAGCATCAGGCATAGAAGTAGGGTCTAAATCATTTAATTAATGTCAGTATGAGTTAATATGGATTTCACCATTGACAGTCCTGCTCTGCTTTTTCCCGCAATTTGCTTGCTGCTAATTGCTTTTACCAACAAATATCTAGGCATTGTCAATCGAATTCATAAGTTGCATGCCACCTATCACCAAAAATCCGATGAATTACTAGTCAAGCAGCTTTGGGTATTGAGGAGAAAAGCCTCATTTATCATATCGATGCAGGCATCCGGAATAATCAGCTTATTTCTATGTGTGGTTAGCATCATATTCCTGTTTTTTGAATATAAATCGTTTGCTAATGGAGCGTTTGTTTTGAGCGTACTCTGTTTGGGTGTTTCTTTGATTTTCGCCCTGCGAGAGGTGATCATGTCGGCCATGGTCCTGGATCTTGAGTTGTCGGATGTTGAATTGAAAAGTCAGAAAGTTAACCTAAAATCCAAATTAGGTGCTTAAAAATATGCGATTATAATGAATAATAAGCTTGTCCTCGTGTTCTCCATGTATTCCCTTCTACTGTTCTTTATTTATATTAATATCAATGATAGTATGCAAAAAGTTAAATTCCGGGGGTGTGTGAGCGTCTTTTAACCTGACTCCTTCGCTTTTTTGATTAAAAATAAGACAAAAATCCCGCATAAAACATTTCTGTATGCATGCTGCTGATAGGGATGGCACGGGCCGAAGATCAGGTAGGAGTAAACTGATGACACGCACAATGAGAAGCCTTATGGACTGGAAAGACTGGAATCCTGATGAGGTGAAAGAGCTGCTGAACTTTGCCCAGATTATCGAAAAGGATCGTTTTCGTTATCAGGGTTTTTTGCAAAATCGGACTTTGGTGATGTTGTTTCAGAAAACATCTACTCGCACGCGGGTTTCTTTTGAGGCAGGTATTACTGAGCTTGGGGGGCATGCTATTTTTCTGGACTGGGAAAAAACGAACTTTAAGCTGAGCCGAATTTCATTTGAGACCCACTATTTATCCAAGAATTCAGACTTAATCATGGCCCGTATGAAGAAAAATGAGGATCTTGAAGAAATGTTGAGTTCGTCAACTGTTCCTGTCATTAATGGATGCTGCGACAAGTATCATCCTTGCCAGGCACTGGCGGATATGCTTACCATGGCTTCTTCGCAGGAAAAACCCATAGAGGGTACGAAGTTAACCTACATTGGTGTCCACAACAACGTGGTTAATTCTTTGATGTCAGTATGTGGTGCTTTAGGCGTCCAGCTAACTTTAGTCTGTCCTGAAGCTCAATTTATTGATGAGTCGAGCCGCGATCAACTGCTTACCAATGGTTTGTTGACAGAGACCCTTGATTTGGGAGCAGCTGTAAAGGATGCTGATTATGTTTATACAGATACTTGGGTAGATATGGAATTTTTCAATGACCCTGATTATCAGCAGCAAAAAGAAGAACGACTTAAATTAATGATGCCTTATCAGATTAATAAAAAACTTATGGAAGGTTCTAAGGCTAAGATTATGCATGATATGCCTATCCATCCGGGATATGAGATTTCTGAAGAGATGGTCTATGATGAACGCTCCATTATTTTCAATCAGGCTGCTAATCGTTTAATAGCCCAGAAAGCCATTATGATTACTCTTTTAGGTATGAATCATCAGTAGTAGCTTCTTGTAAGGCTTTTTTTTCGGCATTGTTGAGTCCGCTAGGCTTTTTTGCTCTTTTTTTGGGCAAACGTACTTTCTTCTTTCAGTTGTTTATTTTTTTGAGCTGTTCATCTTATGGATGGTTTTTCTGATTAATAATGAGGCAGGGTGTGAAGCTGATTTGAGCTGAAAAAATGCATGAGGTAGTTTTATGGTCTGGTTTTCTTATGATCGCAGTGTATAAGAAAACCAGACTAATCTAATCTCGGAGCTAGCTATTTTTAGGATTAGTCGATTGAAGTATTGTTGCAGTATGTTTTCAGCTGACTGCCAGCAGGTAAGCGTCCTGTGTTTTTTTCATCGCAAGTGAAAGCATATACCAGATCTAGATCGTTGCAGTAAGGGGTGAAACCATTACCGTCAGCACAAATTTTTTGATTTTGTTTCTTGATTTCGTTTAAATCCACCTCTAATTCACATCGTTTAGCNCTTTTATTTGNCTCCGTTGATGCCTGTTTAGAAANAGCAAAAGGCCCNTTTTGTCCNTCGAAACCATTGACTATAAAANTGACNGTGCGGTCTTGAACGTANCGCGCCCAGTAGCGAGAGAATCTAGGTANCTGGTTNACTTCTNTAGCGCTAGTCAGANTNTTNTCATATTCTTTCTTAANAGGNACAAAGTCACCCTGGAAGAAAGTTGCGTGACTNACTTCATCNGGAAAGAAGCANACTTGAGTTTTAGNAGGGTCAGTNAAATTAAAGGCATCAATAATNGAGGTNTTATCTGANGTTTGATCATTAGCAACNCCGATGACNTGGACTGGGACCTTGATTTTGCCCATTTCTTCCTTTGTTCCGATTTGACTCCCTAACTGCTGTAGTGTTCGAATGTTGCCNAGAGCAAAATCGCAAATACCAATNCGTCNNTTATAATCGGTGCGGAGNTGTTCAGNTTCGCAGCTGGCACCGAAGCCGACNCCGGCACGTGGCACNGANAANCCAGCTACTGAAGTTATATTNCCAACGACACTGGGAGCTTTGAAAAATGGAGTAACAAGTANGCCNCGNTCCCATACATTAGGCTTACCTTTTTCNGCCAGTTCAGCTCCTCTGATCAGNGTAGCGACAGCAAGACCACCACCNAGNGAAAGNCCNACGATGANCCTNGGGCCAGGATAGGAAAGAGCTATATTGGTCATGGTATNTGCATATTCGTAATANGGTTCTACACTNAGNGGTATATCGGAGTAATCATCTTTNACAAGATTAGAGNGAGAGTTGCCGGCAGCAATCTCATTGATNGGNTTATTCTGTGCTTTTTCAAGTTCATCGATTTTTTGGCGGTCAAATTCAGGGATNCGNCCATTTCCTGGTAGCAGNGGGAGTAATACATGGTAACCNTCGTCGACCAACTCCCTNGCGATGTTAATAAACTGATTAGGNCANCCAGTAAACCCATGGTATATGATGACTAATCCTTTTCCTTCTTTTTTGCCTTTAGGTCCCAGTGACAGAGGTATGCATTCCTTTTGAAGTTGTTTGCCTTCAAGTCTTTTTAAGTAGTCACTCCACAGTTGCTGGGTTTTTGTTGGCAGTGATGCGGTAGCGTTGGCTTCATTTGAAGAAGTTTCAGAAGAGCTCGCCTTCTGTTTTTTGCATGATATTATGCATCCTATCATNAGGATAAATAAAAATAATTTCATCCGATTCTCCTAAGTGGTTTTCAAATTCTGTATGAAGCACCCTATATTCTATTCTAAAAGNNGGGNGNTGTCTTACNTGGTTTTTNTGTAGAAATANTGCACANAGTTTNANCCAGCCNTCTANCTTTCCNNTCATGGTNNNTTGATCNGCATGAATAGGATGATNGAGCAATGTCTTTGTCTCTCTCNNAGNCACTCTATGATAAATCTGTTCTATTTGAGTCATGGTTTTTAATNNTTTTAANCNGATATTATAAANCCTGTCGGTAACAGCAGTCATTTTATTCTGAACTCTATTGAGTTATCATTGTAAATGAGATCATTCATAAATTTAATATGNCTTTCAATGATTGAGGCTTTGTTCATGAAATCATTCTTATTTATNATAAATCCAGCTGCCGGTGGNTTGAATCAAAAGGTNATCAAAGGGGTTGTTGATGGAATNGGTGATAGNGGCTANCCGGTCCAANTNTANACCACGAAAGNAGTTGGTGACGCTACNGACTTTATCCGNANNGATNNTTGGGATGCTANTGTTGTGGTGGCTATTGGTGGTGATGGTACTGTCAATGAAGTCATAAATGGCNTNGTCGGGAAATCGGCGNTATTAGCTGTTATCCCTCAAGGTACTACTAATGTCTTGGGNGTTGAGTATAANNTACCCGACTCTGTAGATAAAATNATTGCNATGTTGATTCAGAGTAAGGTGAGNGATGTNTATCCGGTGAGATTAAANGATAAGCGNTTTTTGTTGATGGCCGGNGTTGGNTATGATGCTGATGTNGTNGCCCATGTGGATTTNAAGCTAAANCAACGTTTCGGCAAACTTGCCTATATTTGGTCAATGTNNGAACAGTTGAANCATTATGGTTCCTATCANTTTGAATATTGTATCGATGATGGTCCCTGGGAAAAAGCAGCATCGATGATTATTTCNAATGGTAAATATTATGGCGGACAGTTCNTTTTGAGCCGNTCGGTTAGAGTAAGTGATCCATACTTTCAGGTTTTTTCTTTTAAAGAACCAGGAAAGTTAAGCCTTCTGCGTTATCTGATGATGTTACCATTGGGTTGTNTGGAGTCTNCAAAAGGACTGCAGGTGAGGCATACCAAAAAAATTCAGGTGCGCTCTGCAAACCATGGTATGGTGCAAGCGGATGGTGATGTATTAACTGANCTNCCTGCGATATTTGAAACGGAAGAGTTTCCGCTTCAGCTGATTACTCCCTGAATGGCTGTGAGACATATATAGTGTGGCGCGCTGCTTCTTATTTCGCAGCGTTTTCAACCTCTTCGAAAGAAAAGAGTTGCTGCCTAAAATTTCGCTTAGCAGCGTCAAGTTTCTTTATGTTATCGCCGTAGTTATTGATTTGGCGCTTTAGTTTTTTTATTTGTTTCGTATTTGGGTTATCAAAATTAGCTGCTTCTACGGTTTCGGACATATTATCAGAGACATCTTTTAGAGATGACATGTTACTAATAATCGATTCTCTGGCCTTGATTAATCCAGGGCTAGGTTTTTCCGGGAGTTGGAATTCACTCATTTCTTCATCACGAGGGCTCACTGCTTCAATGATGATTTCCTGCGAATTAATAGTTATCACATCCTGATCTGCTACCGCAGTTGTGGTTTGAGTTTCACCCTCAGTTAATTCAGCCGGTTGGGAAGAATTCTGGGGTGGAGCTGGCGGGTTTTCAGCTAAAACAGACTGTGACCAAAAAAGAGAAAAAAACCAAATAAAGCAGATAGATGAGCTTCTTTTCATAGTGATCATGATGTACCTCCGACGGTGCTCAACGTAACAGTTCCTTATCGTCTCATTTTTTTACAAATTTAAGTTTTGTCTATAAGCAATATAAAAACAATGTCTTACACTTGCTTTTTTTCTTCGCTAAGTTTGAATTTAGCTTTTGTGGATTTTTATGTTTTTTTCTAGTCTGGGAACTCCAGGGTAAATCTAAGCATCGATCATACCCTGGAGTAGCGATGGATATTTGCAGTTCTGTTACCAAGGGATCGCCATGAAAAGACGGGCTAATATATCTTTCAGTCGCGTGCTCGGAGCATACCGAAAAGGTAGATCAATCCAGGTAGGGTTGTCTATGATTGCTTTTTGGTGAGTGAATGTTTCGAATGAGTATTTACCATGATAACTCCCCGAACCACTGTCGCCAACACCACCAAATGGCAGATAATGATTAGCCACATGGATGAGGCAGTCATTAATACCAGTAGACCCGGTAGCGATTTTATCCAGAAATTCATCCTGTTCTTTTTTGGAAGAGCTAAAAATATAGCTGGATAGTGGCTTTTCTCGAAGGCGCATCTCATCCAATAGCTTAGAGTAGTTGTTGTAGGTGAGGACAGGTAAAATAGGGCCAAAGATTTCTTCCGCCATACTCGGGTGATTCCAGTTATCGACGTCCATCAGAGTGGGTTCAATAAATAGTTTACCTTCGTCCACACCGCCGCCGATCAATGGCTTACCGTTTTCGATCATCTTGACTAATCGCACCCAATGTCGATGAGAGATAATCGCATTGAGGTCAACCGATTCTACAGGATGCTCACCGAAAGCTTTGAGTAATTCAATTTTAAACTGTTCTATAAGATCTTTTTTAATATCCTGATGCACATACAAATAATCAGGAGCGACACAGGTTTGGCCGGAATTAGTAAATTTGCCAAAAATAATCCTTCTGGCGGCAACGGCGAGATCAGCAGAAGGAGTCACGATTGCTGGACTCTTCCCCCCGAGCTCAAGAGTGGTAGGGGTTAGAAATTTCGCAGCCTGTTGTGCTATGGTACGGCCGACCTGAGTTGAGCCAGTGAAGAATATGTAATCCCAGCGTTGCTCGAGCAGCTTTTTACTTTCTTCGGCTGGACCCTGAACGACACTAACCCAGTCGCTAACTAAAGCTTCATCAACAACCTTTTGGATGATTGCCGAAGTGGCTGCAGAAATCTCCGAAGGTTTTATAACCACGGTATTGCCGCAACTGATGGCGGCTGCAAGAGGACTGAAAGTTAACAGTACGGGGTAGTTCCAGGGAGAAATGAGCAGAACCTGGCCGTAGGGTTCCCGTTTGACTCTTGATCTGGTGGGGAGCATAAATGCAGGGGTATAGGCCCACTGTTTTTTGAGCACATGCTTAACTTTTGACTTGAGGTATTTCAATTCATGATAAAGTGGGCCTAGTTCTATCTTAAACGTGGTTCCAGGTGTGCGTCCAAGATCTTTTTGCAAAGCCCTGAATATTTCATCTTCATGCTTGCGAATCGATTTTTCCAGCCTCTTTAACGCTTTCGCTCTGTTCTTAATATCTTTCGTAGCCCCAGATAGAAAAAACTTTTTTTGTTGGTTCAGAAGGCTCTGATAGGTTCCGTCTCGATTTTCTAACTGTTGTTGATCAGACATAACAGCTCCTGAAATTTTAACGTTTTAGACATTTTAAGCTAATCCCTGAAAACTTGCATCTGTGCATGTTGGGTTTAGGCTAAATTATCCTTTTTATTCTGGGGTATTAATAATTTTTTCCTGCTGGGGTCAGGGGAGACATGCCAAATATTGGTGGTGTGAAAATGCAAATGATTGATTTTTGAAAATGCGAACTATTGGTTTTGTGAAGTAGGTTGCTGGATAGATTTAAGAATGCTATAAAATTTATAAACACTCAAAAAATTTGTTATTGGAGATTATCATGACTGCTCTTGCTGTGACGCCAAGGTATTTTCTCGATCAGATAACATCATCAACCTTTTTTCTTTTGTTGTTGGCAACCTTGTTTTGGTCTCCACGGGGTATGGCTCAGCAGCCTAGCCCGATGTGTATTGCGAAAAAATGCCCNCTCTCGATGNTGCGNTGTGCGGCAGACAAAGACTGTCGGGGCTGGCTTGGGNGTGTGAAGGAGTGCGGNGATGATCAGATGAAATGCCCTTCTTTCTGTGGGTTCTATCATCAGTCGCCATCGGTAAATAAACTTTCCGCATGTATGTTTGAAAGTAAATGTGTTGATCCNGATTATTCAGANTTTGGTGACTGCAAGCCCCCTCAGGCTAAACCGGTGAAAGTTGCCAGTATCGAGGGTGATTGGTGGCTGACCCATTACTACGAAGANCAAATCTTTGATTATGATTGTCAAAAGTTTGAGATCAGGCGTCGCGGCGATCGAACATTTGCAGCNAANGTTTCAGTGCCTTTGACAGAAAANGATCTAACCAAAGTTACCATGGCTGANGGANTCTACAAGCTGACTGCAGCTAATAAAATGGAAGTTCATTATGAAACCTTTGCNGGGTTCAATGAGAAATGGACGATTTTACATAAATCCCCCAATATTATGATGGCCTATGTTTGTTTTATGAGCGGAGAGCAGTGCTATCGCTATGGGACTCTGGTCTTGATGAAAGAATCAATGGATCGACTTTCCGGGTCGGATGAATTAGCGGCCCTCAATGAATCCATTACCGTATCTATGGGTATGGACCTGGGATCATTTAGTGAGCTCGCTGCCTTNGGTCAATGTCTAAATGGGCGTCAGTCGNTGTAGTGAGTTGTTGAATCCAATAGGGCCTCCATTTTTGGGGGCTATTTTTTTATTATGAAATCAAGCGTGGTGGACTGGTTATAGGGAACGGCTTTGCCATCAACAACCTTCGGCTTATATTTCCATTTTAACAGGGCTCTGGTAGCTGCTTTATTAAAAATCCGGGGAGGATCAGCTGATATGATCTTGATGTCNGCGATAGACCCGTTGATGGTCACGGTATAGTTTAGNGTGACATANCCTTCAATCCCCCGCCGGATGGCTTGCGGTGGATATTGCGGTTCTACCCTTATGAGGGGCATGGCTTCTCGCTGCTTCGGGGATGACCTCGCCGCAAGATAAGGGCCTGCTCCTCCCTTGAGGCTGCTGGATATATCAGGGACNGTGAATTCCGCATCTCTGGTTTTAGATGGATCTTCATTGGCTGTGCTGATGGTGGGTACTAGCGGAGGNTGATCTGGATTTGCTGGTTGTTTNGGTGCAACCCGGGCTCTGGTCCTGGTCTCAGAACTAACCTTTTTTCTGATGAAATCCACCTGGTGGTCGTTGATAGTGAATCTTTTTTCCTGTTCCTCCTGATGGATCAGGCTGGAAATGAGAAAAAAGATACCTAAAGTGACCACGACTCCCATTGCCAGAGCTAATAAATAACGCACGCCTTATCCTTGCTATGCCTGTGTCCATATAGTCATTATGGATCCGTTTGTGATTTTAGCCGCTGGGAATTGAATAAACCTATTTTAACAAATGGCTGCAGATAAATATCCAGGAGATTTGAGCCAAAATCCCCGTCATGCTTTTTGTCGAGCCCCATCACCACCCCTGTTTTTTTTCTGCGGCGAGGATCCCGGTGGCTGCCCCCCCAGATATCCCAGATCGCCAGGAATGACCCGAAGTTGGTNTCATAGTCCTCCGGTGCTGCACTATGATGTACCTGATGAGCGGCCGGGCTAATGAAAAACCGTTCCAGGAAACCAAAGTCCAGCCAGACATGACTGTGNCGTAGGTTGGCCCCAAAAAAATTNAATAAAAANCCGATNGCACTGGTGCCAAGGATATCCCANGCGGTGAGTGCATCCCCAAATAAAAAGAAAAANACCCCGGTGACAGCTCCATGNGTGCAGATCCCNCGCATTCTTGAGCAGAAGATATCCATAGGATGAGTGCGGTATAGGGTCAGGGGAGTAAGCACCTCGGCGCTGTGGTGGACTTTATGAAATTCCCAGAGGAAAGACGACTTGTGCTGCAGCTTGTGTAAATAATAACGTGACCAGTCATCGGCTATGAAGGAACAGATTGAATAGCAGCCGATCATAATACCGGCCGGCAGCAATCCGGCCTCCGGCTTGGGAATGATCAGAGATATACTTAATGAGATCACGGCGGCCAATGCCGCAACCAGTACAACCTGGCTTGGCAAAAATAGATAGCGGAAAAAACTGTTAATAATAATGATTTTAATATCCATGAAGGATGATCGGTGCAACCAGATGGCTGGAGAGAAAAAGGTTTTAATATTTTCCAGTGGCTTG
>PBRN01000234.1 GCA_002725955.1 Pseudobdellovibrionaceae bacterium
CTTTAACTGTTTTTTTGTTTGCTTCCTGTTCGATATCTTCCCGTTGAGCCACATTTTTTTTCTTAAGAATGATGTCAGGGTTGCTGTTAGGTCTTTCTGTATCTTGTTTAATAGCCTGTAACGCTTCCCCCCGTTGATTTTCTTCTGAGTTGGTAACACTGTTCTCAGCGGATGATTCGCGAAGTGAGTCAATCATAATAGTTAATGCGGTTAAGCTAATTAAGATTAAAATATATTTCATGTCCGTAACCTCTTAGAAAATTCTATTTTGGCCGCATAATCGCCACTTCTCCGACGGTAGCGTAATCACCCTTGCACTTTTCAATCCAGAATTTGACGTTGTTACCTAGTGTTTGGGCACTCATCAACATCGAAAATATTTTCCCACTGCGATCAATCACCCGATAAAAGCCACTATCCTTCGTGCGGTTACATTTCTGATGGCCATTGGTATTGTCCCGCACCTTAACAAAGTGGATATGGGTATCACCCCATCCTAGAGTTTTGATGGTTTCAATCTTTAAATGTCCTGTGGAACCCCACCAATTGCCATAGGCAGGGGGATTTAGCGGAGCTATCACTAGCAAAATAGCAGATAAAAGAACGAATTGCATATTTAGGCCTCCATGATAAAGTTTAAAACTCTTTTCTGATCAATTTCTCCTAAGCAGCAATCACCAAATATGTGGTGACACTGATTAATATTGAGCTGCTTCATGTTCAGTTTTTACAAGTGCCGCGGTACTGTGATGTATTTATCTCAGAAAAATTAAAATGTCTTTAAGAAAAATGATTTAAAAAATTGTTAAATGAAAAAAAATGGATAAGTAAAATGTCTATATATAAAGTGTGAAAATGATATAGGGGAAAAATAATAAGCGTAGGTTTCACCACTAAAAAGTGGCGAACATTGGTAAACCAATATTCTTGTACTTAACAAGATGCGATTTGGATCATAACAGATTTTTTTTTAATACCAATGCGACTTTAGGCAACGCAATGGTCGATGGGTAACAACGACTCTCATATTTTTTTGATTTATTCTCAATGGGTCAAATTTTTACCCTGACTATAATCACTTAACAAAGGTTGGTTAGCAAAGATCGTATTCATGGATAGACTGGAATTTTGAACAGAGGTAGTTGAATATTTATAAATGGCATTGGTAAAACCTCGATAATAGGGCTACCGGATACAGCTCAAAATAATAGGTGTCGTCTCTGATCGCTGACACGTCGACATGTAACATGCTAAATTTAATGGGTTAATTTAGTTATGTCAATAATGTGTAGGGTTTGCACATCGTCTTATCATCCTTAATGAACTGATTTCATTAAATTAAGTGACCCATGCCAAAAAATTTTTGCCTCCTTCTGGCAACTAGTTCAATCTGGAATAATAAAATTGACGGGGTTTCAATCTTAAAATCTCATAAACGAAGGAGGCTGCTATGAAGGTCATTGCGGTTAAGGCCCTTGTGATGATGATGGCTTTAAATCTACCGATAGCTGCTTTCAGTAATTTTTTACCGACTAATACCCTTCATCTTGAGGACGATGCGGGCAATAATATGACTGAAGAACAGTTCAATCAGATTATAGACGATATTACAGTTATCTATAGCCCCATCGTTGCAGGTTTAGGGGGAAGGCTGCAAATTAATAAACTATGGTCTTTGAATACAGTCAATGCCAGTGCTACCAGGAGTATCGATGCCTGGATCGTTAACATGTATGGTGGTCTGGCCCGACGTTCAGAGATTACCCCTGATGCCTTTGCTTTGGTTATCTGTCATGAATTGGGTCATCATCTTGGTGGTTTTCCTTTTATGGATGTTTGGCTTGCTAACGAAGGTGAGTCTGATTATTTTGCTACCGTCGCCTGTGCCCGAAAGATCTGGGCTGATCAGGATACAGAAAATGCCCGCGCTGGCTTAACCATTGAAGCATACCCCCGCTCGATGTGCGATTTTAAGTGGAAATTTTGGAAGAGCAGGCATCTTTGTTACCGAATTATGAATGCTTCTGCTTCGATGGTTAGCCTCTATGCAGCCGGTTATGGGATTGCTTTTGATACGCCTAGCAGAGTCGAGGTTCCCTTTACCTGGCATGCTCATCCATCCGCTCAATGTCGTTTAGATACTTTGGTAGCTGGAGCACTGTGTGAGGTTGATTGGAAAGATGATGTGATCCCTATGACCTACGAACAGATCCATTTCTATTCTTGCACTAGCTTTGGTGGTTATGTGGTTGGTGTGCGTCCCCGGTGTTGGTTCCAGGGGTAGCACAGCAAATTCAAGAGAGTCCTGAAGTTATTTTTTGGGATGGTTCTGGTAAAATTCAAGAATTTCTTTGCCTAAGGTAAATGCAGCCTTTCCCCGACAGCCATACTGAGAGTATTCGGGAGGGTTGGGGAAGCAATGCCCCCCACCAGATAATAGGCTGGTGCGATAGGAATGAGTCATAAATTTTACTTCAGTGCCATTGGAATTGCGATAAGAAGTGATGTCATGTCTAGAGCCAGCCTGTTTACTGGTTTGATCCATGCCATAGTCTTCTACCAGCTGGTCCACCATTTCAGTTGCTTTTCTAAAGCTAAAGAAACTATCGTTATGTCCCTGAGTGAAGATAACGGACGTTTCTGGGATCGGTTGATCATCGGCGCATAGATTTGCTGTAGCTGCGATGGGAGCTACACTGGCTAATTCATCGCCATAGCGGCAAAGAAAAGTCCAGGTCATGATTCCCCCTTGAGAAAAACCACCAAAGTGAATCCGTTTTTCATCAATGTCGAGGGCTTCCTTCGTTTGCTGCATGAAATCATAAACTTTAGGATAGTCATAGTTAGACCAGCTAGCTCCATTGGCATTAGGTTGCACTACAACATATCCAGCTTTAGATCCCAGAGCTGCCAAACCTGTGTTTTTTTCTTCGGTCCTGCCGTCCATAGTCCAGCCATGAACATCAAAAATAAGACCGCATCCTCCTGCAAGGCATTCTGGTTCGGCTGAGACGTTATATGACAAACCATCGCAGCGAACCTTTACTTGATAACCGGGTTTCAAGTCCTNGAGACAAGTAGCTTCTAGGGCCAAAGCTTGATAAGAACAGANTGCCAGGGNCATAAGTATGAATGACCTGAAATTGAGTAGAAAATGGTTCATAGTCTTCCTCCAGTATGTAATNTCATCTTCTAATTTTATCGTGAAACNTGTCGCTTTTTACAGACGCAGGTAGGTGCAGATATTGCCTGCCAGGTAAATAGAAAGGTAATAAAGNGGAAAAAAAATATATTTTTAGTTTATCTACAAGTGATGTTTATTCAAAGTCGGCGATAGGATAGAGGTCCTCAACGGCATCATTGAAATTCAACGCACCATAAACATAGGCTTTAATAATGAGCTGATTTGGAGCGGCTATATCAATGCCAAAGTGATTTATACTCATAGTCATGGCAACTGATGCAACTGTCTTGTTACTGATATTTGCATCGACAGCAGGATTAGCAACATGACATGCTGCTACACAGCCATCATAGAAAACCTTGCCGTCGGCTTTACCTTTATCGATGGCTGCTAANTGTAATTCTTCTGGAGNGGGCTCTTCNGGNNCGGGNTCGGGTTCGGGTTCGNGTTCGNCTTCGCCTTTTTTACCGGCATCAAGNNTTTCTTTTGTGGTNTCTTTCCCTCCAGGCNTNGTGGTGTAGGTTCTGCTGTCNGTGAAGGTCTCNGTATCACAACCAGTGAGGCCTGATAATAACGCCGTTAGGCCGATTTTATACAATATTTTTAAAATNGTCGAAAAGTTNGCAANNAGCCATTTTNTATGTAGTGTAAAACCAAACATTTATATCCCCTGAATCTAAGCTTATGAGGATTTAATGCAAANCAGAGACCAGCTTACCCTGCTGTGTTACGAANTTATTTACAATGTTAATNGTNGATTATAAANAGNAAGNTGAACATATCACCNNTAGAGTTCATGGTGANNTCAGCATAATTCTAAAAGCTANTNGTTNAGTTAGCTTGGCAGCGACACCTAGCAAAAATACTNGGAATAAAAATGCTATCACAGTTCATNTCAACCGTTAAAATAGAACTGGCATCGCCAGAGCAATCAAGAGCAAAGGCCCCATTATCAGCNTCNCTATTGGTNCCGATGGCAATGCAGGCAGCGTTCATNTTTTCACANGTTGCTCGGCAATTTTGCANTATGTCAGTGACCTGGGTGCATAGGGAAACGAAATGTTGACCAGGTATNCGAATAACTTCTTTTGCCATACTGGTGGTCATGGTTTGCGTTGTGGTTCCGTCTAACTTAGTTCCCGAGAACTGAGCATTGGTAAGCTTTCTTAGGNCATGGTTTTCTTCTAGTGTGCTNCCAANAAATTCATAATAAACGTGCCATTCATCAACTTCAGTTTCAGTAATCTGAACTTTTTCAGGAGCTATACCGCCTGTNTNCCAGGTCCAATTAGTATAGACCTTACTTAGATCAATACNGTTNCCGGCGGTATCTTCCACTCTNCAAAGCATATCGGTTGTAGACATGTTTAATGGATCGACATTAACGCAGGCNATTAGATAACTGCCAGTAATATTGCTGNGTNCTTTNGCCGATTCATCAATGATTTGACCTTGTNTATTGGTTTGAATATCCTTGGTGCGTGTGCCAATGGATGTTTTTTCGAATATAGAACCAGNATCGCAGCTGATAATGAACAGTACAAGACAAGGTATGCTTGCNTTAGAAATTTGTANCCGGTAACTNNTTTGGTTTGATGTCNTGTTTGATCTAATCTTCATGATCGTNACCCTATAACTTTATGCCCCTGTTGTTATNNNATCTATCGGTATTATGATGGGGTTCGCTCAGATTATTNATAGAAATCTGATTATTAAAATGAATGCAATCNCTTACCTTGAGCTGTGCTCTCTACTTTTCTATGATCATGGTNATTCTTAATNAATTATAGTCTGAAGGTAACAGNCTGCAGATTTAGCCAGAAAAATNTTGATTTCAGAGTGGATTCAGAATTGCAATCNGAAGGTAGATATTGCTCCATGCAAACTTGTTTGATGATCAGGATGGTCTATGTGNTTNATGTCACTGTGATTTTATTATTATATAAAGCGTATAATATTGATTTACCTTAGTNGCTATTACTGATTTACTTAANTACTATCNGGGTNTTAGNNTGATNTTGGCTGATTAATAACAAANTATGATAATGTCNTGCTANTGATAAAAATAATCTGCCTNATTANATTANTNGCTTATACCTTTTTTNTCTCTTAGTGATGNTCCCAATGTATTAAATTTGAACGTTAGNTTAAAATCGCACAAAAACCTTTCCCCTTNATTAAACCTTTTCTTTANAGTGGAATGNTTCGATGCTGGCNTTTCTATTATCTTGACTATTTCGAGTCTGATTNTTGCANTGTACTGCTGACCAGTAATATCTTGAAATTTATTTTTTAACTACTTTGTGTGATGGAGAACACGCAATTTGAGTTTTTATCGACTGATATACCGATCTACTCGGTCTTGGTTTCCTATTGTCTTTTGGTTTNTNTTTACAGTTTCATGCGGTGCTGAAGCAAACTTTACCAATATGAGATCNTCATCAAAAAGTGGTGACAGTAAACCTAATAAAGCNTTGGATGGCGAAACGATNCGCATAACCATTGGCTGGCNTGATTCAATTCGATCTCAAGATTTTGGTCTGAGTTCAAATCCGAATNTTGATGNTAAATCACTATTTGATATCGTCAGCAATAATNCTTTTGGAAGGGANGATGGGCAAAAGTGTNGTNCTTGTCATAACAGCTCCATGGCTCTTGGAGGATATGCGACTGACGGGGATGTTGATGCAGCCGTTAATATTGAACCCGATGACAAACTTTCTGGCAAACCCTGGGCTGGCTCGCAGGGGTGGGCGCAACGCTTTGCGAAAAATAAAAATAAGCCAGATAATCTTAAGATGTTTTTTCAATCTTGGATTGACAGTGGCTATAAAGATACGGATCAGGATTAGTTGAGCTCTTGATCGGTATCATGTTTTCAGTGTACCTGGACGGCCCGAGGGACCTCAAAAAACTTAAAAATCTGCTGAAGGTATGGAATTCTGATTTGATCAGTTTCCATAAAAAGTTCATGCTTGCCATTGTCGTAGCTGGTAAAGTCACAGCTGGTGATATTCGAACAGACCTGTTCTTGATTGCTGATATCAATCCAGGTATCTTTTTTTCCCTGAAACAGCAGGGTAGGAGTTTGAATTGCGGGCAGAAAGGAAGGGTCCTGGAGATCAAAGGTGCCCTGCAGGGCATCAGCTATCCAGCCAAATGTACTTCCCCCAGTGGCTTGTTTTCGAAATTTTTCAGCCAGCATCAGGTCGCTATAGGCTTTCCAACGGTTGTAACAAGAGGTACCAGCTTTCTCGAATTTCCAGTAACCAGCAGATGGTGGCTTTTGCCCGAAGAGATAAGCATCACCATAGCCCAAGGCAGTGACGCTGCTGGTCATATAATAGGCTACCGACTTTGATAGTGGTGCGGTTTTGATGCTGGTCATCGGGGAAGATAGCACCGCTGCCTGCACCATGTTGGGATAACTGCGGAGAAAATGTAAGGTGACTAAGCCGCCCATAGAATGGGAAAAAATAAATTTATTTTGGTCAGAGCTGTTGGGTTCGACTAATTTATCCTGTATCAATTTTAGATCAAGCACATATTGTTCGAAGGCATCCACATGGGTTTTTCCTGTATCTTCGGTCAAACGGTCAGATTCACCGTGGCCTCTCTGATCATAGAGAAATACGTTGTACCCCCGCTGGTAAAAGTCATAGGTTTGTTCGATGTATTTTTCGAACCTTTCCCTATAACCATGGACAATGGTGATGTTGCCGATCGGTTTTGGGTGCATAAATCGAATGGTTCTGATCTTTACAGGAGTCTTATTTAAATGAGGAGTTGCTTCAATAAATGAAATTATACCTCTTTCAAACCAAGGGATTAAGGTATCTTTTTGGATTTGAACGATGTCAGGCTCACGTTCGAGCAGTAATGCCAAAGTTTCAGTTTGATCAGTATTGGCGAAGCTCTTTACGGACAGCATTAAGTGGAAGAATGTTAATCCAGTGATGATGAGATTGAGTTTCACTGACATTGTTCTCATAAAAAATACCCCGGTTAATAGCATTGATCTATCTTCACCTTTTTCACACTCCACCGACCAGTTCGATATGCGAACACAAGATTGAGCATCAAAGAAAATGAAGGTCATCATTAATTTTATGACATCCTCAGATTGGCGCAACTACAATCTCTCCGGTTAACGCTTTCTGCCCCCCAGGATCAGGCACCCGCCCTAAAAACTGTTGCCATTTGGCAACAAGCTTAAGAGCGCAACTTTAAATAATGGTTTTCGGTGATTAAGGTCTGAAGGGGTGATTTATATCGGGGGTTTAAGTCATTGATACTAATGATAAAAAACGATTCACTTAGATCTTATGAAGTATCGCCGAACAGAACTAGGCAAAGCGTGTAGGGATTAAAATGGTAATGAAACTATCAAAATTTTATCTATTGATAGGCTTGAGCTTAATAGCTCAGGCTATGGGCTGTTCTGGTGAAGGCTCATCAGATTCTGAGTCGGCTGAACCGGCCCCACTGCCGCCGACGGCTGTGCAGCAACCGGGGACTCCTAACTTGCCAATTTCTGATCCCAATGTTGACACAGATCCTGCAGTGGACATCAATACCAGCCCGACGATTTCTCATATTACCGATGCAGCAACGGTAACCCTCAATACCGGCGAATTCTTTGGTATTGAATACAGTGCGGTGGATGATCAATCGATTTTTAGTGTCACTCTATATTCATCCGCTACCTCACTTGAATGTTCAGAAAGCTCGATTTCTGCCTGGACTCTTTATGAAGCCAGTCCGGAAGCAGCCTCAAGCTTTAACTGGTCCTCAGCGACTGCGGGGGTTTATTACCTCTGTCTCGAAGCCTCCGATGGCGAACTGAAAAGCTTTTCTAAATTACCTTTGATTTTCAACTTTATTCCTGCAGACAAAGCCCTCTGGCTGAAGGCGGATGAAGGGGTTGAACATACCGATAATACCATTTCCAGGTGGGCTGATCTTTCCGGCAATGGGATAGATTTTATCAATAGCAGTGAAACCAGTAAGCCTACCTTAAACTCTGGTTCACTAAACGGCCTGCCCACCGTCTATTTTGATGGGGTGGATGACTTTTTAGGCAATACTTCGAGTTATGATGCTAAATCAGCTCTGATCGTATTTAAGGTGTCCAGTGCGGTGCAAAATACAGCTCACTTGGGAGAAATTTGGGGGGACTATGCTGCCGGGATCCATGTCTCGGTAGATGCAAGGAGCCTTTATAACTATAGCTTTGATGGTAATGCTACCGATGGTGCCGCTTACTACATCTCAGGCAATGACTTTGGGAGTTCAACCCGGTCAACGGCTAATAATGGAGCATGGGAATATGATACCCTCCATTTTATGACCACTCAATTTGATGAGACTAAAACCCTCACCCAAACTAATCTTGCTCATATCAATACCTTTGCTGTTGGCAACCATCACTTTGGGGGGGAGCTGGCTGAGGTGATGATTTTTGACCGGGAACTTACCAGTGCAGAGCGGCTGAGTCTGAATCTATATCTGAAAGAAAAATGGTCAGAAGAGTCTCCGGCGCAACCGACCAAGCCAGCTAATCTTACTACTGGAAGCCTTTATACGGATTCAGCCAGTATCAGCTGGGACGCTGATCTATCTTCTGCCATATCATATTATTTTGCATCTCGAGAAGGGAGTGTTCCCCCTTCTGCCTGCAATGGTTTGGGATATACAGCCACCAGCAATACCTCGATGCTGTTAAAGGATCTTAAACCGCAAACTCAGTATCATGTAAAGGTCTGTGCAGTGAACCTAAATGGTTTGCCGTATTTAATGTCAGAGGCTGCCGAGGTCAGTTTCACCACACCGGCCGATGGTGACACGCCAACGCCAGTGATGGGCAACTTACTAAACTGGTTTAACAGCAATGGTGGCATCACCCAGAGCGCATCAAAAGTATCTCAATGGCAGGATATGGTTTCAGATGCGGTGCTAAAACAAGATACTGTGGAAAACCAGCCAGCTTATGGTACGGGCAGCTATAATGAGGTTTCATTTGATGGTTCCACTTCTTTTCTCAGTAGTGACTCAGCCCTGTCCATGAAAAATGCATTCATTGTGTTTAAAGTGAGTGATGAGAATCAGGAAAGAGGCGACCTGGGTACTATCTTTGGCAATTACGATGATGGCTCTCATGTGGGCGTTGATCCGAGAAATGGCAACCTGCAGGGTTTTAGTTTTGATGGTGATGCTTCGCAACAGGCTTCTTATTCTCTTGATATGGTCAACTACACCACTTCAGCTCGAAACGCCAATGGCCAGCCCTGGTCCTACGATAAAGTTCATGTGCTTCATGTTAATTATGATAACCTTCAGTCACTCACCTCATTTCATATGGGGCGCATTCTCAAGTCAGGCCTGACCAATCATTTCTATGGTGGCTCGATCATGGAGGTTTTAGTCTATGATCAGGATTTGACCGCAGAAGAGCTTGGTGAAATGAAAGAGTACTTTAACTACGCTTGGGGTTTAAGCCTGTAACGACGGTTACCAGCAATCCCAGACAATTCTTGCTCTGTTTAAAAAGACTCTCTCTTAAACTTAACTATCATTCTTCGATTTATCACCGATAAATTTCTGCAAGCATAAGTAAATGCATAGTCCCCCAAGGCAGGGTAGTGCGATCCACACCAGTTCAGATAAGATGACTTCGAGGCCACGTGCAGAGAAAAACCATAGACCAATGGGAGAGACTTCCAGTACTCTCATGGGAAAAAAATAACGGGTATTGTCAAATGGAGCAAGAAAGGCAATCCCATGACCACCATTGGTGAAACCATCAAAGAACGAATGAGATAGGGTAGCCAAGATGAGTAAAAAGGTGGCCAGGACAAATTCACTTCCCCGGCGTTTTCTCTTGATATTGATCAGAAACGAAACCGTGGTCCCCAGTAATACCCCAAAGAAGATGGAATGGGTGAAACCCCGATGCCCCCAGAAGCTTTCATAGGGGATCCCAATTAGCAAGCCAAAGACATCGAGGTCAGGGGCTATGGATAAATAAATCATAGTCCTGACGAACAACCAGTCTCTGGTTTTTTTACCGGCGACGAAGCTGAGAGTGACAGCAGACAAAGCGTGACCAAAGATAGTGGCCATGAGGACCTCCAAGGTGTTATGCAGCACAGGGCTTTTGCCTAACTTTTTCCAGTAGTTATTTTACCCTGTATCGCTTTCTTTTTCTGCATCACTCATTTTTTCTTGATCCTGCTTTTCTTCTAATCACTAGGGCAGGATCTCATTGGCCACCGCCGTGGTCATCTGCCGCTGCGCATTGCCATTGCCAGAGGTATTGCGCAAGTGAACAATCACCAGGTCTTCCGCCGGATAAACCCGAATATAGGAGCGGGCTCCGATCTGTCCCCCCGATCGGGCAAAAAAGTTGTAGCCATCATGTGAACCCACATCCCAGCCGTAAGCAAAGCTGCTGGCAGTATCGGGAGGCGTGGTCATCTCCTGCAAAGAAGCATTGCTCATAATGCGGTTTTGATCCAGCTTCATCCCCCACCGTACCAGATCATAGGCTGATGCTTCCAGCCCGCCGCCGGCGTATTTCCAGCTGAGATTATCGGGGGTATTGATCTTGTTCAGTCCGGGGGTGTAGATGTTTGACCGGTCGGTTTTCGTCGCAGACCGGTTTTCACAGCTCAGTGAGCTCAGGCTGTGGGCTGTGGTCAGGTAAGTCCGTAACTGCGAGCAGTATGATTTACCTGTAGCTTCCTCGATGGCGGCAGCGAAGATGGTATAGGCATGGGTGGAGTAGTTATAGTTACCGCTGACCAGAGAGTCATTCATAAACAGCTTGGTGGCATCCCAGGCAGAACTCACCTGACCAGCGGATTCCACTGGATCATTAGTGTCCAGGTAATGCCTGACCATACTGCGGTTTGAAAGTAGATCCATCGTATTGTAATTGTGCTGTGACGGCAGACCAGGAAGGAGATTGTCGATCCCCTGGTCGATCACCATTTGGTTTTTATCTCGCAGGATAAACCCCAGGGTGCCGGTGACAGCTTTGGAAATAGAAGCCAGGCGATAGACTGTGGTGCCATGAGATTCTTTACTGCCATCTTGGTCAGCCCAGCCAAAGCCTTCGAGGTATTTGATTTGTCCCCGGTGGGCAATGGCAATGGTTTGCCCCATAGCAGGGTTGTTAGCCTGATAACTGGCTAATGCTGCTTTAACGTCTGCCCGTGGGCGCCAGTTGAAGCGGTAGCTTTTGTCTTCTACCCAAACCCCGGCATAGCGCAGGCCGTTTTTGGTGCGATACACTTCCAGGTCCTCAATCCGGAAGCCCTTGTCTCGGTATTCAGCCCAGTAGTTGCGAAAGCTGGTGCTATTCATATCCCGTCTGACTGCGGTCCGAGTGCGATCCTTGATCCAGATGGCAGCATAGCTTTGATTGGCACCATTGCGGTAGCTGTTAAAGTCATAAACCTTGTAGCCCTGGTCAGAGCGGCTGCGAAATTCCTGAGAGAACTCAGCGCTGGTCATCCCCCGGCGTAAAGCCCAACCTTTATTCTGGGTGTTTTGCACCCAGATACATGAGTATCGTAGCGACTGTCCCACTTTATAGGCTTCGATATCGATAGGAAGAAGCCCTTGGGATTTATAAGTGGAAAATTTTTCACTGAATTCACTGCTGGTTAAGTTCCGGTGGCTAGCCCATGTCTTAACACCGTCTTTTAGCCAAATCCCGGCATAGTAGCGGGTGGAGCCGACGGTATAGGTTTCTTGATCAATCAGCCTGTAGCCGGCGTCTTTATTTTTTTTCCACTCTGTACTAAAGGCTGCATTCGTGAGGGAGGTTTTAATAATCCAGCCTCTGCGCCTGGTATTCTTGCGCATGACCAGCCCGTAGCGTTTACTGCTGCCTCCCATAATTTCAACATCGATGGGGCGGTAGCCCAGGTTCTTGTATTGGTTGAGCCTGCTGTCGTATTGAGCGGTGGTGAGGTTGCGATAGGAAACCGTATCAGTTTGGCTTAAAGGCCGGTCAATAGATCCCAAGGCGATTGAGCTGAGAGACAGGGTGAGTCCCGAAACAGCTGATAGAACAAATTTCATGACTGTACTCCAAAGTTGTGCACCATAGCCATCGTTAGTGTTCGCTCAAATCTGCGGCAAATCTTCACAATCTGCTATGTGATAACCATAAACGAAAGTTTCTGTGATTTAATAACTTATTTTGGACAGCAATTTAAGGGGAAAATCCATTTGCAAAACGATGTCATGGTCTTCGCTTGTCGGGGGGAAGATGGTTCGCAGTGGTGAAGGCAAACCGGGTAGTTTTTTTGTTGAAGTCTTTTGATAGAGTTGCTGTCAAATTGTCTGTGGCTGTCTTGTCATTCCTTAATAGAGTCACAGTAGAGTTAAAAGTAGGTGAGAAAAAACCAACGTATTGAAGGTGGTTTTACCTAGCTCAAATTTTGTTGGTTACGGCAAGGTCGCCTTCGACTCGATGGTGGATCTGTACCGAGTCGAAGCTTGTACTTTTGTTCTTACCTGGTTTTATTGTTCGAAAGTAAGGGGAGCCGCAAATGGGTATGAGGTTCCTTCTGGAAAAGGGAAGTCGGTGTATTCAGCAACAGGATAAACAATCGTCCCATAAGGGAGGGTATCTTCTACGCATGCACCCGAAACATTCGAAGATATGCGGCTTCGCATACTTGATATTACTTCTCCTGCAGACTGGTCTGTTCTAAAAATTTTGTTATCTATATCATACAGGCTATTTTCCGATCCCGAGGCATAACCAACTCCGGTGCAGTCGATTGATTTCCAGTAAGTATCAGGTATTTTCGGAAATCTACCGGTATCCATCGCTAAATTCGTTACTAAATAATTTAATTTTTCAAACTTAATTTTTCCTCCTCCAACATCAGTACCATAGACCGATTCCGCATTTGTCGTTCCTATGATATTGCCGTTAGCATCCAAAACATTATAGCTGCGCCCCCAGGGGCCCCCATCACTCTTTCCGCTTTCATCGCCCCCATCTTTACCACCAATCTCAGCCGTCACCCACTCTCCCTGAGAACACACTTTAAACTCCTGCAGGTCAATCACATAGATCAGTTGAGAATCATGATCCTGGTCACAAGCAGGTAAGGTGTCCATGTCTTTAATCAGTCGTGAGTACATCATCGGATCCCCGCTTTTTTCAACTCCGATTTGTCCTGCAGGTGTCTGGTCGGCTTCGTTAGCAACATTGCAGGCAGCAATGGCTAAAATAGTAGTAAAGAACAAAACATTGCGTATTGACTCTCTAGTCATGGTCATCTCCCCGAACAATTTCTGATCCTCGTTAATGCTTCAAGCGCAAAAAGCACAACAGCAAGAAAGCCTTTATCACTTCGTCTGCGCTAGTCTAAAAATAAATATAGGAATACTTTATTTGGGTCTTTATCAATGTAAGTCCATATTATAACTGACTAAATATCTGCTTCAGATTCTAGCCGTTGAGGAAATATACTAGCTTAATATTAGTGGTTTACAATTGTTTCAGTTTAGTATTTTTCCCAGTTTTGGTTGGTATTGTGTTCACAGTTCCACTTTTCTTTAGCAACCTAAGTCTCAGGATAAGTTATAATTTAATCAGTTCCGAAGAATTTCTGAGTCTGCTTTGTCTGGAGGTATCCCATGAGATTGAAAAAATCATGGAAGTTAATCCTGGGTGCTGCTGCAATTTTAGTAGCTTTATTTATACTAAGAGGTCATCCACTTGATTCAATAGCGGTACCCGAGAAAACAGTAGTGGAAAAACATGTAGTAATCAAGGGGAGGCCGATTCATTATCATGAGGTTCTTGTTGGTTACCGAAGCTGGCTAGATTACAGCATCGTCATTTATAACGATCTGAATGATGTATTGACCGACAAAGAGTTTTACTCTTTAGATGAAGAAAAAATTAAACAAGAGGCAAATGCCGATGTAGTCATTTTAAATGGTCCGAGATACTGGGTTTTAGATGAGATCCAGGCAACAAAAATTGCACCTAGACGAATGCTCGGAGGTTTTGAGTGGAGCATTCCCGGTGCGGTGAAACTTTCTATATTCGCAATAGTTAATAGAAAGCCTTTTAATGTGATGCAAGTAAACAGAGATACAGTTTATCGTTATTATAAAGGCTCGAAAGTATACCAATTGATAAACGACAAGGGAGACGTATTTACGATGCAAGCTTTCTCGCAAATCGTAGATAAAAATCAATCATTGGATTCTTTGGACACACTTGGTCAGAGAATTAAACTGCCGAAAGGTTGGTCTTATAGGGTTGTTACCTTAGACCAAGAACTTACATTAGATAGCGGTGGCAAAGCTTTTATTTTACAAGATCAGATGCAGAATACCTACCAAAGAACTTCGATATCAGAAAGAAGCGCAGAAAATTGAGACATGGGTTTGATATATTCGGTTATCTTTTGCAACAGGAACTGAGTCCGGGGCAGTTTCTAAGCGGCGAGCAGGATAAATACCTGGGGGCCGAGAAGGCTTCATTGATTACCTTCCCGGTCCGGCTTTAAAATATTGGTATTCTCTTTTTTATTTACTGATGCGGAAAAAACCACGGGCGCTGCGATCGGTGGCCTTGATTACCAAGACATGCAGTCCTGGTTTGAGGTTGGTAATGATCCAACGCCCACCTTTGGTGCCTGACTTTTTCCATATGGGACGCTTGGATTTTATCGCACGGGCGGATTTTGCGGACCATTCTTTCAAAGCCAGGTGAAAGCTCAGATCAGCGGCTCCCGTTTTTCGTTCCCGGCTTTGTCGGTTCATATCTTCGACATCATCTAGGGTCAGGTTGATGATCCCCGATACAGGGACTTTCAATACCCGAAACTTAATTTCACCTGGGTGCATAAACTCCCGGCGTTTTTGCAAGGCAAAGGTTTGTTTAAACATCGGATAATCCAGCCGGTCTATGTTTTCTTCTTCAAGAAAACGGCTGATGTATCTGCCTTTGAGATAAGCGTAAGCATTGGTGTAGGTGGAGCGTCTGGACAGGACGCTGGTCACGCCGATGACGCCATCTTTTAAAATTAAGGGGCCACCAGAATCTCCCGGCAGAGCCACTGAATCACGGCCATTGGAGCCACCGTTGGAACCAAAGGTTAAATAATCCCTTTGCACATTAGTAAGGTCGTTGAAGCCTTTATGCTTTTTCCCCGACATCCGGTTTCGCAGAGTCGTTCTGCCAAAGCCAACCATAGTAACCTTGTCTCCTCTTTGGGCGTCATTCTTGGTCATGCCAATGGTTTGACGAGCTACCGGCTGCTGTAGATAGACCAGCGCTATATCTTTGCTGGCCGAGTTCAAGCTTATTGTGCCGTTTTTGTTTTGGGAGCCTACCCTTGCTACTGCTCCGCGAATACTGGAGAGTTTTTGGATTTTATGACAGCCGGTTCCTGTGCCACCTTCCACTTTTATGTATCCCTTGAACGAGGCAGATGGCACGCAGTGAGCTGCAGTCATCAATACGTCCGGTCTCAGAAAAAAGCCGGTGCAAATACCCAAGCCATTGCATTGGTTTTGACCAAATTTAATCTTGACCACCGCCGGGTATTCCTTGGCTTCTATGCTAATCCCTCCGCCAATATCTAGGTTCGATTCTATTGGCGAGTCCGGGCCGCAACCCCAGATCAGGGCCAGTAAAGACAGAAGACTGATTCTGTTTAGCATCTTAACTCCTTAAGTCGCTAGAATAATTAACAATGGATTTCTTTTCACACTATATAAAGACGAAGTTTGTCTTCGCCTAGTTTTTTGAATGACTCTCAGTAGCACAGCCAAGGGATTCTGGCTGTATCATTTTTTTGATGCATAGCATTGTCGGAGTAGCACGGTCTGAGTAACATGGCCTTAATCATATGGTCTTAATCACATGGTCTTAATCACATGGTCTTGCTAGCATATAATGTTGCTGTTGACTCGTTCTGATTTGGATTAAAGAACAATAGAGAGGATCCGTATGTTCCACCCCCGATACACCTGGCAGGCATTGCTGGCGATCTGGCTAGGATTTTTTGGTTGGTATACTTCTTTTGATGGACCACTGACCACTGAAGAAATTAGCACTATCCTAGACCAGGCTAAGGCGAAGGGTTTTCCTGCCGAAGGCATCGCCAAGATGCGGCGGTTTCTTGAATCCGATAGCGGCGATGATTTTGTAATGGTGAATCTGATCGAAATGAATGATCCGCCGAAACCTATGGCTGGGGTTCCTGCCGATGCAACTGCGCAAGAGCTGATGAAACGCTATATGCAGCATATGTGGCCAGAGCTTTTGGTGCGGGCTTCTCATCCAGTGTTGGCGGGATTAACCACTGCCCCGGCTCTTGATCTATGGGGAATCGAAGGGGCAGAACATTGGACATCGGTAGGTATGATGCGTTACCGCAGTCGTCGGGATTTGCTTGATATAGCGAAAAACCCAGATTTTCGTGGGCCTCATGAATTCAAGGTTGCCGCTTTAAATAAAACCATCGCTGTGCCAGTGGATCCATGGTTGCAAGCAGGAGACCCTCGCTTTATCCTCGGCTTGTTACTCATTATCCTAGGGCAGGCCAATAGCCTGCGATGGTTAAAGAGGTCTATGGGTTAAAGCAATAGTTACTTCAATAGTTACTTGCGAAAAGTCTTTTCATAACGCTGATAGACTTTGCGTGAACCAAATTCACCATTAGGCCGGTAGCGTTCAAATCCAATTTTCAGAGCGTTTTGCATTGGGGTTACCTGAATATCAATGTTGCGATCCTGCTGTTCATTCAGATAGCGGTAGGTAAATTCAAAAGTCGCACTCCATTTCCCTTGATTTTTCAATAGTGGTTGTGGTTGGCCCCATTCGCAAAAACCATTGCTACATGCCATCCCTTCATTCTGTAGAGCCGTGGCAGAACTAATTTCAGTGTATTTATTTTTTTCCCGCAACCAAATAGAACCATCTTCATCAACTCTAACCATTTCTGATCCCCGACGATAAATCCCAGCTGCTATCCTGCTGTTGCTCCGATCCATCTCTCCCCCAGGAGATGCCGAGGAACCATTTCGGCTAAAACTTTTGCTATAAGTCTCATAGGATTTACGGGATCCATCAGTTCCCTGAGGGCGATAGCGCTCAAAATCAATCCTCAGATCGTTGCCTGCTGATTCAATTTCAATATCAATCCGTCTGGTTTGATACTGGTTGAAATAAAGGAATTCGAAGTCAAAAGATGCATAGTAGCGACCATTACGTTCCTTTAGTTTTTGCGCTGGTCCCCAGTCGCAGAAACCTGCCTTGCATGTCTTATCACGATTTTGCCTTCGGTTTTTATCGGTGTCTTCCGTATATTTATTGTTCTCAGTAAGTTTAATATAGCCATTGTTATCAATCGACACTTTCTCATAGCCCCTGTTGTAGGTACCTGCGAGTGGGTGGTTGGTATCATCAGGGTTATTATCGCTTAGATCTGGTTCTTTGGTGCGGACAGGATCCATTTGTGATGATTTGCCAGCAATAATCCGCACTCTTCCCTGCTGCGAGCCGCCAAACCTTGCGGTAATCGGATCGTCAACATAGTACTCGAACCAGTCAAATTCTTTCAGTTGGGTGCTGGAAGGAGCAATGTAGTTAACAACATTGTCATTGATGGTCACTGAACCGTAACGGGCATTAACGATGGGCTCTGATGGAACGAAGAATCTGCCGCAGTTACCAGTATAGCCTTCATAGACATCACAGGGTGGTGGTCGATTTGGATGGTTTAGTTTGTATTCATCAAGAGTTTCTGGCCAGTAAAAGATAGTGGCCAGACGATAGGAAAGCCGGTCGCCATCCTCATCAAACTCGGGCAGACGGAAAGATGTGTCTTGGCCCTTTTTGACTTCAAAAGTAAGGGTCTTAGGTATCTTTAGGTTATTGGCCTGGATGATAGCCTGATCGGTATCACCGCTGTATAGCCGGATCACTTTAACCAGTCCTTTTCTGGCAGGAGAACGGCCGTGTAGGTTCTGGTAACGGTTATAGATTTCATCCAGTTTTGAACGGTACAGTGGGCTTCCCAGTTTCTCTCTGGTTAACTCCAGCTCAGCAGTGGATGGAGACTGAAAACCTTTGCTACGGAAAAAAGATTTGATGGTTTCATATTCTTCCTGAACTTTTTCAGCATACATATCAGCGAGTCCGGGTTCGAGGTCTTTCGCATACAGGTTCGAATGATGTTTGAGAGCAGCCAGGTTTGAACCACCGGAAGCATTCTGGTTATTGATGGCAGATCTGGACCAGTTAATGTTGATGGTTCTAGTCATGGTAGCTTCATCACTGAAATTTTGTGGGATTAGCGTCCAAAAACTGGATGCATGGGCAAACTTGCGTGATCTTTCCCGGAAGCCAAGACAGTCGTATCCGAACGAGCGATGTTTAAACTGATCCTTAAACCCACCGTTGCGAGCTCCACCCGTGATACAGCGCAATTTACCCGCCTCGGGGACCAGATAATTACCTTCGGGAGTTTCAATAAATATACCAGTAATGGCTTCGTTGGATTCGACACTGTGAATCTGGCGGCAGGTGCCTTGTGGTATCTCCATCCAGCCCTTGGCATAGGAAGGGTCAACTAGATAAAAGCCGATAGGGCTGACGTGAGTGGCGGCGAATAGAGAGCTATAATCACTATTGTTGCACAGGCGCACATTGACTGGTTTGTCGGTTTTGTCCCACTCTGCCAAGGCTAGCGCCCGGGCTTTTGTTTCGTATGATCTAGCTTCAGCTTCCATTTTATTATCATCGTAGCTGGACCCAGCTTTACAGAATCCGGTTCCATAGTCTCGACCAAAATTGCTTAAGGATTCTCCTCTGGTCAGCCATTGCTGGCTATGAACGAGCTCATGAGCAAGTAGCTCGATATGTTCTAGTTGTTCATTGGTAAAATATTCTCTGGTTTTTTCAAGATAAATTCTGGTCCCGAAAGTCTGGGCACCGGCAGTCTGAAAAAGGCCGATGAAATCGAGTTGCGAGAGTAGGTTGGCCCCATAGGTAATGGTGACCCGATCCACTAGGTCCCCAAATATTGGTCTAAGAATCTTTTTGTCTGGGCGTGAGATCGTTCTTGCCGGTTTACCTGCGTTTCTTGCTGCAGTTGTCTCAGCACCGACGGGATATACTCCGGACATAACATTGCCGCAGGTGATGGATTCCAGATTATAGTCCCAGCATCGCTGCGCTTGATAAAGTTTGCATGCGCTGTATCTTGCTGGGTTTTGTCCCCAAGCTTCCGACGACTGCTTGGTGCATGAATCTATGCAGTTATATCCCATAGCGGAACCATTGACGGCTAGTAATGCCAATACCATAAAAATAGTGCTGCAGGTTTTTGGTATATTGAGATTCATTTTGTGTCCTGACTGCTTTTGATATTTTATTTTTAGAGGTTATGACCAGAGGTATCTAATTCCTTCTGATTCACAACATTTGATTGGGTACGTAGCAGAATATCGCTTGTATGCAAATTGACTGGGGGTTTTCGTTGCCGGCATGGTAAATCCAAATCATAATAGATGTTTAAGTTTTTAGCAGCGCTGTTAAGAGGTATCCCCTAAGGTTGTGAATTCCTTTTGGTGCGAGAATTAGGGTTTTAACGTTGTTTTAGTTTGTCGTGGCGTTCATTAATCTGGCTTTTGAGTCATCAGCCACAGATCAAATTGATTTGTATGCCTTGTGATTCATGCCTTCCATCAGGTTTTTTAACCTGGTTAGAGGTAGGTTTTTTTCTCACAGTTGAGTATTGCGGTGATCATTGAAGGAAAGATGTTCATTTGATGAGAATTATTTTCTATTTCTAACCCGAAATTTTTGCCTCCACTGATATATTGTAGGAAGACAATATATGATAAATCAGCTTCTAAGCGGCAGATTTAATTTGTTTTTATAATGTAATTTTTATTAAGCTAAAGCTTTGGTGCGCTTGTTCCGATGAGTAGATATACATCTCAAAAAAGAGGTTTATATAATAAAGGCTACCCAGGATTTTTGTTGAAATCCTGTCATGGTCGTAAATAAGGGTTGGCGTTTTGCGAAACGTTGACCCTTTTGTTTTTCTAGCCTGTGAAGATTATAGTTTAAACCCATGACCTCCTGAATAATCGGCTTTCTTTTTGTCGAGCCCAATACGTCTCTTAATCACCGCATCTTTGTTTTTTCTCTTCTCCCGTTTAGAATGATTAGTAGTAATCTATAAAAAGTGAGGGCTTTATGGTTGGCTATTTAGGTCGGATAATCGGTGGCTTGTGGTTTATCTCGCTGATACAGGGCTGTGCTCAACTGCCAGCTGAGTCTCAGCCGGCAATCTATGGTGGGCAAAAAACTAAAGCAGGTGATTGGGATAATACGGTGGCGATTACTAAAAATGGCTACATTTATTGTTCGGGTACCATCATTCACCCAAGGCTGGTCATCACTGCCGCTCATTGCATCAATGGTGTCAATCAAATGAAGGGGATTCATGTCTATATGGGGAACGGATCCTCGAACCGTAAAGTCAGCCCTAACTACCCGGTGGCACGGGGGTTTCGGAATCCAAAATATGGAGCAGACAATGAATGGCAGTTTGATGTTGCCTTCCTCGAGATGGCTGAGGACCTTCCTATCGATCCTGCAAAAATCACTTCGATTCTCTACCAGCCAGAAGAAATAGAAACCCTGCTCCAGGTTGGTAAAACCAGCACAATCGTAGGCTTTGGCTTTCGGGAAGATGATGGGGTAGGGGAAAAATATCAGGCTGTGTTACCAATGATTGCCCTTGATGATAATGAGATTCATATGGGTGGCCAGGGGCTGGATTCCTGTAATTATGACAGCGGTGGTCCGGCCTTTGCTCAGTTACCTAATGGCGAGTGGCGTTTTTTTGGAGTGGTCTCTCGGGGACTCCATGCAAATTGTGGAGAAGGGGGAATCTGGGGCATGATGCATCACCATCTTTGCTGGCTTAAAAAGGCTAGTCGGGTACAGCTGGATATAGATTTGAGCTGTGATCAGGCTGGGTCTGCTGATGATTGATTGCCTGGAGTATGACCCTGCCGAAGCAGGGTTTATCTCAGAGCTTTTGACTGTTAAAAATTAGGGCAGGATAGTTTCAGTTCTTTCAAGAATGAAAATATCTCTATCTTCTTGACCATCCTGAGCACCGACAACAATTCTTAGTTTGTCATCAACGTAGACATTGGCAAGATCACCCGTCACTCCAATCGGGCCTGGTACGTTTATGCTAGGGATATCACCTTTTTCAAAATCAGTGGTGAGAGTCACCAGAGCAGTGCCGGCAGGATAGAAACCATAACGGATTGCATTACTGGTAAAGCGGATGCCCAATTGCGTGCCTTCATCAACATACTCGCCTCGCAGGAATGAAGTGAAGCTTAATCGGCCCAGTTTAGTTTCAGAGACATTGTAGTAATATCCCTCTGTGCTAACGATCTGATAGACCTGATCATAATTAGTGCCAGGACCAAAGGCGGTGTTAGACCAAAGATTGCGCCAGGCACCTGCTACCTGCGAAGATTTTTCTGCTTCGCTTCTCTCTGGAGTGATGTCAAGCAGAGCATCGATCAGAGGCTGGATTTCTTCTTCGGTTTCTTCGGCCTGATCGACCTTACCAGTGTTGGCTTTTGCTATATCGATGATCTGCTCGATCAGTTCTTCCCTTAAATTATTTTCAGACTCTTCTGCGCCGAGATGAGTGGACGTTCCCAAAGTTACCAGGGCGATGAGTGTAAAGGCTAGTTTCATGTTATTTCCTTTCTCTGTTCGAAAAATACGATCTCAATCGTTTAATCATTTTATAGCATGGATTCAAGTATTACCCATGATATTAGATGACGCTGCCACAATAAGTTCCAGTGGGTAATGCTAAACTAGCTGTTTAGTTTCAACGCCAATAAGACGATATCAGTTTATTGGTTAAGATCTGTTGTCATGAGATAGCATGGTAGTGCGATGTAACAGACTTCAATGGCGAAGGACCAACCCGGGATCGATGTCGTACCTTAGCAATTTTTTACGGAGCCTGTCAGTAGTATTTTGCTTACCGGAAAAAAGTTTATCCGCTGCTAGTTTCAGGCTGCGCTCTCTTCTGACTGTCTCGATCACATAAGATATTTCGTATTTTTCCAGTGGAGTCATATTGGTGAAAACTTCCGTGCTGCGGACAAAGCTGCTGATGTCCAGAGCAGAAGGGCTTGCGTGATTAATAGCTCCCCACCTGTTATCCAGCCGGTTTATTTCTGAGGCTACCGTCGACAATGGGATGATGCCTGTTTGTTGGGATAGGATGGCCATTCTTCGAATCGAACCACTGAGGTCGCGAAAGTTTGAGGGCCACTCAGCTGTGATCGAAAACTTGAGGTACTTTTCTCTCGCCTCCCTGGAAAACCGCAGTTGCTTACCAAATTCACTGGTGAAACTTATCAGTTCATAATCGATGTTGGGTTCGATATCTTCCGGTCGCTCTTTTAGGGGGGGTAATTCAAATTCCCACAGATCAATCCGGGCCAGCAGGTCTTCCCGAAACTGTCCCTCATTTACCATCCTACGTAAATTCTGATTGGTGCCACATATTAAGGTGAAGTCACTGGTTTCCAGCTTTTCACTACCAAGAGGGCGAAAGGTTTTATCTTCGATGGCTTTCAGGAGCATAGTCTGCTCATCCATACCCAGTTCGCCGATTTCATCCAGGAACAATAGCCCACCATCAGCTTCCTTTAGCAAACCTTTACGGTCAGTATTTGCACCGGTAAACGAACCTTTTTTGTGTCCAAACAAAGTGGACATGGCGGTATCGCCTCGAATGGTGGCACAGTTTACTTCCACAAACTGACCTTTGACCATGGACTGAGGATTGCCGGTGGTTTTTTTTAGATCATAGATACGACCACCCAGTTTTGATTTTCCTGCTCCGGTTTTTCCTTGCAGCAGTATCGGATCTGAAGATAGTTTTGCGACCTCTTCTATCTGGGAGATCAAACTATTATAGGTAGCGTTTTTGGTTTCTATACCGGATTTAAGAACGAGTTCGCCGGCAGCTTTTTCTTCGTGAAATCGGCTGGCAATTTTCTTGTAGCGCTCGCTTTTGAGGTCGATAATCTGGACCACACCGGTTGACCGATCCAACAATTCTGGTTCTGGTGGAGGGGCCTGATTCCCCTTTGTCTTTTTCTCTTTTAACTGCTGTTTCCATTCTACCCGAAGCCGTTCATTCTCTTTAACGATCTTTAGATCTTCACCGGTCTGATACAACCGGCAGGGGATGATGTTGGCTTCGCTCAGTGCAAAATAACAAACCTGCATCACATGGGTACCGGTGGTGATATGCAGATAGTAGTCTTCCTCGTTCAGATCAAAGGGGTAAGCCTTGGCAAAGTCATAAAGTTTTAAATAAACTTCTTCAAAATCCCAGGGGTTTTCGAAATTCAAAGGGTGAAACCTCACCACCGTTTCGGGAGAAATATCAGCAATGTCCTTGGTCAATGCGGCTCTGATCTGTTCTGCATTTCGGCTATCCGACTGATACCAGAGTTCCATGCGATCAATGGGAGGATCATTTTTGACGATGGCTACGCTGGGTCGCCATTGCCGGTGGCGATTATCCTTTAGTCCGCTGTCAAGGTGAGTTCCGATCATGCCGAACACAACATTCTTTTTCATGAGGCTGCCTCAGGTTTGGGTGTAGATCATAGTATATATTATATAATATATGCTACATAAAGATGGTGTGGACAGTGGTGCTTTAGATCTTAATTGATTGATAGTATTAGAGAAAATATTTTTCCGGATCCTGGCTCAGTCTTTGCTTAATAAGGCCCGACACATGATGAAGGAGGTCCATAATGCCGATCGAAAAGATACTGACCAGAGAAACCCACGAAGACATTCGTAGTCCTATTAAAATATGGACCGACGACATTGATGAGGCTTCTATGAATCAGTTAAGGCAGCTGGGTGCTTTGCCATTTGTTTATAAACACATCGCCGTGATGCCTGATGTTCACGCCGGCAAAGGTTCTACTATCGGGTCTGTGATTCCTACCAAGGGAGCTATTACCCCCGCCACCGTTGGGGTTGATCTTGGTTGTGGGATGTCCGCCTATAAAATTCCTGGTCTCACGCCCGATGATCTTGAAGGTAAAACCGCTAAAATCCGCAAGATGATTGAAAAACGGGTGCCGGTAGGACAGGCGAGCCACCGGGATGAGGACGGAGTAGGGTTTTTGGCAGAAGCGGAACTGAATCAGCTGTTACAGGGCAAAGCCGATGTGCTGGCAAGAGCCCGCAGCCTTGGCAACTGTGACCGGATATTAAGGGGAGCTAACAAGGCTGGTCCCCAGTTGGGAACACTGGGTGGTGGCAATCATTTTATCGAAGTCTGTGTTTCGAAAAAATTCGAGGTCTGGTTGATGCTACACACGGGATCAAGAGGGTTGGGAAATCTGATTGCTCAGCATCACATTGCTGTGGCCAAAAACTTGATGAAACGAGCATTTATCGATCTGCCTGATCCTGACCTCGCCTATTTATGGGAAGGTTCAGGTGAGTTTGAGCATTATATTGCTGATATGCAGTGGGCTCAGAACTTTGCCTTCTTTAACCGCAGGTCGATGGGTCGGGCGGTGTTAGCCGGTATCATTGATTTATTTGATCTGCGTCAAGCCGGTGGTCGCCCTTTGAGTGTTGACGCAATCGAGTATGTGGATTGTCATCATAACTATGTGGCTCGTGAGCACCATTTTGGTGAAAATGTTTGGGTCACTCGTAAAGGTGCCGTCAGAGCAGGGATTAAGGATGTGGGAATTATCCCAGGGTCGATGGGGGCTAAATCTTTTATTGTTCAGGGGCGGGGCAATGCGGATGCTTTTTGTTCATGCTCCCATGGAGCGGGACGGAAGATGTCCCGCACGGCTGCTAAAAAAATGTTTACAGCCCAGGATCTGGCGGCTCAGACCAAAGGGATTGAATGCCGTAAGGATGATGGGGTGGTGGATGAGATTCCTTCCGCTTACAAGAATATTGATGAGGTGATGGCAAATCAGTCGGATCTGGTGGAGATCAAGGAAGAGCTGCGGCAGGTGCTGTGTGTCAAGGGTTAGCAAGTCTAGTGCAGTGATAGCGAAGTGATCGCCGTAGTGCCGGTTGTTGTTTAAGCGGCTAGAATCTTTTATCCCAACCACTTCCAATCTTTATCCCAACCGCTTCCCCAGGATCGGCTATACTAAATAGATCTGATGTTTGGGGAGGTCCGGCGATGGAAACATGCTACGCAATTGATTTTGGTACCAGTAACTCTTTGCTGGGTGCGGTAAACCCTGAGCAGGATTTTGGTCAGATTCCTATTGGCATCGAAGGGGAGGGGATCATGAAAACGATTCTTTATGCTGCGGAATCACATCAATGGTTTTTTGGTAGTCAGGCGATTGATGAGTATCTGCAGCAGCCCACCCACGGTCGTATCTTTAAATCCTTAAAAAAGTTTTTACCGGATCAGTCCTTCCAGAGGACCAGGGTCTTTCAGGAAGTGTTAACCCTGCCGGATCTGATCGCAAAGTTTTTGCGGATGATGCGAGAACGAGCCAATACACACCTGGATCAAGATGTGCAGCGAGTGATGCTGGGCTGCCCTGCCAGGTTTTCAGATGATCCCACTTCCCATGAACTGGCTCTAGACCGGTTGAAGGCAGCTGCCATTTCAGCAGGTTTTACTGAGGTTTCTTTTTGTCCTGAACCTATTGCTGCCGCCTATAAGTTTCAGCCAAGTTTGGAAAAAGAACAGCTGGTTTTGATTGCTGACTTCGGTGGCGGTACCTCCGATTTTACCGTCCAGAAAATGAGTCAACAGCCGTTTCAGGATAAGGATGTGCTAGCGATGACTGGCTTATCTGTGGCTGGTGATAAATATGATGGGGCAATTATGGAGCATTTTGTTGCCCCTGCATTTGGTTCCAGGGCGAAGTATAAGAGGCCCACCGCTAGTAATGTCTCTCATTTTCCGAAAGGTTTTATTCGTAAGCTAACTTCGCCAGCCGACCTGATCATGATGAGCAAAAATAGTGTGCTGCAAAACATTCGGGATGCGCAACGGTGGTTGCTGGATCCGGATGATGAAGAAAGGCTGGAGAATCTGGTGCTGCTGATTGAGGACCGGATGGCCTATGCGCTTTTTCGTGAAATCGAGCAGACAAAAATCGAGTTGTCCGATACCGCGGAGGGAAACTTTAGTTTTAGTTACGACCCGATCGATGTGAGGACACAGGTGACTCAGGATGCTTTCGAAGATTGTTCTGCAAAATTCACCTCCGAGATTATTGGCTGCCTTGACCGGTGTTTAATAGAAGCAGGGCTGAAGTCGGAGCAGATTGATGTGGTTTGTCTTACGGGGGGGACTTCGCAATTGCCATTTATAGCGAAGCAATTACGGACGCGGTTTGGTGATAAACTTACGACCAGTTCTCAATTTGATTCTGTCGTGCAGGGTCTTGGTGTGCGTGCGCAACAGTGGCTGCGCACTGGAGTGTAGCTCTGGTCATTTGCATTATGCAAGCGTTGATATGTCAGGCACCAAAACTGTGACAATATTCGGTTCTCCATTCAACTGATTCGTTGATGTGGTTCCGAGGAGGTCTATTCATACAAAATTAGAGAAGTACGGCAAACGACTATCCCGCTAATTTATAGAGATTGCGGCTACCTGTAATGCCTTTCAGGTCAAATGCCCCTATTTCTTCAACCATTGCCTCAGGTAAACAATCACATACCTCACCTGATAAATATACTTTCCCGGCTTCACATAACCCCTCTATCCTAGATGCCACATTTACTACTGAGCCTATTGCGGTATAATCTGATCTTCGTTTTGAACCGAAGGTGCCTACCACCACAGACCCTTGATGAATACCAATGCGCATAGAAATTTCAGGAATTTTTTCTGCAGACCATCTGGCATTAAGCTCTTTAACCCCATCCTGCATTGCGAGAGCGCACTGTGCAGCGTTAATGGCTTGCTGTTTTGCATCCATCGCTTTTGGGGCGCCAAAGATCACCATGATAGCATCGCCGATAAACTTATCGATGGTGCCACCATGCTCAAAGATAATCTCATTCATAAGTTCAAGGTATTCATTAAGGATACGAGATAGTTTCTTTGCCCGGATCTTTTCAGTAAGTTTAGTAAAGTCTACCAGATCAGAAAATAATATGGTTGCATTAATCACATCCGGTTCCTGTTCGATAGAGACTTCTCCGCTGACAATCTGATCAACCAGATCTGGAGGCAGATAGCGCTTGAGAACATTTTCCGTAAGCTGCAGATTCAAAGATTTAACTTCTTTTTCACTGGCTTTTAGTGACAGAAGATTTTTAACAACAGAGGTGAGTTCTTTTTCATTAAAGGGCTTACCGAGAAAGCAATCTGCTCCTATTTCCGTACCAATCAACTTACTTTCATCGTCAGTTTTAGCGGTAAGTAGAATGCAAGGGATAGAACCTAAATTAGGATCAGCTTTCAAGTTTTTAATCAAATCCGGACCGCTCATTTCTGGCATCATCCAGTCGGTCACAATTAAATCTGGTTTATATTCATTGGCTATTTCTAGCCCTTGCTTACCATTACAAGCTGTGAGCACTCGATAGTTTTTCCTTTTTAGATCTGCAGCAATTAACTCTCTCATATCGGCCAAATCATCCACAATAAGGATCAATTCACCTTCTCCACCTTCGGGCAGTTCATCAATATGATCGTCCTCATTATTTTTGCTAATGCCTGATTCGATCAGCCAAGGTTTGCACTTGAAATCTCGATCTAATTCTACTTCCTTTTGGATTGAACTTTCCCGAAGCAGGCCTTTCAAACCATCGAATAGTTCTTCACTCTTCAATGGCTTATAGAAAACTAGATCTAAAATATCTTCATTTAACGCCCGCTGCATGATTTGCAAATCAGCTGCCCCTGTGAACAGAACTTTTTTCACTTGAGGATAGGTTTGAGAGATATCATAAAAAAGTTCGATCCCGTTTTTTCCGGGTAGATGATGATCAGATAACACACAGCGAAAATTTGTTCGTTCAAGAGCCTCCCAAGCCTCTTCCGCTGATGTTACCGCTTCACAATCCTCCATCCCTGTGATAGTTGCAAAGGACTCCATCAACGTTTGTCTCAGGTCTTCATCATCTTCCACCAACAAAATGTCTGTAATCGGCTTGATCCCAACTGATAAAGGAAAGTCTATCCAGAAAGTACTACCTCTGCCGGGCTCGCTATCTACTCCTACCTCAGCATGCATCTCTTTCCCAAGACTTTTAACTAGAGCGAGGCCCAACCCTGTTCCCTCAAATTCTCTTGTGGTTGACTCATCTACCTGACTAAAGACCTGAAATAACTTTGTCTGATCTTCAGAAGAAATCCCCCGACCAGTGTCAGTCACATATAATCGGATAAGATTTCCTCTGGTTTTCAGACCGAGCTCAATTCGCTCTCCTTGGTCTGTAAACTTCAGAGCATTAGATAGGTAATTAAAGATGATCTTTTCGATGGCATCAATTTCACCCAAAATCCATAGAGGATCGGCATCAACTGAAAGAGGCTGTTCATCTCTCTTGACTGAGAATGTGATGTTCTTGGTTGAACAAGCTGACGAAAAATAATCACTGCAGACAAAAGTAAAGTGATTGAGATCCAACGGCGCCAGCACCAATTCCTTTTTACCAGCCTCCAGTTTCTGGAAGTCGAGTAACTGATTGACTAATCGTAGCAGCCTGCGTGAATTCTTGGCTGCTATCTGAATTTCTCTATTATCAGGCTGGACGGAAGCCTGATG
This sequence comes from Pseudobdellovibrionaceae bacterium, assembly GCA_002725955.1. Taxonomy (GTDB): domain Bacteria; phylum Bdellovibrionota_B; class Oligoflexia; order Oligoflexales; family Oligoflexaceae. The sequence goes on from PBRN01000234.1 coordinate 29,048, forward strand.
TTCCAGAGGGTTTAAAATTAGAGTCAGAGGTGTACGCAGTTCATGTGACATGTTTTGGAAAAAGGCTGTTTTTTGCTTATCTAGTGTTCTTAACTCTTCCGCCTGGCTTTCAGCTTTTTGGCGAAGCTGTTCTGCCTCCTGATGAGCCTCATCGGATTCTTTCTTTGCCGCCAATGTTTCCAGATGGGCAAGATCAGACTCGGCTTTGGCTCTGATCGCAATCTTAGATTTTTCTTCCAGGGCAATCGTTTGCTTTTTAACTTCATCCTTCAGATTTTCAGTCAGGTGCTGGTTGCGCTTAAAGGAGATCGCAAAGCGAACCCCAACGATCTGAGACTGGAAAATGATAAATCCAATATAGCCAAGTCCACCCAGCCATGGAGCCTCATATAATTGAAACATTCCTACCAAGAAGTCATTGGTCATAGCTGAAAAGAGAACAGCCCAACCAGCCACAGCATATTGAGCTGCTTTATCTCCTTTTATGGCGGTTAGTGATATCTTATATAGAGTAAGAATAACGAAAATCATACCGATCATGAATACTATAGGTATGATCCCCGAAAGGACATTACGCGCAGGAGACACAAAACATGCAATCATAGCAATGGTGCTGTAAATCCAACCAAGGCGGGTAAAATTTTTCGAAAATGCTTCATTAAAATTATCACGATAGAAGGCAATGATTAAGCCAACCATCATGAAACTCGTCGCCGATCCCGTCCGCAGGATATTTTCAGTTTTTATGATCTGAGGATCTTCTAAAAAATATTCGATCAAAGCTTCCGTCCAGGTAAAACGCACCACAGCCATAAGACAGAAGAGAGATAAATATAGACTACCAATATCTTCACGACGCTGAAGAAATAAGCTTAGACTATATACCAGAGCAATCAGCAACATCCCAATTGTTAGAGCAGATAAAAAAATTGATGATTCTTTCGCTGCTTTTAAATCACTCAAAAGGCCCAGTTGAATCGGATCACTAAAATTACCACCATTGCCGTAGAAGTCTGAATGCTGGATTAGCAGATAATATTGATCATCCTCTAGAAAGCCGATCTTCTGATACTTTGGCAGACGATGAGCTACAAATCGCTGTTCAGATGAGGCGGCGACTCCCGCCGTCATCTCTAGGTTGATTTTTTGGATATCTCTCGGAGAAAAAATGATCACTCGATAATTTAAAACCCATCCGCCGAGAAAGGCGCCTAAATCTTCAGCTCCCTGCTTGATCCCTTTAACTTTAATTAGATAGGTACCATATCCCCTAGTAGGGAGAGCGCTTTCCTCATCCTCTTGTAAACTTTTGCCATCAATCCAGCCTCCTGGGATTGAAACCAGATGAGTTGGTTGAGGAACTTTACCATCAACAAAATCCTTAGGCTCAAGCAACTGCTGCCAGTAAAATTGCCACTCACCTTGCAGAGTAATCACTCCATCCTTGGTAAAGTTCCAGTGGGACAGATCAATCTTTCCTCCCTCAACGATAGGTGGCGGTTGCTCTGGCTGAGCTCCATAAACCACAGTGTTTGCTCCTAACTCAAGCAAGCAGAGGCAAAGCCCAAGGGTAAGTCCTTTGATATGTAATACAAATTGTGGTTTTTTCAATTTTTCCATAAAACATGAGGTCTTTATTAGTTGCTTTACAACAATCAGGAGTGGGACACCGACGCAGAACCCCTAATCTATCGGTAACCTATCGTTATTCCGGTGGAATACCTTTAGAAGTACAATGGTTTTGCGTATTTTGGAAATATAATCAGCGATGAATTTAGCGACTTAGGTTTATCTGGATCCCACCTATTATTAAGATGAAGCCGTCAGCGACTAACCTGTAGATTGTATTTCTTTCGATTCATTAATTGATTCATGGGTATTTATTGATTTCATGCCTGTGATAAGTTTTCTTGATGTGAAAGAAGATGTAGCAGCAAAATTTGTTGGCTTGTTTCAATTATTCTTAGAAAGTATGAAATAGCTCATCTTGATTAAAGTATGGTGAAGGTGCAATGTTAACTATGGATTATTTTCATTAAAAATAGATCTTATGATGAAAATTACTTCCTTCAAGGGTGAAAGATTGTAGGTTGAAAGGGACATTTTTCATGTCAATATTTATCTGGGTTTTTTATTAAGCCTTAATTGCTTAATTCTTCTACCGAAAAGCAATTCTGTCAAGGGTGATGGATAACGGGAGTAGAGATATGAAAATTGAGATGGTATCGATAGCTGTTACATGCGGTCTGATATTCA
>PBRN01000235.1 GCA_002725955.1 Pseudobdellovibrionaceae bacterium
TATCTGATTTTATTTTTTCGAGTAATGAAATGCCATCCATCTCGGGCATGATAACATCGCAAATAATTAACCCGATTTCTGGACTATCTGTTTTTAGTACTTTCAATGCATCAGCTGCATCACAAGCTTCAAGTGTTTTATAATTTCCGTCATTAAGGACAGAGACCACTTCTTCACGCGACTGTTCTGAGTCATCGATGATGAGAATTTTCTTTTCCACAGCTTTATCTCCTAAAATCTTAATATATGATACCAGGATTATGCGGAAAATCAAACTCTCATCAGAGTATGATTGATTCTCTCTAAACGGATTTGGTTTTTTAGTGGCTAACTGATTCCTAATTGAAAATATTCGAGTTCTCTTTGTGGGTTAGGTCTGTATAGCTCGTTTTACGAGTTAGAATAATATCTTTATAATATCCTCTGAAAGTTTCTCCTTCTGTGACGAAGGTTTTTGAGATAAAGCCAGGAACTTCAACTGTTATTTGTTGTTTATTTAACGGAAGCGGCCGGTGAATAAGTGGTGTTTTATAAATAAGCTTTCTTCCGCTACTGGATATTTGGATAGGTCTACCTTGAATGAGTTGACCCTCAATAGATTTGATGGCCAGATGAGCTCCTATGCTTCCTCTTTCCAAGAAATGTATCATAGACTCGCGATTGTTTTGCCAAAATTGTTCTAACTGATAAGCAGGGGGCCACTTGACTCTGGATAATTCAACGGTACCATGAATCGAACCGCGATAGAAATTGCTCCAATCTTGCAGGCTACCATCGATTTCGTACCATTCGTAGCCATACGTCACCCCTCGATCAAAACTACCCCCGTTAACTTTCGACATGGGAACGTTGGTTGTTACATATTCTCGCGCTAATTCGCTGATAATTTTGTCGTCAGCAAATTTCTGGCTTATCTTGTTGGCGATGGTGTCCCATGGCAGGTTGAAACAGAGCGCTCCGCCATGAAAATTAATTGTTAGAAGAAAGTGATGTTCATCGTGCAATCGCATAATAGCTTGTGTTTCTGGTTCGCGATTATCTGGACTGTCTTTCGGATCTGTAACGAAATCAGGGAAGTCGCGATTAAGATCTTTGTAATTTTTGTTAAATCTACTGCGGTTTTCAAATCCATCAGGATTCATAGATGGCATGATAAATATATCGCTATGATCTACCAAGTTTCTTATGCGAGGATTTATCGGGTAATCATTTATTAGCGATTCAATTAATTTAAGAGAAAGCTCTCTACCTACTACTTCGTCGCCATGCATATTGGCTATGTATAGTATTTTAGGTTTTGACAGTAGATTTTTTTCTTTATTATTTATTCGCATATACCATAATTCTCGATTTTCAACTGACTTTCCAGCCGATTCAAGCGAAGTCAAATTAGGGGGGGCGGCAGCAAGGGTTTCAAGTTTATTGGTAAGCTGATTATAGTCGTGATAACCTTCCTGTATTTTATCTGGATCTATGTCATTTCTTTTATATGCTAGGTTCTTAGGGTCTAGTTGGTAATGAATAGAGTTTGGATCGACGAAGTCTATTTCTTTTGTAGAGAATTCACTAGATTCTTCATAGGTAATATATCCGAATGCGTATCGGTCATCATGAACATGGTCAGGAATAAATTTGTACTTCTCGATGAACTCATCACTGATTTGATTTTTAGGTATACGAATTAAAATTGGCTTGTCTATACTCGGATCGTTTTTTTTTCCACAGCATACAGTACTTATGATTATAACAGTCAGAATGATAATGTTTAACTTCATAAAAACCTCACAAAAAAGTATTATCATGTTATGATTTTAGATTAGCTTGAGGATTTCTGAAATACAGATAAGATAAATTTATAATTTTATTTTTGATAATGACTGTGGCCGAACAGGAGAGATAATCTATGATTAGAACTTGCATGAAAAAATAACGAATCATATAAAGATTATTTTATTAACCTAAATAAGACACTTTTTGTATGTCTTCTCTGGCATTGAAAGACTCTACTGATGCTAAAGAACAGGCTCGAGCATAACTTTCAGGGAGCTTTTCTTTGAGCAGATCTCCGGGTTTTAGGTATTCATATAATTCTCCATAATGTTTAGTTGCATATTGATTTATTCTTCGCATGATATGCCANGGTCTAAGCTCTTCTGCACTTTTAACCCCCATAGCNCCAATCAATTCAGCAAGNCTGTGCAAAGTTTCATGGTGATAGTTCNTCACTCTCTTGTACTTGTTTTCAACAACTAGCCCTTTGATTAANGTCTTATCTTGTGTCGCNACGCCGACNGGACAATGATTNGAATTGCATTGTAAGGCTTGAATACATCCTATTGCCATCATAAAAGANCTGGCNGCGTAACACAGGTCTGCTCCGATTGAGAGATAGGTTATCATTTCAAGGGAAGATGTTATTTTNCCACTCGCTATAACTCTTATCTTATCNCGGATAGCNAAGCCGGTAAGTGCATTGTGAGCAAAAATGAGAGCATCTTTAAGNGGGGTTCCNAGATTGTTCGAAAATTCTAGGGGNGCNGCTCCTGTNCCGCCTTCTGCTCCGTCAATCGCTATATAATCAGGGAATATCTGGGTTTCGTGAATGGCCTTGCAAAGTGANAGAAATTCACGGCGTTTACCAATGCAAATTTTNAGACCTATGGGTTTACCGCCTGAGAGCTCTCGCAAANTTTTAACGAAATTTAGTAGTTCTTTGGGAGTNGAAAATGCGGAATGATATGGTGGAGAATGTACAGATTTGCCCNNGGGAACATTCCGNGNNTTCGCAATTTCAGCTGTGACTTTTGCNCCNGGNAGGATNCCNCCGTGNCCCGGNTTAGCTCCTTGAGATAGTTTAATTTCNATCATTTTAACCTGATCTCTCNGNGCGTTCTTAGTGAAAAGNTCAGGATCAAAGGCCCCTTCGAGTGTGCGACAGCCAAAGTAACCAGTACCTATTTGCCAAATGAGATCACCACCATATTCTTTATGCCATATGCTAATTGAACCTTCTCCAGTATTATGGGCAAACCCTCCTTCAGCGGCACCACGATTCAATGCTAGGATTGCTCTATTAGATAGTGCGCCAAAGCTCATCGCTGAAATATTCAGTAGTGAAGCCAGATAAGGTTTGCTGCATTGAGGGCTACCTATAGATATTCTCAGCTGGTCAGCAGATACCTTTTGAGGCAGAAGTGAGTGGTTTAGCCATTCATACCCAGGTTGATATAAATCTAACTTGGTGCCAAAAGGTATGGTATCTAACTGTTTTTTAGCTCTTTGGTAAACAATAGATCTCTTTTCTCGATTAAAAGGCACGCCATTCTGGTCGTTCTCAATAAAATATTGTTGTATTGCAGGTCTGAGCAACTCAAATAAGTAACGGAACCTTCCTACGACCGGAAAGTTTCGGAGTATAGAATGTTTCTTTTGAAAATAGTCTTGGAAACCAATCGCATAAAAAGGACCAAATATGATCCAGCCCCATAACAGCATCGGATGCCAGAGGAAAGCTGCCACAGATAATACCAAGATACAGAAAAATGACGATCTAAAGAGTGAACGCATTTTCGATCCTTTTTATTAATTAGTTTAGATTATTATTTTATCATGGAAATTATAAAGAAAGCTTTTAGGGTCAATATTTACCGTATATATCATAGGTAAATATTACCTCTTCGAGTTCTAAAAATGACCAATTTTTTGCAGAGATATAAATAGCTGAACAGTGGTTAAAACAAGGGACATCATTCATTTTTGAAGGAGCTGGTCAATTTTAGATTTGATAATTTATTGAGGTGGCTACACTGTAAGTTGTTGATCTTAAATTGTTAAGTGTGTTTTTTGTTAAAACTCTAACATCTAGAGTCTGGATAACCGATAGGAAATAGTACTTGGGATTCACCTTTTAAGTTGTGAAGTTAATGATGTTTCAGTCAAAAAAAATATGTATACCTTATGCGCTTTTTTTATCTTGTCTCATTGTAGGATGCGATACGATCATACCGGACAATTTTTTATCTAAGCGTAATGGTAATCAAGTTGAACAAAAAGTTAATATTAAATCTGAAAAAGAATCTCTAGCCGAAACTTCACTGCCGGAAATCGAGGTTGATGAACCCGTTATGGTAGCAGGAAGTTTTCTATATTGTGAAGAACTTGAGGGTGATAAAATCGGCTGCAGGCTAGGTGACTTTTCTGGTAAAGGTTTTCTCCCCGAGAACTTCTTGCCAAAGTTTGATCAAATTGATGATGCTTATAAGAGAGTAAATATTATTGGTACTCCAGCCCCTATCGAATCTCCATGGCACTGGATTTTGAAATTGAAAAAATCTCAGGATCGATTGCTGTTAATGAGCTACAACGAGCTATATGCATCGGATACCGAAGAAATAAGAGAAGTTGCTACCTTTAAAGATCGGCAGGGCCTTTTTTCTATGTATAGCCTCTATGATGGTTCATATTTTTCATCAAGAATATTATTTTTAGAATCAAGGATTGTTGAGGTCCCTCAAGTATTGACTTCATTTTATGGAGATACCGCAGGAATGATCTTTGATGTTAGTTTTAATGATATTAGCTGTCAATGGCAGCCTGCACCTAACCAAGGTCCTGCTGGGGAGGGTTTTCCACCACCACCACCCAAGAGTCCCAATGGTAACAATATGGTTACATGGTCTTTTTCCAAATGTGATGGCCTTACAAATAGACCCGAATTTTTGGAAACAGTATCCATCGAAGCGAAAATTTTGGGATCCTCTTCCGATGCAGGAAAACCTAAAGATAGGTTTGTCATGAAGTATAATATTGTATTTGCGGATGACTCAGAATGATATTAGTGCTTACTAGATAACTCTTGTTTTTTGCCTTCTTTTAAGGGAAGGGATTCGAAAAGAAAATTAAGAAAGCCGGTGTCCTTAACCTCGATACCGAAACTATCTTTTAATATGCTCTCTAGCTCGACCCGGTTATTTATTTTTTCGGTAGTCCCTTCTGGTAAATGGAGTTTACCATCAGCTATTGTTATATAGCCTTTGTCCGTAAGTTTACTAATAAGTAAACGGTTTCTGAATGTGGCTTTAGGATGATTGTAAGAATAATAATTGCCTAGATTGAGGTCTGATTCAATCGGTGGTTGATTGCTTATGCTATATATATCATGCCAATCATTATTTTGTCTGTGTTGTAGCATCATGCCGAGAGGGTGATTAATCAGCTGGTATTGGCCATGTTTCGTTTCACTTACGTTGTCGACAGCAAAGAGAATGGGCTGAGTGATGCTGGCTCCAAAACCGACATCTGCTAACCACCAATTTTCTGATATAAACACCAGTGTGCATTGATGTGTTAGTTTCGGCCTGTTGTGACCATTTACATGAACCCGTGCTAGCATCGTTCTGGTTTTGTAACCAGTGGTGTTAAGCAGCATTGAGAAAAAACGATTTAACTCAAAGCAATAGCCGCCTCGCTTGTTGATGATGAGCTTTTGATGCAGGGCGTCGGTGGAAGTTCTGATCTCATGTCTTGCCAGTACGTCTAGATTTTCAAATGGTATTTCACGTAAATGCTGATTCATCAAAACACAGAGGTTTGTGTAATTGGCTATAGGTAAATTGTTCAGCTTAAGCCGATTTAAGTAGCTATTAATAATATGATTGGGGAGCTTGTCTTGACATGGGATGTATTCGGGGGGAAGTTCCATACAGTCTCGATCCTTAGCAGAATAAGAACATAATTGAATGACTTATGGGACAGTGTTTGTTTTTACGATCCATTTTAGGTTATGGAAATAAGGCAGAAATAACTCCCCCTCTAAAAAATAGAGGGGGAGTTCAATCCAAGATTAGTTTCTTGGATTAATAGAATTACCAGCGGTTACCATAGCTATCGTTGCTATTATGGTTGCGGTTTTCACGAGGAGCGCCTCGTGGCTTGTCCAACGCTTCGTTTACTTTGATTGAACGTCCGTCAAGCTCTGTGCCATCCATTTCAGAAATAGCTTTAGTTGCAGCAGAATCGTCTTCAAAAGAAACGAAACCGAATCCACGTGAACGACCTGTTTCTCTGTCAGTGATTACTCTTGCATCGCTTACATCGCCAAATGTTTCAAATGCTGCCCTTAGTCCATCGTTATCTGTGTTCCAACTCAGACCACCTACAAAAACCTTTTTACTCATTTTTACTCTCTATTCTTTGTACCTCTTGCGAGGTAGATGATGAATAACGCAGATAACCTGGATGAAACCGAGAAAGATCGCGCCACACTTTGCCAACGTGGAGTCTAAAAGAATCCACACGAAATCTATAACCCAATTGCTACTAAAAAGGTAGCCTATTTAGAGGGCCTGATCTGATTTTTTCGTAAATTATTGAAAGGAAAGAGAAAAAAAAGATAACATCGTTGTTATAAAGGCTTATTTAGATTAATTAGCCCAAGGATTTACATATTTTTATCCAGAAAACGTGATCACCATTATGGTTGCTCTTAACATCACTGATCTCTCATAAAATCGTTAAAGAAAAGTAGGTTCATTTTCTAGGCCATAGTGGTAAGTTATTTTGGCTTGGTTGTTGGCTGACTGAGCGTACTAGGTTCTAACTGTTGCTGGAGAGAGAATATGCGGAATACTCGTCTGGTTTTGGACCAAAGAATAGAATCAATGAGAGCTATGAATCAATTTCTGGTTCGTCTTGAACACAACGAAATGGCTCTTTCCGAAGAAACAATTCGCATTGTTCTGGGTGAACTACTGACTGACCCTCATCAGATTCCCCCGCCTCCCTAAAAATCTGATTTAAATGATATCTAACGGTATTTTTTAATATTTTGTCCCTATTGAAGCTGTATTTATTGAATGAAAAGGATGTGAAAATGAAAGTTTTGAAATTGTTGCTGGCATGTGGTTTGGCTGTTTCCTGTGCTGATGAGAAAAAAGAGTTAAAAGATCCCATTTCCGAGAAAAAGTCTAAGCCCGCTGTAGAAAGTAAAGCTAACCCTTCAGTTGCCGAAAAATTGGCACAAGGTGCTCCTCTGAGCATTGAAGCTGCTAGGGCAAAGGTTCGGATTGCTGAGCAGCGTAAGAAGATGATTGAACAACAGAAGTTGGCCGAACAACAGAAGTTGGCTGAAAAGAAGAAGCTTGAAGTGCAAAAGAAGGTAATTTTTCAGACTGTTTCCGCTTTGAACTATAGATCGGGACCTGGTGTGAGTCATCCCGTGGTGCGCGTAGGATATTTTGGTACAGACCTTAAACTAACAGGTCAAACTCGCGGAAATTGGATGCAGTTAAGTGATAATACTTGGGCATATGGTGAGTACTTGAGCAAAAATAAGCCGAGTCAACCTAATGATCCTGTTATAGCAGCTAAGATTGAAGATAAGAGTAAGCTCGCAGCTGAAATGACTAAAGCAGGTAAGAAATCTGCTGAAGAAAGCTCAGCCGTGACTGACATTAAGCCGGCTACCAGTACTGACATCAAGCCAGCTATTCATAACAGTAATGAACTATCAAAACCAGAAATACAGAAGGCTTCAGACGGGACATCTATCTAGTCAAATTCTGTATGCTGTAGAGAGCTTGGTAGTCTGAAATTTTTTTTTCAGACTACCATTTCTGCATTTGAAGGTTTTATAAGATTCTCTTGGTGTATTGAACACCAACTTTATTAAAATAGAATATCGAACACATTCGCTCTTTGATCTGTCCACAAATTCAAAGGGCGATTTTGCGTTATAGGTGCCCAGTTTTCTTTAAACCATCGAAGTTGTTGATTGTCTTTATTATTTTTTAGCAATGCAACCCACGATGCTGGGTCTTTGCCGGGTCCTGCTTTTCCCGTTCTCTTGATGAATCCAGGATAACCCTGCACCTTACTATGAACGGCAAATACAGATTCAAAGTCTAGATACCGATTAGAAATGTGAAGCAGTACGACTCCTGATTCACTTAGTTTGTTCATATATAGTTTGATCGCTTCAGAAGTTAATAGATGCACTGGAATAGATGATGAGAGGAAAGCATCGACGATAATAACATCAAAAGGTATATTTTCCTTATCCATTGAAATACGAGCATCCCCTTCGATAATTCGGGTCTTCACCCCTCTTTGCTTGGCGTCGGCTATATATGAAAAAAACTTTTTGTCTTCTACTAATTTGATGATTTCAGGGTCGATTTCAAAATAGGTGATCTTGTGCTTCGATTCCATGTATGCGCTGATAGTACCAACACCCATACCTATGGCCGCAACTTTTTCGATATTCTCCCCCCATTTTTCTAGGAAAATACCGAGCCCAGATTCTTTGTGATAATATGAGAGAGGCTCCTTCGGGTTGATTGCATTTTGTCTGCCATGAATAGTTTCACCATTTATAAGTTCTCTGTCTTTGGGGGTTACCTGCCTCACTGTTAATGGAGCATAAAAAGATCTATCATTATAAAGAGTTTTCTCTTGCCATATTTTGTGAGTAACCATTAAAGCGAAACAAGTGAATGCGAATAAAATAGGCTTGGGGCGACGGTATGCTAGAGCAAATATAAGCGGAACCCAAAGGATAAAAGAGAAAGAGCTGATCGCTGATTCGAGGTTTTCTGAGAACCATGATAGCCATACCCAACAAAACACGACATAAACCGGAATCCATTTGAAGTCAGCTTTGATGGGAGCCGGGGTTTTTCTATTCGACATGGTGGCCGGACTGAAGACTAAGCGAGCAATCGCATAGCTAGCTGGTACTTCAAAGAATGAATCAAATAACTGTGGCGCTAAGAGGCTGGAGAAAATAGTCCCTAAAGTAGCTCCTATTGCAATAAATAGATAATAGATTGATAGCGTGCGTTTGCCTTCTGTTTTTGGGCGCGCATCGTAGACTTGTTGATGGAGTCCGAAGCAGATTAAAGTAAAGCAGATGATATGAGTACTAAGTGCTATAGACGTTGGTACTTTATGCCCCAGAATATAGACTAATATAGCCACGGTAGCGGCTGCTGGCCAAACTTTTTCAATTTGGTATTTGCCGTAATGGGAGCCGGAAAAAGTGATCATGTAAGAAATAAGATATACCGCTAATGGTACCAGCCAAATCATAGGCACTGAAGCGGTCCATGTGGCGAGATAGGTGGAAAGAGCACATAGTAGAGCGCTTGGAATCGCAGCTTCGACAATGAGTTTCTTGGTAGGAAGCTGATCGATAGCATCCTCATCTGCTGTGCTTAGCTCCTCGCAAGCTTTTTCATTGGTTTTAGCCTGTGCCAGCTGCATGAGGCAAACCATAATGGTTAACATCAGCAACGCTCTAAAGCCTAATAGCCAATATTGCCATTGGGTGCCAACTAATTGGAGCCCTCCAAATGCCAGATAGGTAATTAGCGCCATCAAGCAGGCCATATTACTGATGGCGTACATATAAAACGGTGCTTTTTTTTGTGAGCTTGTATCTTGGCACCATGACTGTAACAGGCTTGTCATCGAAGAAATAATGATGACCGGAACTAATAGAGGACCTAGTATACTCCATATAGGTGAAAGTTGAGAAGAGATATAGCTTGAACCTGCTGCAGTAAGATCATGTTTTAACAGTAGCAGTGGCGACGGCATGATATACATTGCCAAAACGCAGAGAGACAAGTGCGTGATCACTTGATACAAGGGATTCATAAAACGGCGGAGGATATAGCTGTATGAATATCCTAGGAGCAAGCCAGTTTGAAAAAAAAGTAGGCAGTAAGACCATGTGGCTGCAGCTCCGCCTAGCTGCGGAACGATAACTTTGGCAACCATTGGTTGGATCACAAATAGGAGAAAGGATGCGATAAAAAGTGTTGAGAGAACTAGGATCTGAAATAATAAATTATTACGCGATTCCATAAGGCATACCCCTAATCCTTTGAATCAAACATGAGAGTGAGTGATTATTATATCCTATTATGGTTGTATGGGGTGCTCGTTTTGATTGATAGAGGTTTCAGGACAATGGGTAAGAGCCTAGATTAGGACCTCGAATAATAGCTATTGGTAACAGTATCAACTAATATTTTGTCACCTTCTTTGATGTTCAGAGGCACTTGGCACTCCATACCATTACTGAGTTCGGATTTAGTTGTCACGCTGCTACTTGCGGTATTGCCTTTAGTACCTGGTTCTACCATGGTTACGATCAATTCTATCTGGGATGGAATCTCAATACTAATAGGCGTACCATTAAAATACATCGCTTTGATTTTTAGCTCTTCTGTCAGGTATTTTGCTTCATTCTCTAATGATGCTTTAGTCAATTGGAATTGTTCGTAACTAGAGAGGTCCATAAATACTAGATCTTCAGCATCCTGAAATAGGTATTGAACCTGGCTGAAGGTAATGTCGGGCTGCTCGAACTTAGTACCTGCTTTGAAATTATCATTAATCAGCTGGCCACTAAGAAGGTTGCGGGCCTTCACTTTAATGAGGGTTGACCCGCCTCTGGCTGTTGGTGATTGTACGGTGATATCAACAATAACAAATGGGGTTTCTTTGTGTAAGTATCTTGTTCCTTTGGAAAAATCAGAAGTGCTGATCAAGTTTGACCTCATGCAATAGTAAAAAATGATTGATCTGTTCCATCAGGAGCACATTACGAAAATATAGCATTAATGTCTATAAAATCTCGGTATTAAATCAATTTTGTGAGAGGGGGAGGCTGCAATTTCAATGATGAAACCTTACTGATAATGTTAAAATATCCCGAAGGGGTTTTATTTATGAAAGATAGTATAGATGACATTAAGGCTATTTTAGCCCTACGACCAAAAATTGCTGTTTTGACCGGGGCAGGTATTTCAGCAGAAAGTGGTGTGCCTACTTTCCGGGGATCAGATGGTTACTGGAAAGGAAAATCGGCGGAAGATCTGGCTTCGATGCAAGGTTTCAGCCAGGATCCCCACGGTGTCTGGGAATGGTACAATTTGCGTCGGCAGAAATTGAAAGATATAAAACCTAACCCGGGTCATGATGCTCTGGTCAGACTGGAAGAACTGGCTAGCAGCTTTACCCTGGTGACTCAGAATGTTGACCGGCTGCATCAGCAGGCAGGGAGTGGGCAAGTGCTCGAACTTCACGGCAGTATTTGGCCGGTGCGTTGCATGGACTGCGACTATCAGGAGGATCGTTTTCAGGTGGATTTGCCTGCGGAACCTCGCTGCCCTGATTGCAAGGGCTGGCTAAGACCGGGGGTGGTCTGGTTTGGTGAAGCTTTGCCTTTTGGTATTATGGAAAAAGCTGATCATGCGGTGCGGATGGCTGATCTGTTTTTTATTATAGGCACAAGCGCCGTGGTCTGGCCAGCAGCTGGTCTAGCATGGACGGCCAGAGAAGCAGGTGCAAAAGTGGTGGAAATTAACCTAGAGGAAACCCCCGCAACAGAGGTCGCTCATATTTCTCTGCTGGGGAAGTCTGGTGAAATTTTACCTCAACTTCTATAGCTTCATTTGCTCTGTCTTCTGGTTGAGCACCATTTCAAAATGCTCCTTACAGCTTTCTTGAAAAGTACGATCCTGCTTGTTGCATTTGGCTGACCAGGATTTTATCACTTTCAAAATGTCCTGATTACTCAGGAATGGCTGGATTTGTTGGGCAACTCGTTTTGCCCGATAGAAGTTTCTTCCTGAAAACCCGTCTTTCAAGTCAAAGGCAACCTTATAGTATTCAGATACTAGGTTTTTGATTCGTTTTTTTTGAGTTTTACTTTTTATAGTAATGTTCATCAGTAAGTCACTCACGGTCCACTGTAGCTTAGTAGCTCTACCGGTAGCTGATTTGCGAGCTTTTTCAATCCAATCAAGAGCGACAGCATCATTTCCGGCTTCTTTTTCAAGAGAGGCGAGACTGGATTGATAATACCAAGGGGTATCTGTTGATTTTAGTTCTTTCTTTAGTAATGTTCTGGCTCCATTAATATCACCTATCGATCTGAGCATGTAGGCTGCCCCTGAGATGACTGAGTGTCTTTGAAAATTGGTTACGGCTTCTTTATCAGCCTTAGCTGCTGCCTGCTTAATTCTATCGATTATATTTTTCGGTAGATCTTCTTTTTTACCATCAGGAAATAAATGTAAAGCCACTTCTGCGTTAGCTAGCCATAACCGAATGTCTACTGATATGCTCTGATCTTCCATCAATTTCTTGCTAGTTTGCCACCATTTTTCCTTCCATGCTTGCCAGGCTTTCTCATTATTTTTAATCCCCTCAGGAAAGTAGAATTTGGCAAAAGTGGAGCCACTCCATGCAAAGGTGGATCTCACTGCTCTGATGGTTTTATTGTTGGCAAAAAGGCTATCGAAGTAAGAAGGGGTTTGACGAATTTTATCTGCAATTTTTTTTGCTTTATTTAAGTCTTCATTATCTTTTTTAGGCTTTTTGCTATTTTTCTTTAATGAGTCTTGGTGTTTTTGGCTTGCTTCTGCCGCTGCTTCAAGCAGATGAGCGGTAATGATCGCCTTTTCAACCAGCAGGTCCTTAGGGATTTGATCCACTATTTTCTTTTTTAAAGCTAACCAGTCTGAACCTTGATAGCCTATTTCCTTTTCGTCCACCTGCCCCCAGCTCAGGAATGCCAATGTTTTCCATTCCTCTTTCGATAGTTTTCCTTGGGACGCTAAATTAAGAGTGTCTCTCAGAGGTCGCTTGCCTAACAGTACCGAAGTGATTGCTTCGGAAAATTCTTCTAAATCAATGCCACCGCTGAGTCTTACCATTTCCTTGCCATCAGCAGCGTACATCAGTATCGTCGGGTAGCCTGCTATGTTGAGTTTATCTCCCCAAACTTGTGCCCGTTCGGTGTCCCCGTCTAAATAAACTGCAATCATAGGTTTCATCAGTTCTGCAAACTTTGGTCTAGAAAAAACTTCACTCTTGATTTCGTTGCATGGTGGACACCATACTGCTCCCCAATATAGGAAAATAGGTTTTTTTTGTTTTTTGGCCTGATCGAAAGCCGCTTGCACGCTGCCCTGGAACCAAACAGATTTATTTGGGACTTCTCCCATGGCTGTCAGGTTTATGCCCCATAATAACCAGGATAATACGAACCATTTCATAGCGGACTCCTTGCGGGAGGGGATTTATCTTATGCAGCATTCTACTTTTGTTTGATGATCATACAAGTCCAGATTGATGGCATTGATAATCATTTGTAGTCGCGGTGGATAAGGGACTTCACCTCGGTAAAAGCGAATGATCCATCTCATAAATTATTGAATATACTTAACTTTATAATAATCGGTCTGGAGACCGCTGATTTTATATCTAATATATGGCTAAGTTCGCGATATTCTGTTATGTTGCGTCAACATGGCTGAATTTTAGAGATTAACTATCTGCTGCTTAACCTGCCATGAAGCTTTGAAGCCCCGATATTTGGGTTTCTGTCTATTTTTCGCCCCCTTTGGAGATCATACATGAGTTTTGAATTGCTGGGTCTTGCCCCTGAGCTAGTGACTGCTATTGAGCAAGAAGGTTATACTAAACCCACTCCCATTCAAAAAATGGCTATACCAAAAATTATTAACGGCCAGGATGTAATTGCTGGCGCCCAGACTGGCACTGGTAAGACAGCTGCCTTTACCTTGCCGATATTACAAAATCTTTTGCAGAATATTCACCCTGATGCACAGCATAATATCAAGGCTTTGATCCTTACTCCCACCCGGGAGCTAGCCAATCAGGTCTATCAGAGTGTGCTTAAATATAGTCAAAATACGTCTATTAATGCAGTAGTGCTATATGGTGGAGTAGATTATGCAGGCCAATCCAAAAAGCTGGCTGCTGGCGTAGATATTGTGGTTGCTACTCCCGGACGACTTCTGGATCATCAGCAAAGAGGTAATTTGAAATTACACACGGTTAAGCATCTAGTTCTTGATGAAGCAGATAGAATGCTCGATATGGGTTTTGCCCCGGTGGTCCGTAAGATTATGCATGATTTACCTCGAGACCGACAAACTATGCTGTTTTCGGCAACTTTCACCCCAGAAGTAAAAGCCCTTAGCAAAATTTTATTGAAAACTCCCGTATCTATTCAAGCGGATCAGCTTAATTCAGCAGCTAAAAGGGTTTCTCATGTAGTGCATCCGGTGGATCCGGGAAAAAAGGCTTCATTATTATCTTATTTGATCGGTTCAAATAATTGGCAACAAGTGATCATCTTTACCAGAACCAAGAAGAGTGCTGATATTCTATCTAAAGAGTTGATTCTGGATGGAATCAAAAACATGGTGATCCATGGTGATCGGACTCAGAGTAATCGAACCCGAGCTTTGGCGAAATTTAAAGAAGGTGCGATACAGGCTTTAGTAGCTACTGATATTGCGGCCCGCGGTCTCGATATTCATAACTTACCATGTGTGATTAACTATGAGTTACCTAATATTGCTGAAGATTATGTGCATAGAGTAGGGCGTACCGGTCGTGCTGGACAGTCTGGGGAAGCGGTTACCTTAGTGACCCAGGGTGAGGTCTATCGACTGAATGCTGTTGAGAAATTTATTAAACAGGATCTAGAAAAACGCCGCGTGATTGGTTTTGAGCCGGTGCAGTTTGATCCAGAAGCTGAAGCGCAGACCATGCAGAAGTCTCGCAGTCGATTCGGTAAACCTAGTTTTGGTGCTCGTTCAGGAGCAAATCGAAAAGTAGCCAATGGTTCTGGTTCTGCTGGGAGCAGGAGAGTAACCTCTCAGAAATTTAATGATAGAAGGGCATCAGGGTTTAAATCCCGTGATACCAATGAAGGTTCTTCAAGGAGAGGTAAAACTTATTCAGAAGACCGACCTATGTGGGGAAGAATTAAGTCCCGTGATACCGAACAAGGTTCTGCGAGGAGAGGTAAAACTTATTCAGAAGATCGGCCTACTCGAGGAAGAAATAAGTCCCGTGATACCGAACAAGGTTCTGCGAGGAGAGGTAAAACTTATTCAGAAGAGCGGCCAGTTCGGGGAAGAATTAAGTCTCGTGATACCGAACAAGGTTCTGCAAGGAGAGGTAAAACTTATTCAGAAGAGCGGCCTAATCGGGGAAGAAGCCAAGCTTCTGATAGTAAAAATTCACCGGGACGCAAGAAAACATCTGCAGCGAAACCATCTGCCGCAAAACCATCGCGTGGACCGAGAGTAAACAAAGGTTCAGACTGGTCTGGAGCGAGAAAAAAGTCTGGGTCCGAGGCCAATCGCACCGCAAGGAGCAACAAAAAGTTTCGCCCCAGTAAAAAGCGGTGACTTGAATTAGCTGGCAAGGTTTTCTTTTTTGGTATCGACCATAGAAAAGATGCTGTAGTCATTCATGAATAAGTGATCGATCTGGTCCGCATAGCGGGCCGCAACCTGCATCCGCCTAATCTTGAAGGTCTGAGTAGTCATGCCGGTTTCAGGTGACCATTCTTCGGCGGTTAGGGTGAACGATTTAGGTATTTCAAAGCCCTTGGCCTCTTTGGTGTACTTTTCTAGTTCATCTTCAAATAGCCTTAAAACGACTTTGGTTTGCAATAGTTCATTGATTTCATCTGGGGGGATGATCTCCCGTTGTTTGATGTGATAGCCTTTGTCTTCAGCGTATTTGGCTACCTCTTCTATATTCACACTGATGATACAGATATTGAAAGGTCTGTTCTCACCATATAACATGCAGGAGGAAACAAAGCGGCTTAATGAGATGCTGTTTTCTACAGGCCCTGGAACCACCCATTTGCCATTCGCAAGCTTGTAGCGTTCCCGAATTCTCCCGGTTATTTTTAAAAAGCCATCCTGATCAAAATGTCCAACATCACCCGTTCTAAAACCTCCATCCTCAGTGATCACTGCCTTGGTGTCTTCGGGGTGATTGTGATAACCTTTCATCACATTTTCACCGAAAACAACAATTTCACCATCGTGTTCACCGATTTTGTCGGTCACTGCATCTTGATCTATTTTGACATTTACCCCGGTTATAGGCTTACCTACCGTGCCGATGCGGCAGGCACCATCGCGATTACTGGCGACGATAGGACTGGTTTCGGTAAGGCCATAGCCTTCAAAAACTTGGATCCCAAGATTTGCTATGAATGTCCCAACAGCTGGATCGAGGGCAGCACCGCCACTCAGGGCATAGCGCATTTGATCCCCAAACCTTTTGCGGACCTTGGAGAAAATAAGTTGGTCGCCGATTTGATAGATGATTTTATCAAATAACTTAATCGTCTCGTTATTTCGGATAGCGCTGGCTGTTTGCATAGCGCGGTTGTAAATAAATTGAATGACTGAACTGCTGTTCGCTATCTTGATTTGAACAGCATCGTATATTTTATTGAAGATCCTGGGGACTGATGCCAGAATCGTAGGATTAATTTCCGATAGGTTGTCAGGTATTTTGGGTACGCTCTCGGCAAAAGCCGATGAGAATCCAAGGCAAATAAGCACGTGTAACTCTGTGGTCTGTCCAAAAACATGAGCCCATGGTAGAAACGATAAAGTACGATCTTCAGTGTTAAAGCTATAGTCTTGTTTGATCGATTCGACTTGCGCAAGAATATTGCGATGAGTGAGGATAACTCCTTTGGGTTTTGCTGTGGTGCCAGATGTGTAAATGAGACCCATTTCATCTTCTGATTCTGGATAAAAAGCTTTCACCGGATTCTCTTGCCCCAACTTGAGTAGGTGCATAAAGCTGTGTTCATCCGAAACAGGACCATGAAGGTTGATTACATATTCCAGCTGTTTCAAGTGAGGGTGGATTTTTTCAACCACATCATAGATGACTGAGTTATGAGCGAAAACTAACTTAGCACCGCTATCCTTAATAATATAGTCCCATTCAGTACTTTTTTGAGTTTCATACATAGGGACAAAGCGTGCTCCAAGGCCGTAGGTAGCGTAGGCGCAAACAGCCCATTCCACTGAATTTCGGGAAATGATGGCAATGGTATCCCCTTTTTGAATGCCCAATCCAGCCATGCCGGCTCTGGCCTGATTGACTAATTTAGCAAAATTAGCAAAGTTGATCCATTTCCATTCATCATCCATTTTAGTGCCATACATGGGACGAAGATTCCAGGTTTTACAACACTCTTCCTGCATTTCTACTAGGTTTTTAAAACCACTAGACATATTGGGCTTCCTTATTGTTCTGCTGAAATCGTTGGTTCTGGCACCCCAAGGTGTTCGCCTCTATAGGTTTTCGGAGAAAAATCTCTAATGATAAGCTCTAATCAGAAATTTCATGAGCCATGATTTTTCACTTTTACAAAAAAGGAACAAATTTTGGATAAGATGAGCTATGAACCATGATCATTCTCTTCTGAGGAATGGCCTGAGAAGAGTGAGGCGAATTGCTATCATAAATGAGTCATGATGATAAATTTAGAATGGCATTGTTGTTATTTTGTTTTGTGTCCAATCCAGAAATAATCTAAAATCTTGGGTAGAAACGGCTAAAGTTTCTGTATTATCATTGGGATGAAATTGTTGGTCGGCTGCGTCTAATAAGCTTTGACTGATAACCACTTCTACATGTTTTTCTATATCAAAAATTAGCCCGAATGGTGAAACGCTTCCAGGAGTGACATTCAGGTATTTTTTTAGCCGATTTTCGGAGGCAAAACTGAGTTTGTTTTCTCCCACTTGCTCTGCTATGGCCTTTAGGTTTGCTTGTTTTTCCGCTTCTATGATGACCAGGAAATGCTTTTTTCCTTTTTGGTTTCTAAGAAAGAGGTTTTTACTTCTGATTCCTGAAATATCGGCGCAGTGTAACGTAGCATCATCACATGTATGCACCTGCGGGTGATTGTGCTGGGTATACTGGATCCCAAGCTCGTCTAATTTTTTTTTGATTTGTTTCATGATCTCTCCAGCTGGTATCCCTATTTACGTTGCTATTATGTGATAAGGTTCTAACAAACGCTAGAGCTTTTAATGAGTCTGTGTACCCATTTTTCTACGCTCCTGTCGGCTGTAAGCACGAACTCTTGGCCCTTACTGGCAGATCGGAAATGATCTTCTTTCCAGCTTTTAGCCGAGTGATAGGAAATGTCTAAATGACCAAAAATTTTTGGATCAAGATTCCAGCATGAACGGGTCTTGCCAGGTTTGGTCAGCATGGTTTGCTTTGTGCAGCGGAAGCTACCGCTTCCCGGGTAGCCTTGATCAAAGCTAAGTTTTTTACGGGCTATATAAATACAATTATTTATATTGTTTCGATGTCTGGGGGCGCAATGAGGATGATAAGCCAGCCATTGGGGCACGGATGTTGTTGGGCCTATGTTCAGAACTTTATCTACCTGAAGCCAGCCGTAAAGAACATGTTTGTGTTTAAACTTTCCGGGTATAAATTGAATCGATTCATGGGAGTTTCTGGTTTGCTGAAAGAAGCCAAAAAACAAGAATATATCTCCTGGTCCTACGCCTTGATTTTGTAGATGTGACTGCGCTGCTCCTGACTGACCAAAGCATGGGCGCCAGCTTCTTTTCCTTGGTAATGACCAGCTGTATAAATCAGGGTCCAGGTGACAGGAACTGCGGGAATTATGTTGTTTGACTTTAAGCTTGGTTAAGAGTTCTGCTACCGAGCTGCCATTTCGGATTGAAACGTCTCCAAAGGTTAATGTCTCATCACCGGGAATCGGCAGTGATATTATTTCTTGATTCGCTAATATTGGAGATGGTGAACCTCCATATTCACTGTCAAAACCTTTGCGTGAGAAGATGACTTTCATGATATTTGCCTTAGGCCTGATAAGCCCGCCATTATTACGATATAAAAACTTACACTCATCCTGCTAACTAGGTGTGATCCTACTATCTCACAACTGATTGCACAAGAACCCGGGAGATATTTTAGATCAGATGGAAATATTCTCGGGCTAAATATTGTTTTATTTTTTCAACACTATTTTCACTGACTTTTTAGTAGCGATTTGATTTTTTCTGCGCAATTGTTCGCTAGGTTTGGATTAGAAAATGTTTAACTATTTTACAACTGATCGTTTTAACGGCGTGAGCTCGCCTAGGGTCATATCACACAGATTTTTCTCCACCTCTAACATCTGATAACCACGCATATCTTTTTTCGCACAACCGAGCCTGTATTTGGAAGGTAAATTGCAAATAGAGTGTGATGATCGTTGCTGCTCCTGCTGTTGTTGACTTCTATCCTTCTGTCTTCTTCTGCTTCTGATCGGCTTTTCTTTTGCTTTGTAATTTTTGGGTTGCTTGATGGTTCGCTATATATCACTTCTACTTCTTGTTATTGTTGTTGCCTGCCAGAAAAATAAAAATGATTCCGATTTTAAGGCTAATGAAGCTGTTCTAGATCAAGAGACCTACGAGGCTTGTTTGATTGCCAAAGACCTCATTTATAATCAAGGTTCTGATTATGGAGTTAGTTGTTACGATCGGTATTTGCACTACTCATGGAAAGGTCAGACAGAACCTGCGAATAAGCAGCTTCAGATAGCCTCTTTCAACTTATGGCATCTGGGAGATGGCACTGTTCCCGGCAAGGATATTGATCTTGTGGCCTCCATTATGAATCGCTGGGACCTCGTTGCTGCCCTTGAAATCATGAAGCCCTCGGCTCAGGTTAAATACGGATCACATCATAAGGTGAACAAATCTTGGTGGGAATATTCACAAACTGATTATGACCCTGAGATCATCAAGAGTATCTCGATATCGTCGCCAAAATACTTGGAATTATTGGATAAATTACGTTTGCTGGATGAAAGTTGGTCGTTGGTTCTCAGCCCTGCAGCGATGGGCTCTTCGGTCAATCATCAGGAGTTAACGGGCTTTTATTATCGTGGTTCTGTGGTGAAGCCGAAGGTCAATTCTTACTGCGGGGGCTATGCTTGTTATCTAGACTTATATGGCTCTGCAGATAAAGTTGCCCGTTACCCTCTGGTTGCAGATTTTAAAAGCGGTGATTTTTCATTTACCGCTCTAGCTTATCATGCTCGCTTTGACAGTATGAAAGCTTCAGATATCACACCTGATATTGCCGACGATAGGATCCTGTCGGAACTGGATTTTTACGATAAGAACTTTAATCCCGACGGAGCCTTAAGGGCGCCGATGGCACAAGCTTTTCGCTTTGTTGAGCTAAATGTGATTATGAAAGAAATCGAGAACCTCAAAAACACTATAAACAACCCCAAAATTATTCTGATGGGGGATTTTAATCTGGAACAAACAGCAAATAATAACAATATCTGGGATGAAGTTCTGGGGAGTCATGAACTATATGTTGAAGACTTATCTTCGATTTCAGAAACTAATCGTTATGCCTCGGCTTATGACCATTTTGTGTTTGACCCTGACATCGTACCTGAATGTGCTGGCAATCAGGCTCGCGCTATTGATTTTACTGACAGTTCTGATGTTCCGGAGTTTGCGCAAGCCTGGCGAGAAAGGCAACTCCATATTAACGAGATTATGTCTGAGGAAGCAGCCTGCCTGAAACTCAAATTCAATAACAAAGGCGTTAACCGATGCATGACCGAGCTTAATCTCAATAAGCTATATGAAAAGATCAGTACTCAGTTGACCTATAACGAAGAAAAACCATACCTGCATTACAAAAATATGATCAGTGATCACTTACCAGTAGTATTGCCTTGCTCATGGTACTAAAGGAGAATAAATTGAAAAACTTTGGCAATTATCGTTTAAAAATTTTGGGATGTATCGGCATCATGTTACTCAGTAGTCTGATGTTTTCTGCCTGTAAACCCAATCAAGATAAATCAGAATTGGACTTTTTCTGGAATTTTTGGGGCCTCAGAGACTGTATGCGTACTGATCGGGCCTATAACCCGGAAACTAAGTATTGTAATTCTAAGGTTATAGCCAAGTTTGCTCCTGACAATTCGATTGTTCCGATGATTGAAGATGAATTAAAATCTGCTACTAAATCAATCGATGTGATTATGTATAGTTTTTCTAACAAAAAGCTAATTGATTCTTTGAGTGAAATAGCGTCTGCGGGCAAAATTAAAGTG
>PBRN01000031.1 GCA_002725955.1 Pseudobdellovibrionaceae bacterium
ATGGAATATTATGCTTAACACCCCTTATACGAAACTCTCTAAGAGCCCTTCGCATTTTCTGAACTGCCCCATATAAGTCACGAGAATGCACAGTGACCTTAACCAATAGAGAGTCGTAATGAGGTGTAACTATAGCACCCGCAGTGCCTAAGCCTTCATCCAATCGAATTCCAAAACCCTGAGCAGGTCGATAAGCCAATATTTTACCTACATCGGGAGCAAAGTTTTTCTGAGGGTCCTCAGTGGTAATCCGACATTGAATAGCAACACCTTGGCAATGAATATCTTCCTGCGACTCTATTCCCATCACGGGGTGAGATAACTTCCTGCCAGCCGCCAGCATAATGGAGGCTTGGACTAGGTCAAACCCTGTCACCATTTCCGTAACTGTATGCTCAACTTGAATTCTTGGATTTACTTCCAAGAAATAAACTTTTTCGGACTGGTCAACCAAAAACTCAACGGTTCCAACCCCAACATAGTCAACATGTCTCCCTATTTTTACAGCACTATTTAAAAGCTCAGCTCTAGTCTCGTCGCTAATACCTCTGGCAGGCGCCATCTCAACAACTTTTTGGTGTCTTCGCTGTACTGAGCAATCTCTTTCATACAGGTGAACAATATTACCACTGACGTCTCCAACTATTTGAACTTCAATATGCCTAGGCTTAACTATCATCTTTTCGAGATAAATATCGGCTCGACCAAAACTAGATTGTGCCTCAGACCTTGCCCTGTCAAAGGCTTCTCTTAGCTCAGACGCAGTCTCGACAATACGAATACCTTTACCACCACCACCCGAAAGGGCCTTTAGCGTAATTGGATAACCAATCGAAGAAGCCATCTGAACCGCTTCCTCGACATGATCTACAGGCCCATCTGAACCAGGAATACAAAGAATATTGCTTTCTTTAGCAGCTTTTTTAGCTGATAGTTTGTCACCGAAAGTTTTCAATATATCAGAGGTAGGCCCACAAAACATAATATCGTTTTTCTCGCAAGCCTCTGCAAATTCCGGGTTTTCAGATAAAAATCCATAGCCAGGGTGAATTGCATCCACCTTCCTTTCAATAGCTAGCTTGATAATACTTTTCCAATCTAGGTATGCACCTAAGGGATCTCCTGCCTTACCAACTTTATAGGCCTCATCCGCCTTAAAACGATGGACCGATTTGCTGTCTTCTTCGGAATACACAGCTATAGTGCGTATATTAAGCTCTGTCGCAGCTCTGAATATTCTTATCGCTATCTCGCCGCGGTTGGCCACCATCAATCTTTTATTTGCTACAACCTTATTTTTGATTTCCATGCAAAAAGGTCCTCGTCAATAATTTCATTTTCCCAGTTCTATTAAACGGAAACAAACAGAGCAGCACAGAACTGCTAATAAATTGCCAAATCATGAACCACAAGTTACTCAATCAGAGATCCCTATGTAAATGTATGAACTTAAGGATTTCTCTTATGGTAAACAGCGCGATTATGGCTATATTCTGGACGTACACTAGGCTAAATGTATAATAAAGAGACTTATGTCAATATGAACGCTGAAGTACCAGGCCCAATCTATATAATATTTAGTCTGGATTCAAGGCAGGCCGTCCATTCAACAAATCATTGGCTATATGATATGGACTTGGAGAAAGACAGAGTATGACGAAAGTGTCAGAATATCAAATCTTTGAGCAACTTTCCGCTGCTCTCCAACAAAAAGACCATGTCCACTTTATCGCCGGGACTTTTGCAGAAAAACAATTTACCTTGCTCTGGATCTATCACTGGTTAACGGAGAATAATGATAACGGCAAAGTTATCGTTATTTGTAAAGATACTAAAGAACAGCAAAAGTTTAAAAATTACTTATCACCTTTTTTTGAAAACAAGCATGTCAAAATAAACACCTTGCCCTCCATTCAATTTTGGGGAACCCATAGGCATTCTGTCCAAGATGACCGAACGATCCAACGAATCTCAACTGTCAGCAGTTGCCTCGGAAAAAAAAATACACAATTTATCCTCACCACGATAAATGCATTATGTCAAAAAACCTTAAAACCTCAATTTTTTGAAAAAGAATGCCTTGTCATAGATAAAGGCACTGAATGGGACCATGATAGCCTGAGCAAACAACTACGTGATCTCGGCCTCCGGGAGGTAAGTTATATTGAAGAAATTGGAACCTTCGCTCGGAAAGGTAATATTTTCGATATTTTCAGCAGTAACCAAAGTCAGCCATCCAGATTAGAGTTCTGGGCTGATGAAGTGACATCTATTCGCAATTTTTCAATTGAAACTCAGAGATCTGAGGAGGAGCAACAATATCTCATTGTCAGCCCTTGCAAGGAAGCTTCCATACCACTTCACAAAAGAAAACAACACAGCCAAATGCTTTACGAACTTTTCTTAGAGCAGGGCATCGAGCGTTATGAAAGAGAAGGAATTGTTAGAGCATTTCAAGATGGAGTTATCTTTCGTGGTTTTGATGAGTTTGCTCCTTTATTCCGTGAAGAATCTACCCCTACTAACGAATGGATATCTTCGCATGACATCGTCGTCCTGCTTGAACCGCTGAATCGATTATTAGAATCATACAGTGAATTTTGGACTGCAATCGTCGCTTCATATCAAACCGATCGAGATAATTCATTTCCTACCCTTCATCCGGAATATCATTTTACTAATCCTAATCAAATAATTGATGTCACCAATAAATGGCAATCCGTAATCAACTTCGGTGCCATTGATGTTCCAAATGCTAAAGTATTTCCAGAGCTGACAATAAAAGGGGATCTGGTCCCCTCTATCGATAAAATAGAAAGATTCGATAGTTGGCTAACAAAAATAGACGCTTGGAAAAAAGAAGGGTTTCAAATTGTCATCTTAGCTAGCCATGGAGACCAACTAGAAAGATTGGGCCATCTATTAGAGCTAAGGAAGATTTCATTTTCGAGTGAACGAAATTTTTTGGATAGAAAATTTAAAACAGACAAAAGTAAAGACATTATTTTATCAATAGGAGCTATAGAAACTCCTCTAAGGCTGACTACGTTTGGCCTGATTATCATACCAGATCATGAATTGATCGGCGTTAAAAAGGAGTTGAAGAGCCATCAAAGCAACAAACTAAAAGGGCTTGTCGAATCATTTCGCGATATAAAGGTCGGATCTCTAGTTGTTCACATAGAACATGGAATCGGCAAGTATATAGGCTTAGATACTGTTCACAGCTCAGGAATACTATCAGAATGTGTGGTTGTCGAATATGCTGGAAAAGATAGAGTTTATGTACCTGTAGATCGTCTAAACTTACTACAGAAATATTCTGCGGGAGATGCCAGTAATGATACTAAGCTTGACAAGCTACAAGGCCAGAATTGGGAAAAAAGAAAAAGTCGGGCAAAGAAATCAATTAAGGATATTGCCGATAAATTGTTAAAAATACATGCTCAAAGAAAAATTTCCACTAGCCACTCATGCAGCACTCCAGGTGATCTGTACTTCCAATTCGAAGCCGATTTCCCTTTTTCGGAAACTAAGGATCAGCAAACAGCTATTTCCGAGGTAATGGAAGATCTCAGCGGAAAAAATCCTATGAACCGATTATTATGTGGTGATGTCGGCTTCGGCAAAACCGAAGTAGCCTTGCGTGCTAGCATGAGAATCGTAATCGATGGTTTACAGGTTATGGTCTTAGTACCCACGACAGTTCTGTGCTATCAGCACTTCCGAACCTTTGCGACCCGATTCGAAAAATTTGGCATAACAGTGGAGCAAGTTAATCGTTTTATAGCTCCAAAAAATATCAAGAAAGCTCTTGAAAGAACACGGAATGGCTCTATCGATATACTAATAGGAACCCATCGAATACTCTCTAAAGACGTTCAATTTAAAAAATTAGGCCTAATCATTGTCGATGAAGAACAGCGATTTGGGGTCAACCATAAGGAAACAATATCCCAACTCAGTATGGGATGTAATCTGCTTACTTTAACGGCAACCCCTATACCAAGGACTTTTCATATGGCCATGTTAGGCCTACGCGACATATCTCTAATCACAACTGCACCAAATCATCGACTACCAATAAAAACATATGTTTCTAAATTAGACTTAGAGGTTGTGAAACAGGCTATCCATATTGAAACTTCCCGTAACGGCCAAGTATTTTTCCTTCACAATCGAGTAGAGAATATACAATCAATAAGACGGGTCATAGAGGAGCTGGTGCCAGATTATGAAGTGCGAGTCGCACATGGACAAATGAAAGCTCAGGATCTAGAACGTGTAATGATGGACTTCATAGACCATAAATTTCCTATTTTATTATGCACGACTATTATCGAATCTGGAGTAGATATACCTAACGCCAATACTCTCATAGTCAATGAATCAGACCATTTTGGCCTCTCACAACTTTACCAGATGAGGGGGCGAGTAGGCAGATCTAACCGCCAATCCTATGCATGGTTCTTTACCTCAAATAAAAAGATGATATCTGACGAAGCTCAAAATAGGC
The DNA here is from genome assembly GCA_002725955.1 of Pseudobdellovibrionaceae bacterium. Lineage (GTDB taxonomy): Bacteria > Bdellovibrionota_B > Oligoflexia > Oligoflexales > Oligoflexaceae. Next base: position 4,517 of record PBRN01000031.1, read on the forward strand.
TCGAAATTCTGGCTGCGAACCAGAGCCTTGGTTCAGGCTTCAAAATTGCCAGTTATGACTTAGAAATGAGGGGAGCCGGCAACTTCCTNGGATCTGANCAATCCGGACAAATAAGTCANATTGGNTTNGANCTNTATACTCAAATGCTGGAAGATGCCATNACCAAAGCCAGAGGNCAAAAAGTCNNAGAAAGAGTGGACACCGAGATAAACATNAAAATTGAGGCAACAATAGGGGCTGATTTTATTCCATCTGAAAAAGAAAGATTNCAAATCTACAAAAATATTTTTTCGGCAAAAGACATTAGGAANATTGCCGAGATATCCGAAGAAATTAAGGATCGATTCGGNAAGCTNCCCTTAACTGTTGTTAGGCTATTGAANGTCGCAGAACTCAANTATTATCTTAANTCAATCAGAGCNCAGAANATCATGCACGAAGGCAANGANAACNACTTCAGCATTTCGTTTTATAAACTAAACAATCAAATCATAGATTTATTAGTTAGACAGGTTATNGATTCACCAGATATTTACCAATTGACTCCAGANTTTCGATTAATTCTCATTACTGGTAANGATAAGNCCNCAAGCCAGGATACAATACTAGATAAGATTTTACAGCTAGTCGAAAACCTCTGCCTGCTACTGGAAGGATCAACAAGATGACNAAAANAANNCTATATATAGTCAGTTTACTGATCTGTTTTCTCATCGGAGCATACATCTGGAAAGTNATCCATACTGGTCGNCATGCTTCACGAGACAANTCAAGCTTAGACACNGTNAGNAATTTNCCANTACAATCTACTTTGGTATATGTNGGNAATGCAGCTATTACCTCTGCAGANTTGGAATGGGAATTTAACCTCCATACAGCTGGAGCAATTAGCAATGATGACCTAACACCTATACCCAAGCGCGGCAAAGANCAGNTCGATTATCTCTCNCCNCTCAAGCAAATGCTAATCGCCAGCATGATAGANAGAAAACTACTGTACAAATTTATAAAGAATGANTCTAAGTTTAATCTNTCNGATTCCTCGCGATATATNAGCTGNCTAAAAGAATGGCAAGAAACTTTAGCNGAACCTAACCCCGAGCTNATTTGGGANAATNCTGCAAAAGANCGCCTTAAGAACAGNCTCTGCGAAAAAGCAATTTTAGANCAATACTTGAAAGAACNGATNTTCAGCCAAATTTCTATCGATGAGCAAGAAACTNTTCGTTACTANGAGCTACACCGNTCTGAATTCCANACACCAAAGAAAGTNCAGATACGCCAAATAGTTCTNGCNTCTGAGTCTGCTGCAAAGAAAGTTCGTGCTCGNGTAAATAGGAAAAATTTCAGNGGATATGCACGACGACTATCNATAACTCCTGAAGCCAGAAATGGNGGACTNCTGTCACCATTTGCAAAAGGNGAATTACCTAGNTTTTTTGACGTNGCTTTCACTATGCGTCGCGGCGAAATNAGAAGCATNCTTAAATCTACTTACGGGTTTCATATAATAAAGCTTGAAAAAAAATTCCCTGAGGTGAAACTTGACTTAACCCAGGCTCGGCCTCGCATTAAAAAAATCCTGACCAAATTTAAACAAGAAGAGGAATATCAAAAATGGGTAGAATTAGCGCTAAATGCCGTTCCAATAAAAATTCCAAANCCTGCATGGTAGTGCTACTTTGTGGTTTTTTCATTCAAGGCCACTCAGCANACGCNAAAGAGCTAGTGGANCGATTAATAGCTGAGGTAAATGGCGATCCNATCGTTCAATCTGAGGTTGATNGNAAGCTATCAAAAGGNCCNTTAATCCANGTTTCAGCTTTTCCAGAAAANGAGTCNTCAAGCAAGAAGGCNATAGCTCTCGCAGATCTGATAAATTTTAANCTCATTATGCAAAAAGCNGATGAACTGAATATCGAGATTACCGACGAAACACTAGANCAACAAATTNGTGCTTTTCTTGCTCAAAAGAANCTATCCATNGAAGGCCTAAAGCCAGCACTNAGACANCANGGCATATCTATGCAACANTATCGAAAGGACTTTCGTAANCAGCTNATNCTAAATGAATTTTATCGAAACATTATTTCGCCCCGNATTAAAATCACCGATAAAGAACTAGAAATTCTNTATCTTCAGCAATCAGGATCATCNGCTGAGACTATAAAGCTCCACCTNAGTCAAATTCAGATCAANATTCCGTCNGATGCNCCCNANGCNATCATTAAAGGAAAAAAAGANCTNTCNGACGAGGTTTATNAACGCCTTAAAGATGGNCTGCCATTTAAGGAAGCCGTGAATATTTACTCTACTAACCAAAGGTCGAAAGACAAGGNAGGGAAAATGCCAAGTCTCTTCCTAAAAGATTTAGCNNCTTCTTTCNGNAAAGAAATTAGTAATCTACAGGAAGANGAGTTTACTCGCCCAATAAANGCAGGGAANACCTTTTATATATTTAAGTTAGACNGAAAGTCTTTTACTGGTAGCGATGAATTCAACACACAGAAGCCTGCNCTNACCANTCGACTTCGGGCAATTGAAATGCNNCGTCAAATTCAAAAATGGTTGGAAGATCANAGAAGAACATCTCGCATTAGANTNATNNANANTTAGATNGGCTAATTATGCTTGGTTCTCCAAATCGAAAAACANGAAATAAGAAAAATAACNATGTTTCCCATCCATGCTCCAACCAAAGGCGGTATNCTNCCGCTATTNGCNAGNGCACGNCCAGANTTTAATATNATCCAATAACCTACGCCAATGGCCAGCGCTAGTAGTATACCCCTTGCAGTCTCCATGCTTCTTTCGGACCTATATCCAAACTTAAGTCCTATTAAACAAACTACAAAGGAAGAAAGATGAAAGGCCATCTTCGTATGCATGTCAACTTTTAAACCCAAAACATCCGTACCTGAAGCATTACCTTGGGAAACTAGTTCCATTAGCTCCCAAATTCCTCTTTCATTTGGTAGTCGGTTATCCTTTTTAAGTTTTTCTGGCTCAATCGGTATCGGTAGNACCAGCTCNTTTTTTTCTTCCTGAAAAGCTATCGTCCCGTTAGGCCAAAAATACAATANCTNTGCNTCTTTTAATTTCCAATTTTTTGTTTGTTCNTTGTATTTAGCNGAATTAGCCCGGATCGTCCTCTTTGGCCTAAAGCTNTTCCCTGTCTGTATAATATGAATGTTAAGAACTAAGTTTTGACTCGGCTCGTAATCCCCCAAATGATAGAGACTACTNCCATCTCTTAACCANCGAGCNCCTTCCATGAACTGGTCATCAGATTTCNGNTTAATTAANACNGATTCNATNAAGTGTTTTTTCTTGGAACTTTTTGGNAGCAAAAACTCACCGATTAGCACAGAAAATANNCANAGTATCAATCCNCCTANNGCTATTGGCATACCTATTCTCAAAGGCCCTANCCCTGCTGCNCGCATCGCNGTNACTTCATTGGTTCTNCTCAGCAANACCATNGTNATTACAGAAGCTAGTAAAGACGCCATNGGCAGCGCCTGAACNATCAAAGACGGCGACTGGTACCAGTATAGTTTTAGTAGATTNATAGTNGATGGGTTATAGACCCCNATATATTTGGTTGTCTTATGAATAAAATCGAACAGAACAAACAAAAAGGTGCAGAGCAACAGAGTTGCACCTACATAGCGAAAGAATTCCCTAAGCACATAAAAAAATAAAATCATCGAGTACTTCTAATTCTGGGGCGATACTGANACGGGGCTTATNGCTTTTGCCAAAATATAAGGCAAACCTTTCTTCCCACGCTCGACTGTGCCCAAAACTTTTAATCTTTCTGGTTTAACTCTTTCCAANACTTCTTCAGCTCTTTCTATTTGGGTTAANACTACNAGCATTCTACCAGAATCATCATTAAGGATTAAATAGGTATANAGCCTCCCNGTTGAACTGATCTTCCCTTCAATGATCACTTCTTTTCCAAGCAAACCACCAGTGTCNAAATGCAACTCTTTTGTGGTTAGTTGACTGGGGTCTTTGACTAGAGTCCCCCCNGTAAACTCGAAAAACCAATAATCAATTGGTTCTAGGCTACACCCTGACATAATAGACACAAATAGTCCAAGTATCACAGATTTCATCAATAACCCGNAAAATATATTAGCAATACGCTTAAAATCTTATCATATATATGAAGAACTCATAAACGAAACGATGGATTCAATTGGCAGGNGGTAAAAAAAAAACCCGCTTAAAGCGGGTTTTTTTATTTTTTTGCTTCGTAATCAACGAATTGAATNGTNGCCATTTTGGCNCCATCACCNAATCGAGTTCCTCNCTGGAGAATCCTTAAGTATCCACCAGCTCTAGATTCAAACCTNTCNGCCAACGGCCCGAAAACCTTGGANACNGAGGNTTTGTCAAATAAGTAAGAAGCCGCTTTTCTTCTGTGNGCCANCTCACCTTTTTTACCCAAAGTNACCAACTTTTCCACCACTGACCGTAACTCNTTAGCCTTTGGCAAGGTAGTTGTAATACTTTCGTGATTCACAAGCGAAGTTGCCATGTTTCGCAACATTGCTTTCCTGTGTGGGGTATCTTTTCCTAATTTTCTATATCCGTGCTTGTGACGCATTTTCTCTATACCTTAAATATCTGGTTAGTTATGTTCATTCTCTCNACTTCTCAAAGTACTCGGATCGAAGCCATCAATCTTCATACCTAGGGATAGNCCCATCTCTGCTAGAATATCTTTTATTTCGTTNANGGANTTGCGNCCGAAGTTCTTTGTTTTCAACATCTCGCCTTCGGTTTTNGTTACCAACTCACCTATAAACTTGATATTTGCATTTTCTAAACAATTCGCAGCTCTTACNCTCAGCTCCANTGAATCCACGGTTTTGAANAGATTCTCATTCAACTGTGGTTTGTTTTCATTTTCTTCTTCTGAAGGCCTTGCNTCTACTTCTTCAGTNTCGTCNAAATTAATGAAAACAGTNAACTGCTCTTTTAAAATTTTGGCTGCATANGCCAANGCNTCATCAGGNCTAACTGCNCCATTTGTCCAAATCTCTACTGTGAGTTTGTCATAGTCNGTCATNTGCCCAACNCGNGCGTTAGTAATGTTATATGCGACACGTCTNACCGGTGCGAATATTGAATCCGCTACTATGAANCCTACTGGCATGTCCTCTGTTCNATTGGAATCAGCTGACACGTAGCCACGTCCATGTCTCACTATCATTTCCATGTCTAGTGATCCATCTGTGTCCACTGTGGCTATCAANTGGTCGGGNTTTAGAATTTCTATATCACTACCAGACACAATATCACCGGCTCTNAGAACNCCNTCNCCAGAAGATTTCAGTGTTATTCTTGTATCATTCTCACCTAAATANCGGATATTAACCTGCTTTAGATTTAGAATAATATCTGTAACGTCTTCNTTAANACCTTGAACAGTGCTTAGTTCGTGGTCCACGCCCTCGATCCTCACCGCAACAATGGCAGCGCCATTTATGCTAGACAACAAGACCCGCCGCAGTGAGTTTCCTAAAGTTGTTCCGTAACCCCGCTCCAAAGGTTTTGCTGNGAACTTACCATAGGTATCTCCCAACGAAACGACTTCAACAGTGCTCGGATTTATCAGATCTTGCCAATTACGATGCATAAAAGCTCTCCGTTTACGGCGGTCTATCCGCTAACTAAATACATTTACTTACCATATAGCCCGACTATATTACCGAATCTATACGCAAATCCCATGCCATATCTTGTAGGCTCAGCGACTATTTTACCAATATTTTTGCTGTGGTCTACCTCAATCCTACCNAAGNCCCTTTTTAAACTCTACGTTTTTTAGGGGGCCGGCATCCATTNTGGGGAACAGGAGTTATATCTTTTAACAAATTCACCTTNAANCCTGCTGTAGCAAGCGCTCTCATAGCACTTTCNCGGCCNGATCCAGGNCCNGTAACCAGAATTGAGATACTTCTCATTCCNCAGTCCATTGCTTTTTTNGCNGCCTCTTCTCCGGCTACTTGNGCNGCAAANGGNGTGCTTTTTCNGGACCCCTTGAATCCCTTCGCACCTGCAGAAGACCAAGANACAACTTCGCCATTCAAATCTGTTATCGTTACGATCGTGTTGTTAAAAGTAGCCTGGATATGAGCNACACCCATTGGTACATTTTTTTTAGCTTTTTTCTTTTTGCTAATACTAGCTTTAGCCATGTTTCAATTATCCTTCTATATGCAGAGAAGCCTATCTATTTATTACTTCTTTTTATTTGCTATAGTCTTGCGAGGACCTTTTCTTGTTCTTGAATTTGTCTTNGTTCGCTGNCCCCGAACAGGAAGACTCCTTCTATGTCTCAGACCTCTATANTTACCAAGGTCAACCAAACGCTTAATGTTAAGAGATATCTCTCGTCTCAAGTCACCTTCNACAGANATGTTATCTGTGTCNAGNAGCTTTCTGATAGTATTGACCTCTTCTGCNGTCAAATCTTTTGCTTTCTTNTTNTTATCGATACCAGTTTTCTCTACGATATNTACAGCTGNTTTACGNCCAATACCATATATACTAGTAAGCGATATATCTATCCTCTTGTGTCCTGGCAAATCTACGCCGGAAATACGAGCCATCTTCCTCTCCCTAATAACCTTTTTGTTAGCCTTGTCTCTGTTTGTGCTTAGCNACTTCGCAAATNACNCTTACGATGCCACGCCTGCGAATCACCTTGCATTTTGTACACATAGGCTTAACACTTGCTCTTACCTTCATATTACCCTCTATCATTCGACCCTGTATCTTTTACAATCGCCTATAATAATTTACTTTGACCGGTACACTATNCGCCCTCGAGTTAAATCGTAGGGAGAAATTTCTAATTTAACTTTATCTCCGGGTAAGATCCTAATGAAGTGCATTCTCATCTTGCCACTAATNTGTGCCAATACTTCATGCCCACCCTCTATCTCTACCTTGAACATAGCATTAGGAAGAGGTTCCATNACCACACCTTCAACCTCAATTACGTCTTCTTTTGCCATCGTTTTAAGATTACCTATTCAATGCATTTTCAAAANCCTGCACCCGTTTATAGGACTCTTCTATAAATGGCTGCGACAAACTACCGCGAACTTGTGTTAATCGCAAGCNAAGACTTGATCACNAGCANTTAACAGNGTTAACTANTACAACTCTATGTAATTATTTCACTTATTCTGCTAAAAACTTCTTCCATCGAGCCATCACCGTCAACACGCTGATATTTATCNTNACTTTTATAGTAGTCGAGCACTGGTATCGTCTGTTTTTCNTANATTTCCAGTCTCGTTCTAACCTTNTCTTCGGTATCGTCCGGNCTCTGCACCAAACGNCCGTCGCACTTNTCGCANACACCCTCAACCTTCGGTNGGCTGAAATTCACATGAAAGCCACTTCCGCATGATTCACAGACTCTCCGGCCGCAAATTCGATCNACTAGCAAGCTCNGACTGACNTCGATCAAAATGGCTTTATCGACCGGNAAATCGTNACTCATGGNTTCNAGGGTTTTAGCCTGCGCTAAGTTGCGTGGGTAGCCATCCAACAGGACTTTTTNCCCNCTCACTATCTCCAGCTCGGCCTTCAAGATATCGAGCAAAACCNCNTCNGGNACCAACTTACCTTCCTTCATGAATCCCGAGGCNTCTANGCCNACCTTGGTACCGATCTTTATTTGATTCCTGAGTGCGTCTCCTGTTGANATCTTTACAAANCCCAACTCTTCAGCAAGTCTATCGGCTTGAGTCCCTTTTCCAGCTCCAGGGGCCCCAGTTAAAACAACGATCATCTGCCTCGCCCTCTAGAACGAATATTGCCNTGCTTCATAAAGGCCTCATACCTTAACGACTGNCGATGGGCGTCTATTTGCCTGAAGGTTTCTAGNGCAACTCCNACAATAATCAACAGACTAGTNCCGCCAAAATAGAACTGNACATTAAATCGTTCCGTTATAATCGATGGNACTAGACAAATCAAAGCCAAGTACAAGGCTCCNGCTAACGTGAGTCGGGAAATCACTTTTCCTAAGAATTCTGAAGTTCGAGCACCCGGTCTGATTCCCGGAATAAAGCCGCCGTGCTTTTTCAGGTTCTCCGCTATATCATCTGGTTTGAACTGAATGGACGTGTAGAAAAAAGCAAAGAAAATGATCAATACTACGTAAACAAGATTGTACAACCAGCCGCCAGGTATAAATACTGTGTTTATCAAACTGGCTAGAACGCTTTCAGGAGATACAGTTGCCACGGTCACAGGCAACTGTAATAGTGAACTAGCAAATATAGGAGGTATTACACCTGCAGAATTCACCCTCATTGGTAAATGGGATGTTTGGCCGCCGTATACTCTGTTCCCAACCTGCCTTTTGGCATACTGAATCGGTACTTGCCGAGCACCTTGCTCCATAAATACCACACCAGCTGTAACCAACACGACAACACACACTAATATCATGATTTGGGGCATGCCCATCTCGGCAGAGTTATACTTTGTATAGGTAGAGGTTATTACAGACGGTAACCCTGCAACAATCCCGCAGAATATGATCAGCGAAATACCATTACCGACACCTTTATCAGTAATTTGTTCACCCAGCCACATTACAAGAGCAGTACCTGCAGTCAGCGACAAAGCCGTAAAAACCAACCAGCCAGTACCGCTATCCAAAACTAATGCACCACCGCCGAAGTCCGCCGTCGACAAAGTTCGAGCTATCATGAAGCCCTGGATCAGCGCCAAAATTATGGTGCCGTATCTGGTATATTGAGTTATTTTTTTACGCCCACTGTCACCCTCTTTAGAAAGAGCTTCCAAATGAGGGACCACGACAGTCAACAGCTGCGCAATAATTGAAGCTGATATGTAAGGCATGACGCCAAGTGCGAATATACTAAATCGCTCTAAAGCTCCTCCGGAGAACATATTGAACATGCCAAATAGATTTGCCCCTTGACTGCGAAAAAACTCGCTCAGGGCATTAGCGTCAACCCCCGGTATGGGCACGTGGACTCCNACTCTGTANAGAGCCAAGAATCCCAATGTTACCAAGATCTTCTTCTGAAGGTGGTTCAAGTTCAAGTCAGTTCCAGCAGCCCGCTTACCCACAATCAGTTCTCCTCGATTTTTCCACCAGCATTTTCTATAGCAACTTTAGCGGAGGCACTAAATTTATCAACAGAGACGGTCAGTTTTTTTTCTAANTTACCGTTTGCAAGCAATTTAACCGGTAAGTTTGGCTTCCTTACTAGACCAGCCTTCTTTAANGCTTCTACTGTCACCTCTGCGCCATNTTCAAATCTNTTTAACGCATCAACATTTACAGCGTTATACTCTACTCTAAATGGGTTCTTAAAACCACGTTTTGGCAATCTACGATANAAAGGCATTTGTCCACCCTCNAAGCCNGGAGCNACTTTTCCGCCTTTTCGAGCTTTCTGACCTTTNTGACCTTTACCACTAGTTTTNCCNAGTCCACTACCAGGTCCACGCCCTAGCCTCTTTTTTGNACGATTTGAGCCCTTTGCCGGCTTCAGGTTATCTAACCTTTTAAGAGTATTATCCATTATTTTTTACCTTACTCTATTTGGTTACAAGTTCATAACTTACTAGGTGGCTAACTTTNTTAACCATACCNCGGATACAGTTATTATCCTTGTGTGTCTTAGATGCATTCATTTTACCCAAACCTAAGCCTTNCATAATTCGTCTTACCGANTNAGNCTGNCCTATNGTACTNTTAGTCTGGCGTATAGTNATTTTAGACATNGATGTCTCCAGTTACCCTATTCGTTTCNTAAATTTCTNGNCTTTNNNANTATTAGTGNCGCGCTTGTAAAACTTCGCCCNCTTCTTTANCCCGTCGACCAGCGTAATCTTCTATACTTTCAAGCTGTTTCAGCCCATCAAATACNGCTCNNACTATATTTTGATAGTTACGTGTNCCGTGGACNTTACAGACGATATCCTCGATACCGGCCAACTCCACGATCGCTCGTACTGAGCCACCGGCGATAATNCCTTTTCCCTTTTTTGCTGGGAACATAAGAACTCGCGCCGANCCATAACGNCCTACAACTTCGTATGGTATTGTCCCACCTGTAGTCGTCACGGTNATAAGGCTTTTCTTTGCCTTNTCNGAACCTTTTCTGATCGCATCAGGTACTTCATTNGCTTTTCCTAAGCCGTACCCNATTTTGTTTTTACCATCACCAACAGCGATCAAAGCACTGAAGGAAAACCGTCGACCGCCNTTGACAACCTTGGCCACCCTTGCGATGTTTATCACTTTATCTTGAAANGGATCTTCTTTTCGATCTCTCATTTCCTTAGCCACTTAAGCCTCCGAAAAAAATTTATATACCTTGGATTAAAAGGACANCCCACCCTTGCGAGCTCCTTCAGCCAAGGCTTTGATACGACCATGGTATGCGTAACCATTTTTATCAAATACGACCTTGGTGATGCTTTTACTTTTACACACTTCTGCTAGCTTTTCGCCCAGTACAGCNCAGGCCTCAACATTGGCACGGNCCTTCTGAGCTTTATNATAACTATGNAAACTAGCTANAGTCTTACCGCTGTTATCGTCTATTACCTGAACATAAACATGGGAAGCGGAACGGAAAACNGACANACGAGGTCTTTCTTCTGTNCCGTAGACTTTAGCTCTTACTCGCTTCTTTCGTTTTAAGCGCAATGTTGATTTGGCTGTTGTCTTATTCATTTCGTTACCTTTTGTTCAATCTTATTTCTTACCTGCGGCCTTACCAACCTTGGTTATGATATGTTCATCTGCATAACGAACACCCTTACCATGATAAGGNTCTGGTGGACGGAAAGCCCTNATTTTTGCNGCTGTTTCNCCAACGGCTTCTTTGTCGGCACCAGTNACGTTNATTGTGGTGTTCTTNACAACCTCAACATCGATCCCTGGTAATGGTTCAAACACGACCGGGTGACTGAAACCNAACGTTAAATTCAATGCGCTGCCTTTTTTCGCAGCTCGATAACCAACACCGATAAGTGTTAAGGTCTTTTTATAACCGACGGATACGCCAATCACCATATTATTAACCAAGCTNCGNCTAAGNCCCCANTAACAATAATCCTGAGTCTTATTNGTTAANGGAGNTACTACNAGNTCGGAACCCTCTTGACTGATCTTAACAGTGTGGTGAAGNGTCCGCTCNAACTTACCTTTTGGGCCTTTCACCTTAANAAGGTTGCCCTCTATTTTAACCTCGACCCCACTTGGAANCGGAATTGGCTGTTTACCTATACGTGACATTTTCTAGACCCCAAAATTAAAATACTGAACAGAGATATTCGCCACCAATATGTTGCTTTCTAGCTTCTCTATCAGTCATCACACCCTTCGATGTGGATACAATTCCGATTCCGAAACCATTTTTGACATAAGGTATAGCATCTGCACTGACGTAGCTACGCAACGACGACTTACTCCGTCGCTGTATCTCTCGTATCACACCAACGCCACTCTCACTATAACGCAAAGCTATTTTAAGGATTCCTTGTTTGTTATCCCTAATACACTTGTAGTTTACTATGAAGCCTTCCTCTCTAAGGATATGCGCTATTGCGATTTTCATCTTCGAGGCAGGCACTGAAACCACGTCGATGCGCGCTTTCTGCGCATTACGAATTCTAGTTAAAAGATCTGCTATCGGATCTGTAATGTTCATTATCCGTTTCCCCTTTTACGCCTACCAAGACGACTTAGTTACGCCAGCCAACATTCCCTTGAGCGCTAAGTCTCGGAAACAGATCCGGCAAATACCAAACTTTTTATAAACTGCCTTAGGCCTACCACATTGGTTACACCTAGTGTATGCCCTTGTGGAAAACTTAGGCTTTCGCTTTTGTTTTTCAACTAATGCTTTCTTAGCCATTTTTACTCCTAAGCCCCTTAAAGCTCGTTAGTTTTTTCTGAAAGGGAAATTAAACTTATCTAAAAGTGCTTTACCCTCTATATCATTTTTTGCGGAAGTCACAATAGTGATACCAAGCCCTCTTATCCTGTCTACTTTGTCATATTCAATTTCTGGGAATATGATTTGCTCTTTCACTCCCAATGAATAATTTCCCCGGCCATCAAAAGCCTTGGGAGAGAAGCCCCTAAAGTCACGGATACGAGGGATTGAAACATTTATTAGGCGATCAAGGAATTCATACATTCTCTGGCGTCGAAGAGTCACACTGCACCCAATTGGAACACCTTCTCGCAACTTGAACCCGGCAATGCTTTTCTTAGCCTTGGTCATATTTGGTTTTTGACCGGCGATTTTTTCCAAGTCTCTTAAAGCTCCTTCCAGAATCTTGATATTCTGAACGGCTTCACCTTGGCCAATGTTTACCACAATTTTCTCGATACCTGGGATCTGCATTGGGTTTTTAATACCCAAATCGCTTTGAAGCTCAGCCTTAAAACCAGCGTATTTTTCTGCTAAACGTGGGATATTTCCCATTTTTTCCTTCTCCATATTCGTTTACCCAGATCGATGACTCGCTCACCATACTGAGTTATTACAAACTATAGTACTTCTGGCGCCAATGACGCTATTCTAACAAATCCCTTCGCACGAACTTCCCGAGCGACTGGACCGAAAATTCGCGTCCCAACGGGCTCGCTGTCTTTGCCTTTCAGCAANACCGCAGCATTTTCATCAAANCGAATGGTCGANCCGTCTTTTCGAACNATTTCTTTCTTTGTTCGAACGATAACNGCCTTGTGTACCGTACCTTTCTTCACTTTGCTATTAGGNACAGCTTCTTTNACTGAAACNACAATCATATCGCCAACTGATGCGAAACGACGCTTACTGCCACCTAATACCTTGAAGCACTTCAACGTTCGGGCACCCGAATTATCACCACTTGCTAGTACTGATTCCATCTGAATCATTGTCTTATCCTTACAGTTCCTGAGTTAGGCTTTTTCGACGATCGAAACCAAATCAAATTTNTTATTAGCACTNTTAGGCCTAGAAGGCTTNACCAAGACNCGATCGCCGATCTTGGATTCNTTNTTTTCATCNTGNAACATAAGCCTAGTAGACTTTCTTATGAACTTGCCATACTGGCCGTCTNTTACTTTNCGACTTATNACNGCGACNCGACTNTTGTNCATTTTGTCACTNGTNACATTACANAGAATTGGTTTCGCTGTATTTTGATTTTGATCACTCACTTTGACTCACCTTATGCTTGTTTAACAGTTTTAGCAGCCGACTGAACAGTTAGAACCCTAGCAAGANTCTTTTTCAGCTTGCGAATTTTNCCNGTAAAACTGGCTGGGTTNGTATACACGTCTAANCGCACTTCTGCCAACTGTTTCCGGAGATCCTTTTCGACTTCTCGAAGCTGCNCTGAATCAAAGGAGTTGATATCACTCATTTTAATTTCTAAAATATCCATTACAACCAAGGATCCTCACTTTTAATTAAAACTTTTGTCTTTATCGGTAGCTTNGCNGCNGCCAAGGCNAATGCNCCTTTAGCNACTTCCGGCTCTACCCCGTCCATCTCATATAGNACTCGGCCAGCTTTTACAACCGCTACATATCGATCGACNGANCCTTTACCTTTACCCATTCTNACTTCAGCAGGCTTTTTNGTCACAGGAAGGTCCGGGAAAATCTTGATCCAGACTTGACCACCCCTTTTAATGTNACGAGTCATGGCAACTCGNGCNGCNTCNATCTGACGNGCNGTAATACGTCCTTTTTCTGCNGCCTGCAAACCATAAACTCCAAAAGCCAAATGAGTTCCNCGCTGTGCATCGCCTTTTATGCGGCCACGAAAACGTTTGCGGAATTTCATTTTTTTAGGAGAAAGCATTTTTTCCCTTTCTTTATAAGCAACCCNCCAACTTTAGTTGGAGAGAATATCACCCTTAAATATCCAAACCTTGATGCCTATGATGCCATAAGTGGTCAACGCCTCNGCAGTACCGTANTCTATATCGGCCCGCAAAGTNTGAAGAGGAACTTGCCCNTCACGNTANCGNTCCACNCGNGACATNTCAGCACCACTAAGNCTACCNGNCACCTGAACTTTAATACCNTTAGCNCCTGACTTCATNGCNGCNCCAAGAGCCTTNTTCATAGCTCTCCGAAAGCTAACACGNCTNTGAAGCTGNGCTTTTATACTCTGCGCTACNAGNGAAGCATCCATATCAGGCTTTGAGACTTCATACACNTTGACACTNGGNTCGCCTGATTGAATCTTACAGATGCGTATAAGCTCTTCTTTCAAGCTTTCNGCACCNGCNCCTTTTTTCCCTATAATAATCCCAGGACGGCTCGAGTAAATATTTACGTNCATATTCGCTGCTGCTCTCTCAACATCGATATGTGATACGCCAGCAGATTCGAATTTCTTAAATATATATTTACGTATTCTCAAGTCTTCTTGAAGTAACGTTGCGTAGTTACCNTTAGAAAACCATCTCGAAGACCAAGTCCTGCTTACACCGGTTCGAAAACCAACTGGATTTACTTTCTGTCCCACAGATTCATCCTTCTTTCAATTAAAGCTCAAGTAGCTTGACAGTTATATGTGATGATCTCTTGCGGAGGGGCGTTGCCCGTCCTTGAGCTCTAGGTAAAAAACGCTTTAGAGTTTTTGCTTCATCAACAAATATCTCAGAAACAACCAACCTATCTACATCCACAGTCGCCTTGCTCGTAGCNTTCGCCATAGCCGATTGGATAAGCTTCGANACTAAAGGGGCAGCCTTTCGGTTGGTCAACTTTAGNGTATCNATAGCGGTTGAAACGGGCTTACCCCTAACCATATCCACAACCAATCGAGCTTTACGNGGCGCGATTCGAGTATTTTTTAATATCGCTTGAAATGCATCTGACATCTCACATGTCTCCTANTTATCTTTTGCCCTTTTTATCGTTCCCATGACCAAAATAGGTCCTCGTAGGAGCGAATTCACCAAATTTATGACCAACCATTTGCTCAGTAACATAGACAGGGATAAATTTTTTCCCGTTATGAACCAAAAAGTTNAGGCCAACGAAATCTGGAACNATAGTCGAACGTCTCGACCAAGTTTTAATAGGNTTTTTGTCTTGAGCAGCAACTTCTGCTTTTTTAAAGAGATACCCATCGATAAACGGGCCTTTTTTAATGGAACGAGCCACTGAGTCTTCCTCCGAAAATTACTTTTTGTTCCGTCTTCTAATGATATCTTTGTCGGTTCTTTTATTGCTTCTAGTCTTNTANCCCTTAGTAGGNACAGCCCAAGGTGAGACAGGGTGCCGACCACCTGAAGTCCNACCTTCACCACCACCATGAGGGTGATCCACCGGGTTCATCGCAACACCTCTGACTGTTGGNCGAACNCCCATCCATCGNNTACGNCCCGCTTTACCAAGCTTGATNTTCCCATGNTCNGAGTTACCTACAACTCCNATAGTCGCANAACACTCTTCACGAACACGCCTNAACTCTCCACTCGGCATCTTCAACTGAGCATANCCATCNACTCGACCCACCAGCTGNACTGACACACCAGCACTACGGGCCAACTGNCCACCTTTTCCNGGCTTCATTTCTACATTATGCANAGAAGTTCCGAANGGTATGTTCTTAAGTGGCATNGCATTNCCAGCTTTAACATCNACNGTGTCNGCAGCTAAAACNGCNGCNCCTTTTTTAAGACCAGCCGGAGCNAATATGTANCGNCGCTCGCCGTCNTTATAAAGNATCCTTGCAATAAAAGCGGTACGGTTAGGGTCATACTCTANGTATTCAACCTTACCTTCAATNTCNCTTTTGCTGCGCTTNAAGTCGATAACACGGTAATGCTTNCGATTACCACCACCTTGNTGTCGAACCGTAATACGACCCGTNTTATTTCNNCCNCCNGAGTTTTTAATTGTNCGAAGNGCNGANGACAAGGGCTCAACCTTATCNAGCTCNCGATATAANACAACCGATTGACCTCTCCGGGCGGGGGTAGTCGGTTTATAAGTTAAAATAGCCATTTAATTCCCCTCCTTAAAGGTCTTCAAAAATTGGAAGTTTAGCACCTTCAGCGAGAGTCACATAAGCAAACTTCTTGCTTACGGGCTTACTAAGATTCAAACCTCGTCGCTTTATCTTTCCGCGCCGAATATTAGTTCGGACACTAGTAACCTCAGCATCCCAAAGCTTCAACACAGCTTTTTGTATATCTTTTTTCGTAGCCTCTTTTCTAACTTCAAAAATGTACTTACCCTGCGCCTCACGCAGTTCATTACTTTTTTCTGACAGAACAGGCTTAACAATCACACTATATGGCTGCATTATTCACCCCTCTCAAGCCGCTGATGTAAAGCATTCAAGGCGTTCTCACTGATTACCAGCGATTCATACCTCAGAAGGTCTTCTGCATTAAGTTCTGCAGCTGACTTACAAAATGCGCCATTTATATTTCTTGTAGACTTATACAGAAAGTCATCTTTACGCTCATCAGTAACTAGAGCGCTACTAACATCCAAAGCCTTCATAAATCCGAGAACCTGCTTAGTGCTATAAGCAGAGATGGAAAAGTCGTCAACCACAACAAGCTTCCCATGCCGATACTTATCCGACAAAGCAACCTTGACAGCCAACTTTTTGACCTTTGAATTGATCTTTTGAGTATAATCCCGAGGCTGAGGCCCATGAGCTACCGCACCACCAGGCATATGTGGGGAACGACTGGTACCCTGACGGGCATTGCCTGTTCCTTTTTGCCGAAAGGGCTTTTTACCACCACCACTCACAAAGGAGCGCGTTTTGGTAGCGTGAGTACCCTGACGCCTATTCGCACGGTAAGCCTTCACAACATTGTGTAGCACATGGTCATTAAGGTCTAAGCCATATATTGATTCCGGAAGGTCGACCATCTTAACCTTACTACCCGATATATTTTTAACTTCAACTTGCATGGTTCAAGAACCTTTCTAAAGCAATCTATTATTTTCGTCCTGTTTAGGCCTTAGCCTTGGTGGATGGCATCACAACAACATAGCCATTGCGATGACCAGGAACCGCACCTTTAATAGCGATGACATTAGAATCAACGTCTACGTCAACCACTACGAGATTTTGTATCGTTCGCTGAACGTCCCCCATGTGCCCCGGCATACTCTTGTTCTTGTACACACGACCCGGCGTCGTTCTCTGACCAAGAGATCCCGGCCGACGATGAAAGTGAGAACCATGAGTTCTACGTCCAGTCTTATGACCCCAGCGAGTGATGGCACCTTCAAATCCATGCCCCTTGGTAACACCCGTAACATCAACTGACTTCACATCGTTAAAGTGACCAACTGAAAGTACCGCACCGATCTCCAAGGCAGCCGCTTTGTCTTCTAAGCGAAACTCCTTAAACCTTGTGAAGTTCTTTTCGAGACCAGCCTTTCGAAGCCTAGTTAAATCCGGCTTGTTCATCCGATGATCTGGCTTAGTGTAATACCCAACCTGGACGGCATTGTATCCATCCTTCTCAGAGGTCAAGACCTTGGTCACCTGCTGGTCAGCCACATGTAAAAGAGTGACTGGAACCAACTGACCCTCTTTATTGATCAGACGGGTCATCCCGACTTTTTTTGCTATGAGTCCTTGCATCTTCATTTTTTGTACAGAACCTGTTTTTTCAATGTTAACAATCTGACCTCAGCGCCTTAATTCGGCTTGGGTAGAAATCTTATCAATACAGTTTGATTTCAACGTCAACACC
This sequence comes from Pseudobdellovibrionaceae bacterium, assembly GCA_002725955.1. Classification (GTDB taxonomy): domain Bacteria; phylum Bdellovibrionota_B; class Oligoflexia; order Oligoflexales; family Oligoflexaceae. The sequence goes on from PBRN01000031.1 coordinate 22,289, forward strand.
AGCTGCAAGATCTAACTTCATCAATGCATCGATGGTTTGCGCTTTGGCTTCCATAATGTCCAGAACCCTTTTGTGAGTTCGAACCTCAAACTGCTCTCGCGATTTCTTGTCAATGTGAGGACCACGGAGTACGGTGTACTTATTGATCGCAGTAGGCAGAGGTATCGGCCCAGCAACTCGAGCACCAGTTCTTTTTGCCCGCTCCACAATCTCAACTGCAGATTGATCCAACAGCCGATGATCATAACCTTTAAGACGAATTCTAATATTCTGGCTATTCATAACCTATATAACCCTATGAAATGTTTTTGGGTTTACAACAACACACCCATTACCGAGGAAACTTGTTAAAGAAGAAGTCAAGCGAAGGGCATTGGCTTGCAACAGCAGGCTTACCTCGTGGGAGTGGGCTTTGTATATAAATGGGTGGTCAGAGTCAAGCATTAAAGATCTAATTTGTAGATAAAAACGAACAACCCCCCAAAAAAGTGAGTCGACGTAATTAAAGGATCATGGAATTAAAATTAGAATAAGATGCTCAAAATAGGATGGATCAGATATTGCAGATGAACCGATGGGATGGCCTTATCCACAGAGGAAAAATAATGAATATGCTGATTTTATTGGTATTAATTATAAACATTAGTTGTACAACGACGAAAAATGAAGAGTCGATCGGCCAAAACACAGGCACCGATGTGATAGACGAATCTGCATCTGAAGAAACAAATACACAGGAGCAGACAATAAAACTCGGCAACTACATGTGCTATCTCAGCAAAGAAATAGAAAACAGCTCTTTAGTAACCTACTCGCAGCCCTGGTCTCCAGATGAATTATCCTCAGAAAAAGAAGATTTTAATAGTTTCATGGTAAACGGGATGGAAGACATCTCGTTAAGCGCCTCAAATAACGGAATAAACGAACAAAACTTGCTAAATGGGCATGAAAACAGCCATGTAGACAGTGACAACAGAGATCAAAACTACAGTAGATCAGAACCGAGCGAGGCGACTACTTCGGAAAACACCCAACTATATACCGTTAATATAAGCCACTTGAATGTAAGAAGTAATCCAGGGATGTCGAGCGAGATCATAGGCATTCTGCAAGCCGGAGACACCGTCAGAGGATACCCCATCAATAAGACCTGGCTTAAAGTGGCCACAAATAAGTATGTATCGCTGCATTTTTTACGAAAAACAGTCCCTTAACTTCAAGTCCAGCCCTGAAGTTCCGAAAAGCTAGGATGATAAACCAAACTGGAGCTTCGGGATGAAAACAGCGGTTAAAGCTTTCAAAGGCCTAGATAAATTCCCCTTCAAGTTGATTTCAGATAATTCAACAACGGATTTTGACCTCTACCTGAAAACCAACAATAAAATAGTTCTCTATTCTCACACCGGCTATAATTGGCGGCAAAAAGAAATCACTGATCTGCGTAGACAGGGTCACAGCAACTTTTACACTAAAGAGAGTGATCAGTGGATCGTCAACACCTATAGTTCAATTTATGATCTGACAGCATTCCCTGAAAAGCTGACTCAACCCAGAAAACTGACGAAGATAGTCGAAAACAGCAAAAAACTACTAAGGTTCATCTACAGTAATCAAATAACAGCAGCCTGCATGGACAGAGCTAAAGTTTTAGCCAATGAAATCGTTCACACTCTTGGTGAACACCCTGAATATATTCATAGAATCCTAAACTCGACCCAAACAGATATTCAGTTTTACGAAGGGATCCGAGTTTCAGCACTATCAACAGCAATTGCGATCCGCATGGGAATCAGCCAGCAAGCAAGCCTAGAACACATAGCACTTGGAGGTCTGTGCCATCAAATTGGGCACAGAAACGTGTTCCTTAATCCCAAAAATAGACCCTTAACTTCAAATCGAACCCAACGCAGCAGTATGGCAAAGCATTACTTCAACTCACACCAGACCAAAGCTATAGCCAAATTTAGTTATATAACAAAACAAATCATAAGACATCACCGCGAAAGGCTAGATGGGTCAGGTTACCCCGATAGTTTAGACAAAAACAGTATATTGCCTGAAGTAAAAATTGTCTCAGTCGCTACAATATACTCAGAATTAACAGCCAAGACTTTAGAGAGAAAAAGAAATAGTACTTTTCAAACTTTAAAGTGGATGAGCACGAATTTAGTTAATAAGAAAATAGCTAAAGAACCATACGACGGGCTAGTAAAGGCTTTAAGTTTGCCTCGAAAATAAAAGCTGTAGTCCTCCTCCGTAACGTCATAAGATATAATCATAGAAAATATATCAGGGAAAGCTTAATAATAGTTAAGCAATATTAACAAGTTGGTAACAATGAAAGCTTGGCGAACCTTTAGGATATTAGTGTTCACCGTTGCGGTGATCCGCCCATGCAGCGGCCAAAGCAACAGCTTATTAGATAATGTGAAAAGGAGAATTCTATTAAACAAGTGCCGCGCAGAAACCGACCCTAAAAAAAACTTTATCGGAGCAACAATATGCTTTAACGCCAACATCGAACTAGGCCTAGGGATATTCCAGAAGAAACCTGAAAACAACATCATGACCAAAACTGGTCAAGGTTACGCTGGCTTTCACATTAGCCGCTATATGTCATTACATGTAAAGGGAAGATTAGTACAAGTCGAGTCCGTAGACAATAAATTGTCCCCCTTCGCTAGACACATCCAATCAACCGAATCAATGTTTATTGCCATAGGCAATCCCACATTAGACAGGATCTCAATGACTGCAGGCAGGTCACGTTTGCAATTCGGCTATGACAGACCACCAGTACAAAAATTAATCCGTGAAATTTATCTTACCGACAGATACTGGCAAACACCATCGCATAGCCTGAATCTAGCCTACCAAAATAATCGAAGTTCAATTGTTAACCTAGGCATCAGCTTTAACAAAAATGAACAAGATCAACCTGTTGACCAAACAAAAGCATTTCGGCTTATTTTTGATATCCCAGCACTCGGCGGAACACGTTTTATAATGTCAGGATTAAGCAAGGACGGAAAACACTCCAGGTATGGGGCTGCGATAATTAACAAATCCAAGAACAGGACCGTAACCACATTGGAATGGGTCATTACTCAGCCGAAAACCAGTAGTAACATCGAATCTGCTCCAATCGATAAAGATGAGGGCAGGATCCTTCGCCTTACAATATTAGGAAGTGATCTGCAGGACGACAGGATGGTATTCCTTTATGAAGACGAAAAAAACACTCATTGGTTAGCCAGCTTTGGTCGCGACTTCTTTATCAACAAGCACACAGAGCTCAGGACAGCAGGAACTTGGATAAAACCACGCATTAAAAGCACCTTGAGTGGGTTCTGGGATGACAGATATCAACACGCATATTTTGACACACAATGGTTAGTGAGCTTTAGTATAAGGTTGCAAATTTGATAGCATAGAGGTCGATTTGATTTTGATAATTCAATTAATACTAATGTTAATCATATCAGCAAATAGCCTTAATGGTTCCGTGATAGAGGTAAAGTTTGAACCGCGAACTGAAACAGACTTAAACAATATGTTCGTAGAAAAGCTATTTAGAAATCCTGCCCTAGTTACCAGTTTTTCAAGTGGAACAGATGCCTTAAATAAATCTATAGACTCACTAATGGAAGCCATATTTTACCAAATTATGGACCAAGAACTCTCAATACCAGTCAGTGAATACAGCGCCTTTAAAGTTGGATTAAACAGAAAACTATATTCTAATTCAGATGGTTCCTGGATCGTATTAGATCGCTTCGCACTAGGACCAAAATTAGAGGCCCCACTAACGTTCATAGAAAATATCGCAATACCTTTGTCTGCAGAAGCACAAATTGACGTTTCAGAAGTTTACTTGCGTTCGGACTCTATGCGACTAACCGAAAATCAAGAACAACCGTTCCTGCGTGTGGCTTTGAACAACTGGTTAGGCACATTACCGTTTATCAGCAGCTTTCTGCCGCCCTCATTCAACCCCAATGAAATCTACGACCCCATCACCACAATTACCACACCCACCAAGTTTCCCTTCACAATAGATAAAACAAAAAATATGCCCATCGGTACGATCCGGAGCTACGGTATCAGTGGAAATATTAATGTACCGATCAACCTAACAGACAGTCTCGGTCAAATAGTACCATCATACATTACAGACAAATCAGATAACCACATTTCTCTTTTTTTATCTCCGTTCAGGAATACTGAGTACAGGGTAAACGTTTTTAAGAAAAGTACTGATATTATTTGGGTCGGTATTAGTAACAGGCAACAAATCGGTATTCAAGGCGGAATCGAGGGGGGCAAGTCGGTTAATGTACTGGATAAGGTCCTCCCTTTCTGGGGCGGAGTTCCTGCCCCCTTTTTGCCGATCAACCTACAAAAGCTGACCGCTCGAGGAGAAGTTCAACAGCAAATCTTCGAGTTCGACACCAGTAACCCTGCGGCCAAGAGGGTGTACAAAAAAATCGTCCGCGGAGACCCCGACTCAATCAAAAAATACAGAAAGGCTCATCCAACAAACGAGGGCGTCAAGTTTAAAATCTCGTCCATTCGACAAGAAAAGGAATTGTCAGATGCAAGCGGCCGAAATTTCTTCGTCTTGAGGGATACAAGAAATCAAAAAGATATTAAAGCCGAAGTTACACAATCTACTGTCACTGGTAAGACATTTGCACTCGAAACAAAGCATCAGGTCGAAGATGAAAATTGGAACATCCTAGTGGGTTCCCAACAAGGCACACATAGCCTAACAGCTCGAATAAAAGTAGTCCCAGCAAAAAAAGACGAAAGAAAGAATATAAAAAGTAAATATATAATCGATCAATCTGCAAGTGACCCGATTTCACTAATTTTTTCTTTCGACTTGCTGGACCGATTTGTTGATGCGGAAGAATATCAGGAATATAGAAAGTTCATAAAAAACTACAGCAAGCTTCCGATGAATAACTATAGAAGTATACCACTAAGAGATCATCAGAAAGTGATTCATCGCAGGTATGACTACGCCTATAGTAATCCACTGGATGCCGATCTGCAGCTGAACGTAACACCCACT
>PBRN01000032.1 GCA_002725955.1 Pseudobdellovibrionaceae bacterium
CAATAGAATCTGAAAAATCGACACAAAGTCCCAGAACGGACTCGGTGACCTTTTGAATACCATCAATTAATGATAGATTCCAATTGGTAAAGGTCTCTAGCATTGCTGGTATTTTATGACTTCGATTAGAGTCAAATGAAGGTATTAGAGTCGTTAAACCCTTTTCAAACTTATGAAGTAAACTTCCAATGTTCTGCACTTCACCAGCAAGCCCTATTTGAATATCGTTGATTTGAGTCTGACATTGATTCACTGTCAAATAGAGGAAATTAAGATAAGACTCCCAAAAATAAACATACTTTTCATTTTTACGCCCTGTAGAGCGCCCAATTTTGATCTGCATTCTTTCCAAATTCATGCGAGGTATTTGGAAAGAAACCGGACCAATAAGCCTAGCACCATCTAAGCTAAATCCATAATCCCCATTAGACTTGACATGATCGATTAACTGCGAAATACGAACACTCTTTTCTACAATGCTACCTTTAGAATCCACAAAAAGCATACCTATATTATCAAGGTCGTACTTTTCGAAAAGGTTCCCAAACAGTTTAATTTTTTCATATATACGGGATGATGGAAAATTCATAATAGACGGCTTATTAAAACTATAAATATGATCATGTAAATGGCGCAATCCCATCCACGAAGCAGTGGTTAATCCAGAAAGATCAAAGATATTAGTATCCGTTAACATTTCATCTATAGAGGTAAATGGAGTCGTATCTTTAATCGTTCCATGAAGCTCNATAATCNCNTCAGCATTCTTCGNGACCCAAAATNTATTTTCAGTNGTGGCCTGAAATATCATANTTACACTCCAGGATAATAAAATTTTGACNNCCATATGGTAATTNTATTATAAGAACNCCGNTTNAATTCTACAAGTAGGATAGTNACAAGNNNNTAATTACNCATGTAATTAGCTGATCATNAGATTATTTTTTAGATTCAGAGAAGCTTAATTAGNTTAACAAGGGGCNTTCACTTCACCACTGGGCATGACTGTTTCACATAAGATGACATCTTTAAGTTTAGTCAGGTCTAAATTAGCCCCTAGCAAATTGGCTCCTGANAGGTTTGCACCAACTAAATTAGCATTGATCAGGTTTGCTGACGTAAGATCGGCACCNGNTAGATTTGCTCCTTCAAGTANCGCNCCTCTNAAGTGAGCTTCAAATAAATCTGCTCCTCTTAAATCNGCATTTCTTAAAATAGCTCCGTTCATATTAGCCCCAGTAAGCTTTGCTCCNCTAAGNTTAGCTTTTTCNAGGCTAGCACGACTTAAGTTGGCGAAAACTAANTCCGCCTTAGATAGATCTACGCCATTCATCTCTGCCGATGAAAAAACNGCACCAAACATNATAGAAGATTGCATCTTAGCNCCGGAAAGCTTCGCCCCCCCCAAGTATGACCCNGAAAGACTGGCATTGGCTAAATTTGTGCCNAGTAACTTAGCATTTTTTAGATATGTATTCACTAAGTTGACATCTTTCAAGTCACACCCATCTGCTTTATTNAGNGTTTTNAGTTTCTCAAGGCAGTCCTTATCAAAACCAAATGAATTGAAAGAAAACATCACCAAAGATATCACGAGGAATANTTTCATAAAAAATCTCTAACNTTTAAANAAAAGCACTCAAAANANANNTCCTAANNGCCTTATCGTCATTCTTCACGATAACCTAAAACAAGACTTATTTTTCTCNTTAATATTAGAGACCTTAATTNNCANTAAATANNNAGAGCNNCTNNGAGGCNCTCTTTTTTTNAGATGAATTGCCAAAATGGGTATTTCTACTATTCAATATTTTATTGCTAAATCATAAAGCTNGTCTTGGGGTTTTANATAAAAAANGTTATGATTGNCCTTCATAATAAGAAAAATATACAAGATACNCACTAAATTTTAGATACCAGAGAGTNTTTGGAATGTTCTGGNAACTATTTTNATCAGGGCAACATCACTGTAGGAGCTAAATATGAGNAACGATNATTCATCTAACATTACCAGTATTCTAAAAGAAGANAGAAGATTTCCACCACCTGCTGCATTTCAATCTAATGCTCATATTAAATCAATGGANGNATATANAGAGCTATGGNAATACTCTGTTGATCAACCNNAAAGGTTTTGGCAAGAGCANGCCAATGACTTACTCGATTGGAATAANCCTTTCACCGAGGTCCTAGATTGGCAAGAGCCNTATGCNCANTGGTTNAAAGATGGTGAAATTAATGCATCCTACAACTGCATAGATCGGCACCTNAAAGACAAAGCTGATAAGCCNGCNATTATTTGGGAGGGAGAGCCTGGAGATACCAAGACCCTGANCTATGNAGAATTGCATAAAGAAGTNTGCAAAACAGCAAATGCCCTNAAGTCTCTTGGTATAAAGCCNAAAGATGTTGTGACTATATATATGCCNATGGTNCCCGAACTAACANTAGCNGTCCTNGCCTGTGCTCGGATTGGTGCNACTCATAGNGTAGTTTTTGCTGGNTTCAGTAGCGATGCACTTTCCGATAGAAATAACGATGCNTCTGCNAAGCTTATTATTACTGCAGANGGAGCATGGCGCCGCGGACAAATCGTACCTTTAAANNCAAATGTAGATGGATGCCTTCCAAACTCTAAGACAGTCGANAAAGTCTTGGTATTAAAACGCACCAATCAGGATNTCNCAATGAAAGATGGGCGTGATATCTGGTGGCANGACATTATGCCTAAGCAGTCGGAAACATGTGAAGCAGTGGGTTTCTCTGCCGAACACCCNTTNTTTATACTTTATACCTCAGGATCAACAGGTAAACCGAAAGGAATATTACATACCACCGGCGGCTATCTTCTAGGAACCACTCTCAGTTCAAAGTTCATCTTCGACCTAAATGACAAAGANATATATTGGTGCACAGCNGACGTAGGCTGGATCACTGGCCATAGTTATATTGTATATGGNCCACTATCTAATGGTGCATCTNTAGTCATGTANGAAGGAGCTCCCAACCANCCAGACCCCAGCCGTTTCTGGAATATTATTGAAAAGCACAAAGTATCAATTTTTTATACCGCTCCTACTGCTATTCGCGCATTTATCAAATGGGGTGACAAGCACCTNGAAAAGTCAGACCTTTCTAGTTTGCGNCTATTGGGTACTGTCGGNGAACCAATAAATCCCAAAGCATGGATGTGGTACAAAGAAAAAGTAGGAAATGACAAATGNCCTATTGTCGATACNTGGTGGCAAACCGAAACAGGGAGTATCATGATCTCACCCCTACCAGGTGCNACTCCNACAATACCNGGAACNGCAACACTTCCNTTTTTTGGNGTAGATCCAGAAGTTGTGGATCAAAGNGGCAACAAAACAACAGATGGAAAAGGNGGTTATTTGGTTATAAAAAAACCATGGCCCAGCATGCTGCGAGATGTCTACAAAGATCCTGCAAGATTCAANAAAACATACTGGAGTCAGATTAATGGTATGTACTTTACAGGNGACGGNGCCCGCAGAGATGAACATGGATATTTTTGGATTATGGGTAGAATTGACGATGTNCTAAATGTATCAGGCCACCGTCTAAGCACAATGGANATTGAAAGCGCACTAGTCAGTCATCACCTAGTNGCGGAAGCCGCAGTNGTTGGCAAACCACATGANCTCAAAGGGGAGGCCATATCNTGTTTTGTTACCCTAGAAGGTGGTGTTGATGCATCTCAAGATTTAATGAGNGATCTAAAATCACATGTTACAAAACAAATTGGTGCANTGGCTAGGCCNGATGAAATCAGNTTTACAGATGCATTACCTAANACAAGGTCAGGAAAAATNATGCGACGATTCTTAAAAGATATTGCCGCAGGTAGAGAAACAACTGGTGATGCCACGACTCTTGAAGACTTTTCNGTCTTAGCNGCNNTACGAGAAAAAGAACTTTAAATANNCAGCCCTTATNGGGCTGNTCNTCTNCTATGAGGAATAATATGAGTAAATTTGTTATTTATCACAANCCNAGATGCAGTAAGAGTCGACAGACCTTAGCAATTCTTGAAGANNACGNGGTCNAAATCGANATAGTCGAATACCTTAAGAACCCTCTGAATAAAAAAAATCTNTCNTCTTTAATCAAGAANCTNAAAATAAAGCCAAAAGAACTAGTNAGGACNAAAGAAAAANNCTTTAAAGAACTAGATGTTGATCTCGAAAATGATGCTGCGGTCATTAAGGCNATAGTNGAAAATCCAGCTCTAATGGAGCGACCAATTGTAGAGAAAAAAGACCGGGCAATTATCGGTAGGCCACCNGAAAATGTTCTNGANTTNCTCTAGCAAAGTGCTCNATTTAATTTAGGGTTCGTATTGGGCTGATTTTGAGTCAAAATAGCAAANTCATCTTCAGCCCATTGNACCAAAGCATCATCCAACCACCAATGATCACCATATCGAGTATTCTTTTTAGTNATAAANCCCATATANCCACCTGATTTTTCNATNCGTAGGGTAACAGCATCACTAAAAGGGGCCTTGGTAACTGTACTTATCGGAATAAAGGGATCATCNGCNGCAACAATCANCTGCGTAGGNAANGTAATTTNNGCAACAACATCCTTAGGCGACATCGAAATCNNCTCACTANGGCAAGCAANATCAGGCCCNAAGCAGANCTCCATACCAGACANNGGNNTAGANCGNTNNATATATANCTGATTTGAAATTTTNCGATTATAGTGTGTCGAAATCGGCANATTCCTCAATAAACTCCANCNANATTTTGTTTTNTCNAAATCAATAGTGGGNCTTACNACCAATGCTCTTTTTATNTGTGGNATCTGATTAGTGATTTCAGGCTGACTACCAAGAAAGTTCAAGATAACAGTTCCAGAAAGNCCCATNCCAGCAATAAACANAGGAGCATCTGGCCACTTGTTATAAACNGCNGTAATGCCTGCNNCGATGTCTGTTGTTGAACCAAAGTGATAAAATTTAGCNGCTTTGTCGAGACCATCACAACACCGATGATTAAATCTCGCNACCCTAAAACCGACCTGTATNAGCTTCTGAGTATAGCGAGACATTTCAGGAGAATTNGCAGATTGACCCCAGTCATGAAANAGCACAACTACGGGCGTTCNAGCATTAGAAAGCCTNGGTAAATTAATCTGTATGGTTGTCTCATCCCCACCCGATAATTGGATAGAAAGTATCTCATCTGGNGGACAGGGCTTNGCTTTCTGAAAATATTGAGATGCAATTGTTTGNAANTTTCCTCCTCTAAGAAGAGGATGAGGGCGAAATGGTAGCAAGTTCAGTTAAACCTCGTATCAGTCAGANATTCATTCTNATATTATTTTACCAAAGCTTATTGACATATTCCAATAGGGAAAAAGCAGCAATTGCACTAAATATACGTTGTTAAAGTTCAATTTATTTGGCATTTTACCATAAAAAAGTATAAAAGAATGGCCNATGTCTATNTAGCTCGTTATAATTAGACAAGTCAGATTAGTGAATCACATTATTTTCGAGGAAAAAGTGAGAACAGAGTATATCTTAGGTATTTTTTTACTTCTTAGATTCAGTCAACACTTAGTTGAAAGATTTCTAGCNAGCTCCAATCGCAAATACTATTCACAGAAAAACAAACTAACCCAAGCTAGTGANGTTTTGAATATTAATGCCTCCGACATGGAGAAAACATTAACTTATTCTCTCGACAAATCACAATTTGGCTCCATTAGCTCTTGGGCCAGTGTNTTGATTAGCCTTGGGTTTATCGGNTTTGGNGGGCTCGGTTGGCTAGAGCAACAAGCACAATCTATGGCCTCTNCCTTTACNGCAGAACCATCTCAAACCATCGTAGGATTATGCTTTTTTCTCCTCGTTGGGATATTGAGCTATATTTCNAGTGTTCCTTTCGANCTATGGAATACNTTTGTCATTGAAGAGAANCATGGTTTTAATAANCAGACACCNAAAGGCTTTGTACTNGACCTAGTCAAAGGAACATTAATTTCAATCATNCTNGGCGGNGGNCTGCTATATGCTCTTCTNAGCATTATGGANTCTNCTGGTAACTANTGGTGGTTAGGGGCATGGCTGCTAACCTTCGGTTTTAGCCTTTTAACGGCTTGGTTGTACCCAACTCTTTTAGCGCCGCTATTCAACAAATTTGAACCTCTTAANCCGGGNGAGCTGAAGGATAAGATTTTCGANCTCGCTCAAAAAATAGAATTTGCCGCTGACAGCATNTCTATTATGGATGCCTCCACACGAACATCTCATGGCAACGCCTATTTCACTGGGGTCTTTGGTAAGAAAAAGATNGTATTATTCGACACTCTTATCAANTCNATGAATACCANTGAGATTGTAGCAGTATTAGCTCATGAGNTAGGNCACTTCAAATTGAATCATATCCGTTGGAGNCTTATNCGCAGTTTCTTNATGACNGGGTTTATTTTCTGGTTACTNAGTCTCTGCCTNCCACTNATAGACTTCTANAAAGCATTTAACCTTTCTGGAGTNAGTAACTGGGCTGCGCTAGTTGTGTTTTCACTNTGGTTTGGTCCTGTNGGATTTCTATTACAGCCTATAACAAATCACCTNTCTAGAAAAAATGAATTTGCCGCAGATGCTTTTGCCCTAGAGCACATNNAAAATAAAAAATTGCTAGGTGATGCNTTGCTTAAGCTACGTGAAAACTCACATGTAATGCCNATCAGTGATCCNGCATTTTCTGCTGTNTATCATTCACACCCCCCTTTAATGGAANGGCTCGAAGCAATGGGGTATTTGAATACAGCAGAACAAAAGTAGAGGGGTATTATGGAAAAGCTGACCGATAAACAAAAGAAAGCATTTAATTATATAAGAGATCAAGCCATGAACCATGGCTGTGCCCCCACTCTTCGCGAATTATGTACTTTTATGGGATANAAAGCTGTCGGCTCGGCNCANGATATTGTGGCTGCTCTAAGAAAAAAAGGNTATCTAGAAGTACCAGAAAAACAGGCAGCGCGATCNCTCATGTTAAGTGANACNGGCAAGCATTATGGNGGNGTTCANCANATCATGCTTGANAGAGATGAGGCTAGCTACACAGTNCCATGTCTGGGNTCCGTNCCTGCAGGTAATCCNATAGAAGCTATTGAAGAAAAAATAGGNCATATTAAAGTCTCACCNTCTCTATTTACCCCNCCCAGACCACAGCCACAGCAATTGTTCGCTNTAAANGCATCCGGTTTAAGCATGATTGATGCNGGCATATTAGATGGGGACTGGCTTATCGTGAANACTCAGCAAGGCGCCCGNCCTGGCAACATCGTCGTAGCAAGANTCGAAGGAGATGCCACGGTAAAACGNCTTGAAAAGGATAAGNCTTCAGGATGGTATCTGAAGCCCGAAAATGAAAACTTTCCTAAAATTTTTGCTAAAGACCAGCCATTTGANATCATTGGTAAGGTTATTGCTCTGCAGCGAGTTTTTGGTAGTTAANCCTTTAGANAAAANCAAAAAANCNATAGCCANCAATAAATCNTCNAATTAAATAAACACANGTGCNTNGCAGNNCCAATNATNAAATCTTAAGGTCTTGNAAGAGAACTTCACATGCNCCCCCACGNAGCAAAGTANCCATTGACATAATATNGCTACCNCAATACCATATATTTGAATGGTATATCAGAAGNTGAGACAGTAAGTAGNCANCTCNACAGTTAGGCTCTTATGATTGNATTGATAATAGATCAGTACGAAGTANAAGAGATATAANNTCAAAGCTNAATCCTACTAAAAGTATAAAACTGANACTANAACTATAATTTNAAGATNTNCTTTTTAATCCAGCGGAACATATTGGATCGATTGTTTAACCANCATTATCAATCTCCTNTATAATTGGCAAAAATCTATTAACGAATCATTGTAGCCATGAATCTCAACAGCGACATAGTGACGGCCAAACAACTATCAAACCAACGCAAACGATTACGCTCAGGCCTTTATGATTTGGATAACTTTTTAGAAGGAGGTTTACGCTTCGGCGACATTTGTGAGTTTGGAATACCTTGGGGACAGGGGGGACGAAATATCATTATGCCATTTCTAGCAGCTGGCACGCACCAACAACTATGGGCGCTTTGGGTTCAAAATAAACCAAATATCAAAATCAATGCACCTGCCTGGAAGTCACGAGGTATAAACCTAGCTCACATCCGATTTGTAAAAAGCTCATACCCGTTAGAACAATTAAAGCCTATTTTTATGGAAGATTTTTTTAAAATCATTATTTTAGACGCCCCCAAAATGACAAAGGATGATTGTGCATTTCTAGCACGACAAGCACGACAACAAAATCAGCTAATTTTCATACTGCGAGATTACTTCCTCTCTCAAAAAAACGGCAATATATGGGCGAAATTGAGAATAAACTGCTGGCGAGACCCCAACTTTAATCAATTAAATACACAAATTATTCGAGGACTATCTCCACGCAAAATATCCATCAACCTGGAAGATCTATCATCACCTATTTAAATATGATTTAACGAATAACCAAATCCCAGCAAATGAAATGATTCCAAACTAATTGTTTGCTGATATAATGGAAAAACTTGCTAAAACCAAATAAGGGTGTCTAAATGATCAGGATATCGGGATACATAAGAATATTGATCTCTATGATGGTATCACTGCTTGTTACAACTGAGGTATTAGCAGATGAAAATAATGATGCTCAAGACTTAGATAAAATGATGCAAGAAGGATCCATCTCATCTTCAACAGAAGATCTCCCTGAGATGACGACTGAAAGTCAAACAGAAGATACTGAAGAACAAGAGTTATATATTTTTGATCATAAAGACCAGATGCTACTTCGCAATGAGAGAACTCTACAAATCGCTATTGGCCCAGCATTCTCACCTGAAGGGTTATACCAATATAGTACAATTAGCTATTTAGTCACACCAGATCAGTCACTCAATCTAGTTTTTGCAATCCAACCAAATATGAATAAAAGCTTTATCAACAATCAAAATAGTTGGCTTAATACAGAAGGCTCTCAAGATATCATGGTTACCTATCAAAAGTTTTTTAACTCACCCTATTTTATGCGCGCTGGCTTGGGTCAAAGAAAGATGAGGGGGCGTATTGTTAACAATTTATACAGGCAAAGCTCTTCTGATCCCAAAGTTCCTAAAACAAATGGGGTATCTCTGGGTGAAATCACGATTAGTGGATTTGAATTATCAGCTGGTATGCAATGGGTACCTATCAAAGAAAAAAACATGTTCTTTGGATTCGAGTTTTTAACACTCTTTTTCCCTTTGTCATCAGAAAAAAGCGTCGAGATTACTGAGGACCAGTCAAGCTCTTTGTTTTCGAAAGATTCTGGAGAAAAAGAAGAATATAAAAAGTTTAATAACTTTGAAAAAGAAACCGGGATAAAAGTAATGAATATCTATCTTGGGTTAATCTTTTAATCTACATATAAAATTCTTCAACCCACTCCATCGTTTTATACAAGTCCAATTGCTGCTGCGATGATAATCCCCGGCCCAGCAATTGCTCAACTCCCTTAAATAAATTATTTAAATGACTCGACTTATCTAAGGGCTCAGGAAAACTACCTTCAATATCAATCGCAGCGCCTATCACAGCTATATCTTTTTCTCTAAGCTGACCTCTTAATATCCCTCCGATCCGGGCTAAACGTTGAATCGCTCTAAAGGGGGTTTGTTTCAAGAAGTCCTCTGGGAAGAGAGCTCCCGTTTGAACCCATTCATGCCAGTGCATCCAAAAATGACGTTTCCACTTTCGTGGTAAGCTATTTGTTTCATCAAATAAAAACCACCATGATGGAGGTTGAGCATATAACTTTAAATCATATGAAGAAGATTCACAGACTCGTTTAGCTTCTATAGCTTTCGGAACTAGAATTAATTCTAGGTTACCTTCAAAACGTCGATCACGGACTCGCTCCATTAACTGATCAGTTCTAGGCATAGACCATAATGGGTTAGGCAAATCATCTAATTCACTATACCGATCAAGCAATGCAACACATTCTAACCCACACCTATCAAAAGAAGAGAGCCAAAAGCTAATGTCATCCTGTAATTCACAGCGATGCATAAAAGTATCGACAAAAGCATTCTCATTAGTTAATAGTCGTGGGGAACAGTTCTCAAAAAAGTAATCATATACATTAGAATATTCCGTTAAAGACTTTACAAATCGGATCGCTCGCCGTCGCTCCGATTTCGACCAAGGACTCAGATCAAGAGTTTTCAACATTTTCTGAATCCCGTGAATCCATCGGCGACCAGAACTGTTATATACCATACATCTGATCACACCATCCCTTTGCAAAACCCTTGGCAACAACTTTATCACAGAACCTGGATTAGGCATATGATGCAAAACACCATATAAATCAATGTGGTCAAACCGATCACAGTTACTAATCTTCTCTAGCAAAAATGATTCTATATCCTGCTCATAGAAATGAGCATTACCTTTATTCAGACCTAGCCTTAGTCTGCCCCTGCGTATACTACGGGCAGATAAGTCGACAAAATTTAGACGATTATAGTGAGGTTCAACCTTTCTAAAGGCCAATGGCTGGAACTCACCACAGCCTAATATTAAGGTATTATGTGCAACACCTGACTGACCTGCTAATATGCGATTATAGGCTGAACTACAAGATAAGAGTTCTTCTGTTCTTGGCTTTGCCAGAATCGGATAACCAGGATATGGAAAAGACTCGTACTGAGCTTTTACCTGCAAAGAAGTCGCATCCATCTGAAGCCCCGCAAAAGAAAGTGGTTAAAAATAATTTCACAATCAGAAAATATTTTTCTCTAACAAAAAGTGTGAATCTTTCGCCTCGAATACAAATCGTTATTTTCAATCTTCATCAAGCAATTTTAAAGACATTTTAACCAGATCTCCCATACTTTTAGCCTTGGTGAATTCACTATTTTTATAGTGATCTGCTAAAATAGCAGCTAACTTATTTTGATTTTCTCTGGGAGCCAAGCGGTCACAAGCCATTGCGTCTAATAGCGGCATCAACCGATATCTTGATGCTTTCATACGTCTTTTAATTAAAGCGCGTTCTTCTTGTTGATACTGTTCAATAGTTTGCTGAGAAAGGTATTCCATCACCATATCTACAAAAGGTTTATTTTCCTTATAAAACTGAGGCAAGTATACTTTTTTAGTTGATTCGTAGCTCTGCTGATCAAAATCAATCCCCCGAATACGGTAAAAATTCTCCTCGAAGTCCATCGTGATATCCACAACAAAATTCGCCGCATGCATATCTCCTAAAAGCCTAATGAAACAGCGCTCATTAAACTTCACAAATTCTTTTGCTAGACGGACGTAGTTAGTTTCAGACTCAAAAGCATGCTTCTTTAGAAAGATATCACCTGGAATACCATAGATATGTTCTTCGACTAAAGTAGCATTGCCATATAGAAAACCAATACGGTTAGGAGAAAGAACATGCTCTAACTCCAAACCGTATACCCTAGAAGCATCAGCATCTTTAACATAAAAATATTCAAAATTTTCGTTCAGAGTATTGAGAATACGAACCCTAAAAGGCTTGGTATTCCCATAGAGACATAAATCTATTCTGTCCACCACAAGGTGTTTTTGAATAGCAATCTCGCCCAATGAACGGAGATGGGAATACATCTGGAGCAAGCCACTGTGAATTTCATCAATTTGCCCCTGATCATAAGCTACAGTTGACCACAAAGAATCATTACCCTCTTTATCATACAAGGCAAACGCTTCATGATACTTGAGCAAATCATCATACTCTAATGACATACGACAGCCTCTGTCGAAATAACGCAGATACTTGTCAAGATTACGAGAAATCGGTAAGACTTCTTTTTTTCGGCTGATTAGTTTCATTCTAACCTCCATTAATCATTATAACGGACCTGAAGACAACAACCAGCCCTAGGCAGCTATTAAAAGTGAGTCATATATGAATTATCAAGAATTACAGGACAAAATCATGGCATTTGCCAAAGTTCGTGACTGGGATCAGTTTCACAGCCCTAAAAACCTATCTATGGCCCTATCAGTAGAAACTAGCGAACTCATGGAACATTTCATGTGGATGACCCCAGAGGAAAGTAAAAACCTCCCAGATACAACCCTCAGCGAAGTTAAAGATGAAATAGGCGACGTCATGATCTATCTCACTAACCTCGCTTCCCGACTTAATATCAACCTGCTCGAGGCCGCACATCAAAAATTAGAAAAAGCCGCTGACAAGTATCCTCAAGAATTAGTGAAAGGAAAATCCCTAAAGTACTCTAAATATAATCAAAAGTGACTTAATAGTCTAAAATCACAAGATAAATTTTAACTAACATCAAATTTGAGCATCATTAATTACTTAATCAGAGATCTACAAATAGCATGGTGAATAGGTTTTTCTAAAGTTACGAATTTAAATAGCCGATACGAATTACAGTGTAACTCATTTTGGAAACTTACTATGCTTGAGGCAACTACAATCAACAGTAATGACGAAAACATGCGCAAACACTTCAGGTTAACCTATCCTCCACAGGAAAGGCCAGTATTTACTATGAAGTCGGGGCATAAGTTTAAAATCCAGGACTGTTCGGAAGGTGGCCTTTGTATTATTACTCAAGACAATTTCCCCTGGAAACAGGTGAGTGGGGATCTCTGTTTTAACAAGCGCCACAAAATCAAAGTCAGAGGCAGGCTTATTCGCAGAGAAGGCAATCTGGTTATTATTAAGCTAATGAATCACATCGACTATTCAGTTATCATGGCAGAACAGCGCTTCTTACTACAAAATTACAAAGAATTCCTTCGCGCATCCAGTTAATCATGTCCTTAAATATTAAGAATACCTTTCAAAAAATTAAGAACTTTTATCCCACGTCTTGCCTACTCAATGTTACCTTTAAAAAGATAAATATTAAGTCTGATCAAATCATAAAATAAGCTATCGTATAAGTTGGGTGCGAGAGTTTCTAATAAGGCTGAACAGCTCATCTTTGCTAGGGATAGCCTAAAAAAATTTAGGTCTCATTTTGAAAAGTAATCCATGCAGCAGACCTATATTCTAGCTGATTAATATATCTACATAGATAACATCAAGAAAAAACTAACACGAGAGAATACCAGACTAGCCCGTTTGCCATATCGATGATTGATAATTTAAATTATGTAAATACCTATAATCACTTAAGAAATGGTCGGAGAGACTGGATTCGAACCAGCGACCACTAGTCCCCCAGACTAGTGCGCTACCAGACTGCGCTACTCCCCGACACCAGCCTCTGTAAGTAACATAAAATAGACTGCCCAGTACAGAATATTTGAAAGCCAGAAACCATATTTTTCTATCGCCACTTCTGGCTGCTAACCAACCCCCTATCGAGCGGACTTTTAACCAGCATAGCCTCAATCGATATGGTCAAAAGTTTGACAGACTGTACGCCTTTTAGGCTCACAAGGTATTATTAATGAGATAGTATCCGGTAAGATGCAGAAGACTCTGACCGGGCCTAGGTTACAGCCTTCAAATCTCACTGGAACATGCATCTGGGAGCAATCAGAATGAACTCGAGGCGTCACCTTAATTTCTTTCTTGCAGGTCTATTATTCCTCATTCCATATTATGTTCATGCTTCTAACGGTTTTCCCGTAAGCCAGAAAATCGCTGAGCAAGTATGGTTTTGGGAAGGAATATTTTCTAAATTCGATTCAAACACAATGATTATTCATGATACTTTCTACCCTCAAATTATCATTGATGTGGTCAATTTTGAAATTTTTGCCAAGAAATTCAACCGCGGACAAAAATATAGTCGACAGAAAAAATCCACCATTATCAAAAAATACATAAAACGATATAACATAGCACTTTCACAATTTCGTCGTGCTGGGAAAAAAGCGAAAGATTCTGGTCCCATGGAATCAAGAGTATATGAGGTATACTCAAAAAATCCAAAAGCCCTGCGCCTTCTTCTATCTGGTAAAGCATCTATTCGTAGTCAAACCGGTCTATCAGATGAGTTCGATCGAGCTGCAATTAGGGCCAAGAAATTTCTTCCATATATTGAAAAAATTTTTCAAAAAGAGAAATTACCATTAGACCTAACCCGACTAGCTTTTGTTGAATCGATGTTTAATACCAGGGCAAAATCGAAAGTGGGTGCTTCCGGGATCTGGCAATTTATGCCACGCACCGCTAAAAGCTATATGACCGTCAGCAACCGAATTGACGAACGAAATTCACCAATCAAAGCCAGTAAAGCCGCCTCTCGTTATCTTAGTCAAATATATAGAAATCTCAAATCATGGCCTCTGGCAGTGACGGCCTATAATCATGGTACCGGCGGCATGAGAAGAGCTATCCGCAAAACCGGCAGCCGTAACCTAGAAACCATAATCCATAAATACAGGTCAAACAGCTTTGGTTTCGCCAGCCGAAACTTTTACTCCGAATTCATTGCTGCTAGAAATGTATACAACCGTAAATACCGAACAAAAACCGTATTTGAAAAAAACCCACTGGGTATCGGTCAGATTAAACTAAACCGAAGAATGTCTCTGAATCAATTAATCCGCCACACTCCACTAACCCAGGAAACAATTTCCTACTTCAACCCCTGTCTTTTGCCGAAAGCATTTCATAAGAGATATTCCAAATATAAGCTACCCAAAAATTATGAGCTATTCGTTCCAAAAGAAATAATGAGGGAAGTATCAGTTGCACTAAAGAGAATTAGTCCTAAGAGGGCTAGAAGGTTTAACTTATGAAAAAAATTCTATTTACTCTTTTACTATCTACCTATACCCCTTTTATATTTGCGCAAAAGCCTGGCTCCGTATCTGAAATCGAATCCGTGCTCGATCGCCTCGAACAAAACCTACTGAATAGAGAAAAAAAAGATCTTGAGTTAGGTAAAATTAAGAGAAAAAAAGCAGCTGATCAAAACATTGAATATCAATCAAAAAGTATTACCGGCTACTACCCTTCTGGAAAAAAAATGTTAAAGCTTAATGACGCTCTTAGGGAACTTGAAGCTGAGATTGAACAGCTATCTAATCAGGTCCTTACTAGTAAACAAAAAGTAATGGAAGAAGCTCGCATCAATAATAAGGTTGTACTAACTACTAGCCTATCTGACATTACAAAATCTACCTGGAGAAATCTGTCGGTTCAATTGGATGGCTATACTATTTATGAACTTAATGATTCCTCTGGGCTATGGCTACCTCGGAAGAAAATACCACTATTTTCAGGACCTATGCAGCCCGGAGCACATCAGATTAGAATCGATGGAAGAATCCTTAGACGTCAACAAGATCAAGTAGCTTTAACTCATGATACATATAATGTAGTTAACCAAAAATTCGAAATAAATATTCCGGATGGTTCCACATCTAAAGAATGGGACATTCAAATTCATATACCTAAAGAAACTGAGTATAAAGCCATAGCAAAGCTAATTCCAACAAATGAGGTTAAAAAATAGCCATGAAGCATACAGCTTCTAAAAATATTTATTACACAACGGCATCTATCTTATGTTTGACTGCTTCTTTAACTAGTCTTCAACCAGGATTGGCAGAAGATAATAATGCCAAAAAAAACGAGGTCGAAGAAAAAAAATCAGACCCTCAAAATAATAGCACCCCAAACCATTTCATCAATGTAGAAAAAAATACACTCGATCTTAATAGATTAAAAATAGACCATATGGATCGGAAATCCGACCAAGTTTTCAACCCAGAAAGAGAGGTTCGGGTAGCGACTACTACTCTAATGAACCTAAAAAAAAAATCACAGGCCTCTCAAAAAATTTACCGTAAACAAGGTCTCGGCACTCAAAAGCTAACTGGAGAACAGGCTTTTGCAATGGCCAAACTGATGTTTTCTAAGCGACGATTTGCATCAACGATTCGAAATGTGAAAACATTTCAAAACTGGATACAAATACCTCAACCCCAAAAATATCTCGAATCTCTTTTCTTATTAGGACGATCTTACGAATACCTTGGTATGAAAAGAAAAGCCGTCGATACTTACATGCAATATATCGGTACTTTTATTACAACTATTGAGAGACCTAACAATACCATAACTAAAGTACTCGAAAATCTCTTGCCACTGGTTTCATTTAAATCCGAAAAAGAAAATCGAAAGCTGGGACAGCTCTTAATTGCACTTACTAATTTGAAAATTCCTGAAAATGAAAAATCGGAGGTATTATATTACGCCGCTCAGGCTGCGGCCAGAAGCAGTCGGGGCGAAATCGCAACTGAATGGTTCAAAGCGGCCAGTAACATGACAAAAGATTCAAGATTAAAGTCAAGGTCACTTTATTATAATAGTCTTATTGCCATTCAAAATCAGAACTTCAAGCAAGCTGAAAAATGGCTTAATCAGTGTTTACAAATAGAAGGTGATGGTAGTCGACTATACCGTGAAATGGCAACATTATCCCTTGCGAGAATAGCTGTTCACAATAGTCAGCCTAGAACAGCTATCAAGTTATATGAAACTATACCTAAGGAAACGATAACATATCGTAATTCTCTATATGAGCGTATTTTCCTCCACCTTAATCTCAATGAAGATGAGATATCACGTGAAATTGCTCAGGAATACTTATTAAACTATCCTAATGGTAAAGATGCACCAGCCATTAAAAAAATAGTCTCATATTTGGATCTAAGAGCTGGACGAATCGATGAGGCTAAAAAAAACATAGCATCAGTTAGTGAAAGGTTGAGTGAAATTGATAAATTTATGGCTAAAAATCTACATGGCGAGTATCAGCTTTCACAACGTATGGTTCAAAGTCTTATTGGCATAACAGCAGGCCAAATACCTAATGCACCTGAAATTGTCTTTGCTAATAAGATGTTTAATAAGATCGGCGCCCTCAAATCCCGTCTCGGAGAAATTCGTAGCGAAATCCGCAACCTCGTCTATACGGTTGGAAGAACTCGATTGGTCGACCTAAAACCCGCATGGATTCAAAGGATTAAACAAATGGTATCCTTAACCGAGAAAACCTTAACAGTCGGCCATCAACTCATATCATCCGAAAAAATGCTGTATAACAAAAAACTTACTCCAATGGAAAGACTAGAACTATCCACTTCCGAGAAACGGCGTTTCATGCTGCTGAATAAGCCAGCAACCCTAAAACGCAAGCATATGAACTGGCGAAGTTGGGTGAGAATGGCCGAATACAATATCAGCTTGGGTCAGTGGCATCAAAAAATACAAAACCTTAGAGCTCAAACTGCAGGTTTATATCACTATTCCCTTAACTCTTCGCTAACTGAAGCGGAAAAATCTGATTTAATCCTACTACATCAAAAAACGCTTAAACTTGAAAAAGCCGTCAATAGAGCTGTCGAAATTATCCGAGCCCAACAAACACAAAACCTAGTTCTAACCAGTCCTCATCACGGCTTAAAAAGTTTAATGAAGCAATATGCTGCTTTTATTTATGAAGAAGCCTTAGTCATAGAAAAGTACCGCAATAAATTTAATAATCCCGGACAAAAATACATTGCCATGGACTATATGCAGGCTTGGAAACTATGGCGACACGTCACAGAAAAACTCTATGCCCAAATCAATACGATTGAAAAAGATATGAGTAATAACTTAGGCAACATGCTTGCAAACCTCGATAACGCTATCGATCGTCATAATCTATTAATGGGACACCTAAACGAGAGTACTAAACAGCTTGAAAAAATGCTGACTAAGAATTCTTCTTTCCTACTCTCTCACTATCAAAACCATGTCAATAAAAGAATTGCTCGNAACATGAAATGGCAGGCTGATCTNGACTGGATTAAGTGGCAACAGAATCANTCTGTNCANGGCAACGTTATGGAAAAAATTNATTTAGAGAAAAAATTACTTCAAGAAAACCTTAAAGACTTACAACAAGGATCTTTATGGAAATGGCAATCCGTTCACTAAAAATNNAAANTGTCTTANTNTATNCNTTTCTATTGGCTGCNNGCANTGNTNATGGAAAGACAGAACTAAAAGAAATACCTGANCCTAGAGCNGTTGAAGCATATAAATATTTCTGGACTGGATTCGAAGAATATGAACAAGANCTTTTCGAAAAAGGTCAAAANATCTACCAAAAGAAATGGGAAGANCTAAANTCTAGGTATCGAAAAACAGAAGATGATAACCGNAAAATNCANCTNGAAACNCTATTAAAAGCNAATGANAAATACAGCATTCACCTCGAAAANCTNNCTGAAGCACACAACAAACCATTTGTCATACTAAACAAAGCACAAATCCTTCATAAAATAGCNATTCANATGAGNAAATCNGATGCNCAGGGAGGNAGTAGTTATGATATGCAAGCTCTAACNTNCCTANTAGATTTNGAAAAGGAGTATCCTCGTTTTGAAAAAATCGAAGAAGCTTTATATCTAAAAGCTCTAATCCAACAAAGTTTAAACCAGCCCCAATCAGCTTATGAAACTTGGNTAAAACTAGGNAGAAGATCACGCGGTAATCTNTATGGAGTTCATGCTAATATCGCTGTCGGTGATTTCCTTTTTAATAAAGANCGNTCCATAGAAGCCNTNAAGTATTATAAGAGAGCCTATCGACATATNAAAGCNATCAAAACTCCNGATAAGGATTTTGAGACACTCAGNGTTCAATANAGACTTTCATGGGCAGCATATCGAGCAGCTGANCTAAAGACTTGNATCGAAACGGCTGCNGAAATGCTGAAACCAGGTCGGATGGCTCATAGNTTNAGGCGAAAACAAAANATTGAAGAGGACGGAATAGAANTAATCGGTGATGCGCTTTATGANCTTAACGATCAAGATTATACGATGANGATTTTACGAAGAAAAAGNCTCATGAANTCTTCNCCGAAAATTGGACTNAGGGTTATGCNAAGATANCTAGCCAGTGAAATGCATAAAACTGTAGTAGCGATCGGNGATAGTTTAGTAAAAANGGCTCCTACTGCACTTGAGTANCCAGAATGGTTGTCCATCCTCGCTCATTCNTGGGGAGAGTTNAAGAACAATAATCAACGGCACTCTGCTTTAGAAAAACTAGCNCTCATATTACCCGAACAAAGCCTNTGGAGATCAAGNCATCATAAGATGTACCAAAATATCCANANAATGGAAAAAAANGCTGCNGATGCTGCNCGTATTATCTCNGCTAATTACTATAATCATGGCATGGGATCAGGNAATAAAGCNTCATTCCGATCGGCTGCAGCCTATTTTGATATTTTGCTNANTCATGANCCAAATGGTGAAAANAGTAACCGCTGGCGTCTNAAAAGAGCTCATTGCGATTACTTTTCAGGTGATCTTAAAGGTGCTGATGANCGCTACTANAATTTAAAAAANAAGTATCAAATTAGNATAACTGATCTCGAAATTTCNGCNTATCAGCTAGTNATGACCAGNGAAAAAGTTTGGNGATCGNCTTTTGCAAAGTCTATGTATTCNGGGAAAGANCCAAATCAAGACCCTGTTGTAATCCAAGAATTAAAAGCACTTGAAAAGTCNATCGAAGAGTTTGCTAATAGATTTCCNAATAAAAATAGAACNGTTGATCTNCTTCTNNCNGGTGGCGCTGCCAATAGAGATCAAAATAGATTTGAAACTGCNAAAAAATATTGGCAAAGGGCCCTNGTTTCAAACCCGACGAANTCTCAGCGTTCGATAGCCATACGAGGGATAGTTTTTGCCACAATGGAATCCAATCAACCTGCTGACGTTATTAAACTCACAAGNAAATATTTACGGCTAGANGATTGGAANTCACTTGGAATCACNTTGGGTAATGAGCTGCGNGGAGTTCTTTCCAGTGCAGCNTTAAAAGAATCTGAAAATTTAAATAAAAAAGGNGATGTGAATCTTGCTGGCAGCCTCTTAGTAGACTTAGCCACCGAATTCGATAATCTACCNCAAAANTCAANNCTTTATCGAGANGGCGCCTATATGCTNGCTATTTCAGGNGANTGGTCCAAAGCATTAGAGGCTACAAATAAATATATTAANNGCAAAGATAGAAAAAANATNGCTGATATGTANTACCTCAAAGCNAGATCCCAAGAGTATCTCATGCAGTTTGAAAANTCAGCTAAAAGCTATCTNTTAGTNGGNCAAAANTTNCCNAANCATCCACGNCATANAATGAGTTTAAATCGAGCTGAAAANTTNGCGGTCGCAGANGGNGATTATGATCTNGCNGCAGAAGCCGCNAGCCTTAAAGCTAAATANACTAAACGAAATAAAGATAAAGTAGAGTCACTAAAAAATGCAATCCATTACTACGGTGAAGCNGGNGATATAGGAAAAGCNATCGAAACAGCACGTACACGCTATAAANNNTCNCGNAAAGTCNNNGACCGNCTTGANTCACAATTACTAATGGCAAAGTACTTATATGAAAATGGNCAAGAAAATAATGCCCTCAAAAACTGGAGATCTATTTCNAAAAAATCGAANANNCAAAGANACNAAATGGACGANTCAGAATGGTCAGAGATANTAGGAGAATCATGGTANCANCTNGGNGAAGAAAGCAGANGAAAATTTGAAGACTACACNATCATCGAGAGAGATGGNCAGGTNATGGATAAGATANGNNGGAAAATGAACTACTATGAAGAATTGGTCAAAAACTATANTACNNCNATNCGNGGCGGNAGNCCGAAGTGGACTTCGATGAGNCGTTTCCGCATCGGTGANGCAGGAGAAGANCTNGCGGATGAAATNGCTAATATATATCGCAGCCCTAATTCNAATTTAAANGTTAACGACGAGAGNCAAATGAAACAATTTGTNAGNAGACTTCGAAATACAGCAAAAAAATATTATAGCGANAATGTTCTGGCNAGAAATAANGATCCGGCAGCNTTCAAAAGAAATCACTGGATAGATCGNTCGCATGTNAAGTTATCTGGCTACCATGCTCTTTCTAANAAATATACTATTGATGATGAGTTACCTATAGCAGGTAATATTCTGGTTCCTCAACAGTGGAGCTTATAATGAAAGNAAAAATAAANGNANTCATANTNGGACTANCTTTAGCTTNCGCAGGAATAGCATNTGGNGTTGACCAGAACAAGATCAAAAAGAGTGATAGCAGAAAAAGTNAAAATCANTAATGNNAGCNAAAAAAANGANGCTATNAAATCTTGGCANACTTTCTTNCAACCACCNCCTGATACANAGACANGGAANGTCCTNGCTAAAAANCTNAAAGAATGGNATGGNTCNAAAGATTTAANNAAACTTCTAANCAGAGCACGCAATCTTTTTACCNTAGGAAAATTTGTTGACTCTGAAGCAACTTACCAAGAAATACTCAGAATNAATCCAAAACATCTAGANGCNCTTTTAGAAACAGNAAAACTNTATATTAAGAAAAGAGAANTCGAGAGGACTTTCGACTATCTAGATCAAGTATATACGATTATCAATAAAACTGATGACACNCCNAAAATTTTTNTAATTCGNTATAAATATATTTTGGCTCTGGGACTTCTTGCCAGAAATGAANATAAAAAAGCNCANAANATTCTCAGNAATTTAGTAATAGCAGATAANANTTTCACACCAGCTTACAGCGCTCTGGCAGAATCTTACCTTAGGTCNGAACANNTAGATGCAGCTGAATTTATCACTAANAGAGGGATAGATCGAAGCGACGCTAACAGCCCAGAACTTCTTAATATTCTNGGNGTCATTGCTCAAAAACGNCAATANTATCAGAANGCAAGAACATATTTTAATAAAGCTCTAAAANTTTCTCCNACTTATTCACCGTCTCTTATTAATCGAGCAAANCAATCGATTATAAAACATGANTTTCAGGCAGCGGAAAACGANATTTTAAAAGCTCTATTATATCAGCCTGATTCAATTGAAGCATGGGTTTCGCTAGGAATNCTCCAGAAAAAGACCGGAAGATTCGATGCAGCAAAAAGCTCTTTTACCAAAGCAATCAACCTCAACCCAGAAAGCGCTTTTGCTAGATATAATTTGGCAGTTATCATGTCTGATCAGTTCAAAAGGCCTAATGAAGCGTTAAGATTGTTCCATGAAGTAATTCAAAGTCGCGATTTTAACACAAAGCTCAAGAATCTTGCTAAAATACATATAGAGGGACTNCGCAAGCATCAGCTAAACCAATAAGTTCATAGATTTAGCACTGAAGCTAATGGGATCTAGGAGACAAGTGGATGACAATCGAAAAAAGAACTTATGACNGATCTACATATATTTTAGTCATCGATGACGATGATACTCTCNTAAAGTTCTTCAAAATCCATCTCAACAANTTTTTTTCCAAAGTATTAGTNGTCCGAAATGCCAAGGAAGCAATAGAATCNATAAAAGAACAGGAAATNGATCTCGTCATCAGTGATATACGGATGCCACGNATGGACGGGATTCAAGTTATGAAAAAAGTTAGACAGCATGACCCAGCNATCCCTGTNTTTCTTGTTAGTGGTGCTCTGCTAACTGATAGTCAAAGCGATGCGGTCGAAAATAAAGCTGATGCATTCCTNAAAAANCCTTTTTCAATCGATGAACTTCATGCCTTTATCGANAAAGGACTCAAATATCGAGAAATCTATAAAGAACTTCATACNATCGTGACTGATAAGAAAAAGTTCCAAGATTTAGTGCGAGGAAAAGTAGGTGTAAAAGGNATNAAGGATGAAGCTAACCGAGAGAGAGCCAGANCTCTCATCGAAAATATTAAGATGGCCAACTAAATANTGCNTGATTAGGCTCATCGTCNAGGAAAGNATTTAATTGTTCNAGCCCCTCGACCGTTCGGTAACCATACCATGAAAAAATCTGNCCATCCCCTTTAAAGACTTNTGGAAGTTGGGGCCAATCCTTAGNTAGGGCTNCAAGNTCNCGNTTTCTGAAGGGCCAAGGTTCAGTNGATAATATAACCATATCTACATTAAGATCCTGCATCTTGGNAACTTCCAGCACNGGNTACCTTTCATTTCCTTCCCANGCATTAACCAGACCAGTCAATTCCAACATCTTGCTGATATAGGTATCCCGNCCNGCAATCATCCATGGGTCTTTCCAAATAAAATAAAGAAANCGNCCCGACTTTCGATTAGCATTAGACTTNAGNNTTTTTAAAGAGTTTTCNACCTGATGAGCTAAATCNAGATAGGCATCNCTTGCCAAAAATCTAGCCATATCGTTTGTCATTGTTACTACATCTTCAGGGGANCGTGGATTAGTCAGCAGGGTNGGTGCTATAGAATGACACGCCNNGATATGTTCAGGTTTATTTTCCTCATCATTAACCAAGATATGGCTGGGTTTGATCAATTCGATTGCTTTTAAGTCAGGATCTTTAGTCCCGCCNACAATAACCGAANTNCTATGTAAACCNNTAGGATTAATNCAGAAATTAGTTANGCCGGCTAAACATTCAGCCCCCATNACCTCAGCAACTGTTTCAGAAAGGCTNGGTACTATACTNACAATCCTNGGTAATACTTTATCCATGCCTTTGCCAAACCTTCGCAGCTAAACCNCCTCCATGNGTAGCAATAGCAGCAAGAGATAACGATAAAAAAACTCCAATTAAGATNGCTATGGGATGGGTNGATTCTTCTGGACCCATACTAGCTCTAATCATCATCAGGGGCCCCATGGCAAAAGCTCCAGAGGNAATACTGAATGTCTGCCATTGCTTCCAGCGCAGGGAAAGCCTAGACCACGGCATGGTAAGNCCAAATANAATTTGNATCATAGCAAACATATTGGTATGNCCATGAGCGCTGTTAAGCAAAACCATTTCCCACTGACCAAGNAGCTCCTNGTCTTTAATAAANGCCTCAGTTAAATCAAAAGCCCGGAAGGCTCCGGCACAAGCTGCCAAAAACAAAATGACAAAACCNATCATCATATTCGCTATGGCTAGACGTGGCAACTTAGCACCTCCTTGTATTAATAAAACCANATGGCAATCTATCTTAAACCAAGAGAGATTAACCCTTGTTGATAAGCTNTCTTTTTCCAGTCTACTATAAGATCAATAGTTTCTTGAATACTAGCCCACCTAAAAGCTTCAAATTCTCCATCTGCANTAGCTAGATCAGGGGCAGTCCCTTTATCGATTTGAATTAAAAACCAATATTGCTCCTGACCACAATATTTCTCAGTNATTGGAACCTTGAGAGATTGAGGAAATANATANCTAANAGGCTCTGNTGCCATCATAGTAACCCGTGCAGATGAAATTCCAGTTTCTTCCTGAAGCTCACGCAACACAGCAGTCTCAGGTGATTCATCGGCTTCAATNCCCCCNTGAGGTAACTGCCAAGCTTGTTTNTTACCTGCCCTCTGCCCCAATAACAAAAGACCTTGTTCNTTCTGCACCGCTGCAACNACACANCTTCTATATGGTAGACTCTGCNGGTTCATTNCTACCCCCCCAATGACGNAGTTTACTATGCTATAATCAGAAAGTAACTCCGCAAGACGTCGATCAATCATTCGTGCNAAAGGTTTTGAGTATGAACATATTTAGAAAATCTTGCAAAGTCATTTCTNTNGTATTCGCTCTAACNTNTCAGACAGANGCATTTGGTACCATTAATTTTGGNATATCTGGCGCNGGATCGGAAAATAATGTAGGGCTCGAAAAACACAAAAGNACNTCTCTAAGTGGCAGTATTAATCTNAACTTAGGATCCTTTTTTCGAATTGGTTATTCTCAAAGNCAAGCTTTCGAAGATCGCNNAGGGTTAAAAACNAGTCAACTAGANGATGGTTCAATCGTTTATTATGAATTTAAAGAAAAAGTTCAAACCANCACCAATTCAATTAATCTCACNTTAGTTTTNTACAATGGCAGGGTTTCACCTTATATNTTTGGTGGTGTCGCAAGAAAAGATTATGAAATAACTAATGCNGTCAGTAACCTGCTATATACAAAAAATGCAACNCTCTANCCAGTNCCAACTTATGGAGTAGGNGCAAGTATCTTCGTTAGCCGTCACTTTAACTTTAAANTGACACAAACTTGGTCTCCTGGCGTTAAAATAACNATCAAAGATAATGCTGANGTGGAAGAACCTATCCTAGACTCTTACCTCCAGGTAGGAATTAACTACGCTATATAATTTGGCAAAAGACTTCATTTTATCACCACCAAACCGATAGATACTGTGCACAATNACTAGGGGTATTTCAGTGCACAGTAAAATGCTCATCATNATAATTTCCGCCACCATTACTGGAATACTTTTATTTTTATTATGGAAAAATAACCNTAANAGTNCNTTAAAAGGNCTNACCAAGGCTGGACCAANTAAANAAAACGGAAAGAGACATTTCGACAAAAANAAGCTGACCCCNTANCAAAAGCGCATCTANAAACAGGCCAAGTCTCTCCTCAAACAAGGGAGNCANGCNAANAGCGCACAACTACTTGAAAGTATNGGNCTTCATCGACANGCNATCGAATTNCTTGANNAAAGCAATAATATTCGAGAAGCAGCTGNTATGCTTATGCGTATGCAATTACCGGGAAGAGCNGCTGCTATTTTCAAGCGTAATAAAATGNTATTCGATGCTGCAGAGTGCTANAAAATNGCCGGACAACCAGAGGAAGANGCTCTTTGTGCATTAGAAATAGGAGATGGACAACGAGCNGCTNAATGTTATATGGCNGCTGGGAAACCGGATACTGCAGCTAAATGNTTTGCTCAAACCGGCAACATTCGAGAAGCNTGNAAACTCTATGCACAGTCNAAGAATATGGCTGAAACNATCAAGCTATTGAATCANCTNTTAGAAAAAACTCTCGANATCTCTAAGCTCAATTTAACNNCTGATGAGATCGATATTGCNANGAAGTTTATTATGGTTGGCAATACCAACCCNAGGCTNGCTGATGTNGTNGTATTTACGGGAAAAACNATGNGTGTACTTAATACTTTAATAAAGGCATGCAATCCNACGGCAGCAGCAGAACTCTATAAAAGAAATNGAACTGATATTAACGANCAATTNCTCAGCCAAGTNCTNAGCGCTGANCAGAGCATTACACTTGCTGAAATGTTTNAGGAAGTAAANAANTTTGAATATGCNGGCAAGGTNTATCANAGNCTANATGATTTTGTCAATGCCGGAAANTCTTATCGCCAGGCTTCTTCCTTTGGGATTGCAGCAGAATGTTTCGATCGAGCTGGTATGAAGAATGATTATCAGGAAATGGTNGAAAAGGCAGAAGTTCATCAAACTCAAATTCCCCACGGACANCAAAATNTACAATTTGTTATGAATGANCTAAGCCAAACTAATAGTNTAGCTGCCAGCGATCATACCTCAATTATTGAAAANCCTGACACCGTTTCTTCAGCATTNGNAGAACATAGGCGCTCCTTATTTAAAATCAGTAATGATGATATNACTCAAGCATCAGANGTAGATNAGGACTTCACTAAGCTAGAATATATGCCCACAGCAAAACTNGTGCCTCAGACATCAGNACANNTNAAAGAAGATCCCNANCCCAANATAGGNGATAACAATCACCANNCAATGGNNCAANAGCNATCACAAGNNACACCCAAGAATATGACANCAATACCTCTATCTGAAGGNTCCAGTGGATTTAGCAGTGAAGAAATGATCAAACTTCGCAACTGCAATTTNTGGCANGGNACCCAACCTCATGAAATTGAGTCATTCATAAATNTNGGCAAACTTATTGAATATAAACTCAATCAAACAGTGATCGGTTATCAACAAGNTCCTNAAGGNTTNTTCATTATTATTGAAGGACANATATCNTCCGAAGATAGCACATTNTTAAAGCCAGGNGATTGGTTAGGACACCGNGAAGTACTGCTCGACGCTGAAAAAAACTCNACATGGGTAACAACGGAACCGGTNAGGGCCATGCTTATNCCGACTCANGATTTAACCNTGTTTATGGATAAAAACCCTACATTTGCTGCTAAAGTCTACAGAATGCTCGCAATTAGCTTACTTTAATTATGTTAAGTTACNTAAATAAATAGAAAGCNTNGCCTCNNCNNANAAGNNNTTTTGGCATATTCTATGCTAATACANGATTGGAATTACCNTTACTGTGCTGACGTAATGATGTTGTTGNCTACTGCTGAATGGAGAATACTGATGAGCACAATAATTTGTTTAAAACACCCCAATTANAATAAATCAATGCCACCTGATCTTAACTGNATCACCTGTTGCCGTGCTTTTGTTGATANNAGTCNNCAGGAANCAAATTTCGATGCCAGTAGTTGGCTGGAGAAAAAGATGAAACCCAATATGCCANCACCTACTGAACATATTTAAATGTTNGTCTGNATGNTNAANTTTAATGGGTTGNATAAGACCTAAAATAAAGACGAACAAANCCGGTTGTTCGTCTTTATTTTTATAGTGAACTAGAGCAGNTCAATAATCACNCCNCTAGCTTCACCGCCACCAATACATAANGTCGCTAATCCACGTTTAGCACCTTGTGCTTTCATNGCATGCATAAGCGTCACTAAGATNCTTGCACCACTNGCGCCTATCGGATGACCGATTGAAACCGCACCACCACGTACATTAACTCGATCTGAAGGAATCCCTAAATCCTTAATTGCAGCCATAGTAACAACAGCAAAAGCTTCATTTATTTCAAACAGATCAATGTCATCAATAGTCAGACCACTTTTATCNAATAGCTTTTTAATGCAGCTAACAGGAGCAGTAGTAAACATCTCGGGCTCATGAGCGAAAGACGCCTGAGCNACAATCTTAGCCATTGGTNTCAAAGANTGTGCTTCCGCTGTANCTTTATCNGTAAGCACCAATAAAGCGGCACCATCATTAATTGANGAAGCATTNCCNGCGGTNACTGTACCATCTTTTTTAAATGCGGGACGCAAACCAGATAGACGCTCAAGATCNACTGAAAATGGTTCCTCATCNTTTTCAAAGGTAACNGTTTTCTTGCGNNCCTTTACTTCAACCGGAACAACCTCATCATTGAACAAACCTGATTCGACTGCATGTCGCGATTTCTTATAGCTATCAATNGCNAACTCATCTTGAGCTTCTCTAGAAAAACTATATTTTTCAGCGCATATTTCACCACAGCTNCCCATGGGCAGATCTGAATAAGGNTCCCATAATCCATCCCACTGCATAGAGTCNTTAGACTCGATCGANCCAAATCGATAACCACTGCGGGACCCCATCAATAAATGGGGTGCTAATGACATGTTCTCCTGACCGCCAGCAAAGATAACTTTACTGTCNCCAAGGCGAATAGCCTGATCAGCCAACATAACTGATTTAAGACCACTACCACAGACNCTGCCTACTGTAGTGGCGCAAACNGAGTTAGGTAANCCACCATANATGGCAGCCTGTCTGGCNGGAGCTTGGCCNACCCCAGAGGTCAACACGTTACCCATAATAATCTCATCGACTTGATCACCATTCAATCCGGTTTTAGCTAGGGCATCCTTTACTAGAGTGGCTCCNAGCTTCGGTGCAGCAACAGTGGACAANCCACCATTCATTTTGCCTATNGGTGTCCTGGCTCCATAGACAATTACAGTTTCATTTTGGCTCATTTTATTCATTCTCCTGAATACAAATCATCAGAGACTTATGACTATACGGAAATCGACTAAAAAACGATTAAAAAAACACTAAAGGATAGCTAATCTCTCATCGTTAGGATAACGTGTTTCGCAATTTGGCTGAACCCACAACATTAAGGAAAAGGCTAGATATGCGTCAGAAATGCGGTTTATTACTCTCAGATGGAAGCCGCTTCGATGGTCAACTCATAGGAGCTCCCTTCAAATCTAGCGGCGAACTAGTCTTTACGACCGGAATGGTCGGTTATTCCGAAGCAATCACAGACCCATCTTATTTTGGACAAATCCTTTGCTTTACTTATCCTTTGATCGGTAACTACGGTGTGCCTGAAGCTTCAGCAGACTCCGCAGACCCGATTCCTCCGGGTTATGAAAGCAAAAAAGCACAAGCTGCTGCTGTTATTGTCTCGATCGATAGCCCTGAGACCTACCACTGGAATAGCTTCCAGAGTCTGGACTCATGGCTTAAAGACCAGGGTGTACCGGGCATAGTCGGACTTGACACACGACACCTTGTACATATGATTCGCTCCACCCCTAACTTATTAGGTCGGGTGATTCCGGATGAACCAACCGGCAAGCGGTATGAGCACTGCAAATTAATCTCATCAAGCGACACGGCCTTTTTTGACCCCGGGATGAACAGTATCCTACCCGAGGTCTCAGTAAAGGAAAGAGTCGTGGTCGGTTCAGGTCCGACCAAGATTGGGCTTATCGACTGCGGGGTAAAGTGGAATATAGTAAGACAGTTGGTGGAATTCGGCTGTCAGGTTGAAGTCCTCCCGTGGGACACTGATCTCGACACAGTGGAATGTGACGGCTGGATGATCAGCAATGGACCGGGGGATCCGACCAGAACTGGCAACCTGCGTGAACGCATAGAAAAGCTGCTCACCGAAGATCGGCCTATCCTTGGGATATGTCTGGGTCATCAAATACTATCGTTGGCTGCAGGAGCAACAACCAAAAGAATGCTCTACGGCCATCGCTCACATAATCAGCCCGTTTATCAGGTGGGTACGAGGCAAGGTTCCATCACCACCCAGAATCATGGTTATGTCGTAGAAGAAAATTCACTACCGGAAGGTTGGGAACCTTGGTTTAGGAATGTAAACGACCAAACCAATGAAGGCATAAAGCATAAAACCAAGCCCTTTAGAAGCGTACAATTCCACCCCGAAGCTTCCGGAGGCCCTAGAGATACATCCTGGATTATTGAACAATTTGTGACTGAGGTAAGAAACTAATGCCACTTCTCGAACCTTTGAGAAATCTTGGACATCCCCCCAAAGTGTTACTCTTGGGATCGGGCGGCCTTTCTATTGGACAAGCAGGTGAGTTCGATTACTCAGGCAGCCAGGCTGTTAAAGCCATGCGCGAAGAGGGCATTGAAGTCATAGTTGTAAATCCCAACATAGCGACGGTGCAGACCAATCCCATTAAAGGAGCGAAGGTCTACTTATACCCTGTTGAAAAGCGATGGGTGGAAAAAGTTATACAGCTTGAGCGACCAGATGCCATCATTGCTGGTTTTGGGGGGCAAACTGGCCTTAATTGCTTAATGGAACTGGATGAAACAGGGGTCCTAAAAAAGTACAATGTTCGCAACTTGGGAACAGCGGCTAGCGTCCTGCGAATGACAGAAGACAGAGATGAATTCGCTAAAAAAATGAATGAAATCTCAATGCCTATCCCAGTCAGTATTGCCTGTGATACCGTTGAAGAATCTTTAAAAGCCGCTAATGAGATTGGCTTTCCTGTCATTGTCAGAGCAGCATTTGCTTGCGGCGGCCTGGGTAGTGGCTTTGCGGATAACACCGACGAACTGCGCGACTTGGTGGGACCAGCATTAGCATCTTCCCCGCAGGTCTTGGTTGAAAAATCACTCAAGGGCTGGAAAGAAGTTGAATATGAAGCGATGCGTGATGCCGAAGGTAACACCATTACCATCTGTAACATGGAGAATTTTGACCCTTTAGGTATTCACACCGGCGACTCTATCGTTGTGGCACCCAGTCAAACTCTGTCAGATGACGAATTTCAAATCCTAAGAAATGCCACGATTAATATCGTGAACTTCTTGGAAATAGTGGGCGAATGTAATGTTCAGTTTGCTTTGAGCCCTGACTCGACTGAGTTTCGGGTCATCGAAGTCAATGCTCGCCTGTCGCGGTCCAGTGCCCTTGCTTCCAAAGCGACGGGTTATCCCATCGCCTATATCGCAGCAAAAGTTGTGCTCGGCTATGATTTACTCGAGCTTAAAAACCCGGTTACTGGCGTCACCTATGCCTTTTTTGAACCAGCACTAGACTATATCACCATTAAGATACCACGCTGGGATCTGACCAAATTTCAACGGGTCAATCGTAAGCTTGGCTCTACGATGAAGTCCGTTGGGGAAATTATGGCCATCGGTCGTACCTTCCCGGAAGCGCTGCAAAAAGCTGTGCGGATGGTTACCGAAAATGCTCATGGACTCAGTCAAACAAAAGTCGTCAATTCCGAAAAATTACGGGAAGAACTGGCTAACCCAACTGACAAGCGTTTATTTGCAGTCATGGAAGCCTTCAGACAAAACATGACGATTGAAGAGTTAAATCAGCTAACTCATATTAATCCATGGTTTCTGCACCATACCAAGCGCATTATAGATATTGAAAAAGAAATCGCAGCTTGCGCCAAGGGTGTGGATGACAAGACCCAACCAAGCCAATGGATTAGTCAAGTGTTTGCACGCATAGAAGAAGACACATGGCGCACATGGAAGATCAAAGGCTTTAGCGATGAGCAGATTGTATCTTTAGCATTCCGTCATCACTATAATAATCAAAGAATCGGTGAGCGGGAAGAACAGGCTGCTTCACTGATCATCCGTAAATTCCGTCAGGAATTAGGGGTACACCCTGTGGTCAAAAAGATTGATACCACTGCGGGAGAATATCCATCACCATCAAATTATCTCTATTTATCATATGGTGGTATGTTTAATGACAACCTTCCAGATGATGGTAAAATATTCTCGGCCATGGTTTTAGGTGGAGGATCCTACCGGATCGGTACCAGCGTTGAATTTGACTGGTGCGCTGTAAGCTGCAGCCAAAGGCTACAGAAAGCAGGATGGCGTTCAGTCATTATCAACTGCAACCCAGAAACCGTTTCTACTGATTACAATGCCAGTGACCGACTTTATTTCGAAGAGCTGTCTCTGGAAAGAATTTTGGATATCAATGATTTTGAACGCTCTGTAGGTGTGATTGCATCTATGGGCGGCCAGTTACCAAACCGGCTAGCGGGATCACTGTCTAAAGCAGGGATTAAACTGCTTGGCCACCGACCTGAAACCATTGACCGGGCAGAAGACAGAAGCAAGTTTTCTGCATTGCTTGATCAGGTGGGAATCGATCAACCAAGATGGATCGGCGCTACCAGTATGAACGAAGCCAATAAGTTTATCGAGGAAGTCGGTTTCCCTGTGCTCATTCGTCCCAGCTACGTCTTATCCGGGGCAGCGATGAAGGTGGTGTATGACCACGAATCACTGGAATCCTCATTAAATGAAGCAGCCGATGTATCCCCTGAACACCCAATCGTTATTTCGGAGTTCCTCGAAGGAGCAAGGGAGATAGAACTCGATGGAGTTGCTAAAAATGGTAAGGTCTTAACCGCCATCGTCAGTGAACACATCGAGAATGCAGGGGTACATTCAGGTGATGCTACTACTGTAGTGCCTGCCCAAAAACTGTATGTTGAAACAGTCAGGAGGGTGCGCCGTGCTGGACGAGAGATTGCTAAGGGGTTAAACCTAAATGGCCCCTTTAATATCCAGTTTTTGGCAAAAGAAGGTGAAATCAAAGTTATTGAGTGTAATGCCAGAGCTGCACGCTCATTTCCGTTTGTATCGAAAACAGTCGGCATTAACCTTGCTGATGTATCCACCGACGTGATCATCGGGATGGAGCCAAACCTGAAGCGCTTCAATGAGGATGATTTACCCTATGTTGGGGTTAAGGCCGCAATGTTCAGCTTTACTCGCCTAGGAGGAGCTGATCCTGTTCTGGGTGTGGAGATGGCATCCACCGGAGAAGTCGGTTGTATCGGTGAAAACATTGATCAAGCGCTGTTACTGGCTCTGGAGGCTTCAGGAGTCACACCCCCAACTAAAGGTGTCTTAGTTAGTTCCGGACCTGAGAAACAAAAATTTGCGTTTCTAAAGTCTGCTAAAATCTTAAAGGCTCTAAAAATTCCAATGTATGCCACCAAAGGCACTGCAGCTTACCTGCAGGAACATGGGTTTGAGGCAACTGAGGTTTCATGGCCCGAAGAGGGAGAGCTTGATGTCCTGAAGTTGGTTAAAGAAGGTTTAGTAGACTTCATCATTAACATCCCGAAAAATGCCCGATCTAAGGAGCTAACCCGGGGTTATAAAACACGTCAGGCAGCGATACAGTTTAACTGCTCGATCATGACAAACATGGAAAAGGTGACGGCCTTCATCCAGGCCATGACACATTGTCCTAACTTTGTAAAAAATCACGAGCTCCAGGCTTTACCTCCCTACCGGAGCTAACCTGGATTAGTATTGACAACAAAAACGGGAATGCATATAGAAAGTATCTCACTTTTGGCGAGGTAGCTCAGCTGGTTAGAGCGCGTGATTCATAATCACGAGGCCGACGGTTCAAGTCCGTCTCTCGCTACCATTTTTATCCTTGATGTTAGTCATTTACAGGTTTTTACAAAGCAAGCGAAGTCAAAGTGACTGAGTTTTATACCCCACTAAAAAAAAATCGGGAAATGCGACAGGTTAAATTTTAGCCTTGAAAGCACCAAGCAGGATTCACAAGGCCACATGGGTCATCTAAAAGCGCAACGAGAAGAACTAAAGAAACCTGGAACAGCTCTCTTATAACCACGCAGTAAAGACACGCAACATCACTGGGTCACCCCATCACGAAGAGAGCATCTTTTCCCCTCGACTTAAAGCGGCAGACCTGTGTCTTTATCACTATCTATTTACAAATAAGTGAATCTATTTTTGAATAGTAGTAAAAAAGGCTGAGAAGACTAAAGGACCAAAAATCACAGCAGCAACACAGGCAGTATTATACGTAATCTGAACACTCTAAGCCTGAAGATAAATAATGCTGGAGCAGTGTCTCTACAATCACAAAGTCGGTTTTATCATCTATCTCAAATCTTTCCTCTTTGGACAAAGTAAACCTTTCTATCTTTTTGCCAAACCAATCACCATCGAGAAGGACCTG
>PBRN01000033.1 GCA_002725955.1 Pseudobdellovibrionaceae bacterium
GTTTTATTACTTAATAGAATAATTGATATTTATGGCTTTAATTATCGGTTTATTAAGTCGATTAACAAAAGAGAGCAAAAGAGGAGGAAGAAAATGATATATGTGATAACCGCCATTAAGCTCATTATAACTGGGATTTTTTTTTCAGGGCTTGGCTACGGCTTGACTATGAAAGATAGTCCTAAGTTTAGTGTTAAAGATGGAAAGATATATACGCACCCTAGTAATGGTGCCTATCTGTTTATAAGTAATAAGCAAAAGCCAATCGAAGGTGACTTATTGATGATATCACCTCCAGGATCGAAGCCATTAAAGTTAAATAATCACGGACATGCAACTATTGATGTAAACAATGGGTCTAACAAGCATCAATTAAAAGTTTTTGTAGATTCTAAGCCGCCAGTGATTGACTTATACCTGCGTGGTGCTGAGAGGTACAGCAGAGGCGATAAGCTCGTTTTTGGTAAGAATTTGAAGATTTTGTTTTCAGGAGTAGATAAACACTCAGGAATTGACCAAGTGTATTTTTCCTTTGATGATCAGCAGTTTCAAAAATATATTAGTTTTATACCTTTAGCAGAAGAAAAAGAGTACTTTATAAAGTATACATCGCANGANAANGTNGGAAATACCTCAGCTATTCGACATAAAAAATTNCTNGTCGATACGACCCCNCCNCAATCTAANCATAGGATATCAAACTTTGTTGAAAGGGTTAAGGTCACTGTTTTGTCGGATTATTCTAGAATTAGATTATCGGCNTCCGANGATNTCGTTCCGGTTCGTAAGATAAACTATAGTATTGTTGGCAGTAACAANAAGGANCTGGTCNGTACCTTTAAATCNNAACCTATCAAATTAGATAGCTTGAAACAAGGAGAGTATAACTTTNGATATTATTCGGTAGATGCCGTNGGCAATAGCGAANCNCAAAANAGTTTTAATTTCTATTTNGANAAANCACCNCCGGTGGCTAATTTAGATTATAAAGGAGACNTANACCGAAAGANNGGCAAGATATTTGTATCTCCAAGNACGAAGATTAGTTTGAATACNAANGATAATAANGCTGGNATNGGNAGTGTNGAATATAGTATNCAGGGNGGACCTTTTAAAAAATACTCTGAAGGCTTTTCGAATATTAATGTCAGNGGTCCATTTGAAGTNGCTGTTCGGGTTAAGGATAATGTTAGAAATCAAAAGATCTATCGATACNATAATCTTTATATGGATCGNAAACTACCNGCNATAAGNCACAAGTTAGTAGGTAAAGTCTACAANCTGATTAATCTNAATTATATNTCTAAGGGNACGAAAGTAGCTCTNTCCAGTGGTGACTCGGAATCGGGTTTGTCNCAGATTTTNTATCAAACTTCTAAAAACGGNGAGGCGNAANTATATAATGGGCCATTNAAGCTCGAAAAATCNGGAGTAGTCCAGCTTCAATATTACTCTAAAGATAAAGTTANTAATNTNACTAAGAAGAAACAGTTGATGCTTTTCTTAGACGAGAANCCCCCGGAAATATTTTATCGATTTAGCAATCAAAAAATTACGCAGAGACAGCANCAAGGNAAGGNATTNCCNGTTTATTCAGTNAAAACNTCGATNTTTATTTCAGCCACTGATGGTGAGTCTGGAGTGAAAGANATTTCNTATAATATGAATGGTAAGAANATGGTCATATTAAAAGATGCATGGATTAATCTNAATAAAAAAGGTTTNCATGTATTTCATATAAAATCAAAAGACCGNGTTGGCAANAGTAATAAAAAATCGGTAAGNTTTTTTATCGATTATCCTACCGTTGCTCATTAGGAGNGATGGAAAAGATTNACAAGATCAANTANCCATTTGCAGTNAACATCTCGGCTCTCTTATTCGGGAGCCTTTTTNTATTTAAGATAGTCCTTNGCATCGACTTTNCCGTCACCATTCATGTCNTATAGCCANCCTATCGTAGTNCCTTTTTCATCTAACATTTCTAAAACGTCGATGTAGCCATTCTGATCGATATCCCAGCCACGATAGATCGGGTATTCTTCGATAAGTTNNCCCATTGAGTATTTTTGCAAGGTNATAGGATGTTCCCATGGCAGAGGNTGAGGNTTCTTAATGATTTGCCCTTTTNTGAATTTATATTGAAAGGATTCATTTTTNGNCGGTATATNNAGACTATCAGCTAAGCTATCTTTTTCTTTATTTTGTGAGGACAGGCAGCTACAGCAAAATAATGTAAGAATCAGTGAATGTATTAACTTTNCCTGCGAAAGATTCAATTGGCGACTCCACTTTNGCAACTNTGACATTACNNNANCCATTCCTGATTCACCAATAGGATTNGGCTCATGAGCNTCCTACNGGCATAAGCTACCAGTCNGAGAGNAGCTTATGGCANACACATACTATTATACAAAAATAATGGNTNTATTGATAATCAGAACTATATATTAGANGACTTCGGTGAGTTCAAGCTCTAAATCAGCTTGGGTAAGTGCTTGNACGATTCTNGCATTTCTAAGAAAGATAGGTAAGCCGGAGGTTATTGCAGTTAAAGTAATCTCGCCCTTTTTTTTCTTGATTTGCAGGCAGTTATCTACATTNTTCATNGTTTCTATCATGAGAGGCCAGTCTTCTACNGGNAGTTGTTTNTTCTTAGCAAAAATCTGGAGGTTNATTAATTTAATAGAAAAGTTTTTTTGAGGAACTTCTTTACTGATATANACTAGGTTTTCGAGAATTGAAACAAAATCNTCTGANACNTTTTTGATGTCAGGATTTTGANCTAAAAAGTTNGTGGTAAACNAGATAATNGAGTCTAAGCGGGCTTTGTGAGCTATGAATATNTGTGGTACCTTATCNACTANTCCGTATTCGATNATTTTTCCACCTATTAAAATATTTATGATTTCNCGAATTTGCAGTTGATCCANAATGGACATATTCATCAGNTGCTTTTCNAGTTCAGCTNGNTTCATNNGCCAGTTATTAGACGTATTGTCAGCAATCTTAAAACGAATGAGATCAATTAAGTTCANGATTTNGAGAACATCTTTCATNGGGTTAACTGAACTTAGGTACTGAGCTTCAATAGTGTGAAGGTAGTTGTTAGTTTGGCGTAATCTCGTNCTGATAGTGTTCATNAGTGATACAAACCATTTGGGNATAGAATGNAGCACTTTCTTTAGTTCTTCACGGCGAATATAAGATACTTCTACNTGNCCAATTGCTCTTGCTGAAGCCGAACGAGGTTCATGGTCNATAAGNGACATCTCACCGAGCATCTCTTTTTGCTTNACGANGAGCAGNTCTACTTCTCGGCCGGGTCTTTCAAGATAGACACGTACCNTACCTTTTCTNATTATGTACATTCCTTTCGCAGNTTCGCCGGCGCGGAATATAATCTCATCNGGCTCAAATTTTTTACTAATNCCTACCAATATAAAAGCTCCATAAATCAGCTCGGCCATNGTTATCGGCAAATNTATAAATTTCTTAAAGTTTCTTGATAGGGGTTTCTGATAAATTATAGTCAGTTCCACGAGGGATCTATTTTTCACCTTGAATTTAGTTAAGTTACTTAAAACAAAGCCGATATTCTTTTTGTGCTATAAGGAAGAAAAGAGGATAGCAAAATTGACTAATCAGATTGTAAACTTGCAAAAAGGTGAAATGCTTTTTTCAAAAGGAGACAAGCCCGAAGGTATTTATATATTGAAAAGAGGGCGTGTCGAAGTTTTCATTGAAAACAAAGAAGCAAAACTAAGCTTAGCTTTATTAGAGCCAGAAAGTGTTATCGGCGAAATTTCACTTTTTGATGATAAACCTCGATCTGCATCGATTATAGCAGTTGATTCAGCCAGTCTTAATTATATAAGTAATGAGAAATTAACTAAATCATTAGCCAGATGCCCAAAATGGTTTGTTCAGTTTGTTAAAATAGCCTGTGGACGATTAAGAGCAATGAATCGTCGTTTGGCCGAGTTGCAGGATAACTATTATTTTAATATCAAGCAGATCCATAACTGGATAGAAATGCTGCATGTTATAGAACTTCTCTTCTATAAAAAGTCCCCAGATGGGGGCCAAAAAATAGCTCTTAGCACGGAAGATGTGATTACTAAATTAAAAACTATGTTTTTAATCGAAGAATCACAAATCAGCGATTATATCGATATCTTGGTTGGTACTAAGGTATTACAAAAAACGTTATATAATAATGGTTCTTCAAATATTATCTTAGAGTCAAATGACAAGCTTGTTCCCATACTTCAGTATTTACACAAGTGTAAAGGCGATGATCTTAAAAGGTATTGTGATCTTGAACAATTTGAACAGCTACTTTATGAATATATGAAAGGTGCTCAGGATAAATCTCCTAAAGACTACTTAAATCTGGAAGAAATTGATGCGCTGGCCCAAGCCTCAGTAGATGATAGGGAAGGTGACTGTCGCCGGAGGCATTTTCGTATCTTTTATAAGATAGGTGACAATCCTGTGTTTGAGTCAAAAAAAGGTAAGTTTCATATTCTGGATCTTTCGGAAGAAGGTCTGCGATTGATCGTCGGGCCACATAAGGTCTTTAAAAAAGGTGAAAAAGTAAAGGGTAAAATACTCTTCCCTCATGATCGGGGTGAGCACAATATCTCAGGCAAGGTTGTTCGTATCGATGAGAATTATGTTGCTTTTCAGTTTAATGAAGGTGATTTTATACCTCTGAAAAAAATAATGAGTGAACAAAGAATTCTTGTCCATCGAAAATAACTTTTAAATCCCCAATCTATTCTTGAAAATAATCAATATCTAGAAATTGATTATTAACAGCCCTGACCAACTCTTTTTGCTTTCATTAGTGGTAGCTATCTTCAATAGAGATTATAGATTTTTAGGCAGAAGCTTTAGTCTCGGTATCCTGCATACCTTGGTTCTGATCATTATCGTCGTTAGAATCATCAGTCGAAGATTTCTGTTTGAAATGCATAAAAGTAACAAAGATCAAAAAAGATATCGATATAGTAGATAGAACTAAGCCTGCGGTGGTGTTTTCGCTATTGATTTCGAATTGTTGGGTAAAGGGACGGAAAGTGAAGTTATACAGTAGATAAATAGCTAAACTAGTAAAACGATCTTGCAGCCATTCTCCAGTGCGATTTGGTAACATAGCGATGAATAGTGGTGCACTCAAAACAGCAATGTGATTGAGGGCAGCGTAGTTATAATTGAGATAGACAAAGGTGAAATTCCAGATAGTGTAGCCAATCACCCATTTTCGAGTCATTGAACCCCAATACATATCTTGGACGTTATTGATGGATTTGGTATGAATAGATTGATACTTATGAAGGGTTACCACCAACAAGATTCCAGCAAAGCCATTGAAATAATTAGCAATACCATCGTTCCCTTGAATCAGGTCTCGCATGACAGCTTCAAGTATATTAATGACCAGGATAGCGTAGACAACATACTTAAACCAGCCTTTTTCACCTAGTGGAGTTGTTCGAAATAAGGTAGTCCAAGTGATCCCAATAACGAGTGACCAAATTTTCACGAACAGAAAAAGATCGAACTCGGGATAGACCTCTTGCCATCGTGAGTATAAAGCAATAGGGAGTATCCAGAAAATAGGTGTCATTATTCTTGGGAAACGACGCACTAACTCTTGTGAAGCTAATAGACCCAAGAA
The DNA here is from genome assembly GCA_002725955.1 of Pseudobdellovibrionaceae bacterium. GTDB lineage: Bacteria > Bdellovibrionota_B > Oligoflexia > Oligoflexales > Oligoflexaceae. The sequence goes on from PBRN01000033.1 coordinate 5,687, forward strand.
TACACAAAATAAATAAAAGGCTGTTTCCATTTTTTCTATCCCTGCACTTCGTTACCGAATTTCCTTTCGGCCTAGTAAAGCATTACTTTAGAGATAAATTAGTAATATTTTGTTATATCTACCTAATTTTACTATAGTCCGACAACATATCGATGATATGGTTGTAATTAATAGGAAAAATACCCGGATTATTTTATTCTGGTATATGAGATATATACTATATTTTTCTTACGAATCCTCTTTATGGATTTGAATTGTAATGACCCAGATGATAGGAGCAGAGCCAATTTTAGAGACTTGTTTAATATTCATAGGTTGTTCCCTGTGCTTCATAGTGCCTCTATTAAGCCTTTATCATACTTCTATGTTGAGGAGCACAGAGAGTCTTCATTTAGATCAGAATTCATCAAATCTGCCTAAAGTTTCATTCTGTATTCCAGCCTGTAATGAAGAATCTACTATTGGTGCAGCCCTGGCATCTTTTGTGAATATTGACTACCCAAATTATGAATTGGTAGTGGTCAATGATCGTTCTTCAGATGGAACCAGGCAGGTGATAGAGTCTTACTCTGATAAATATGATTATATTAGATTACTAAATATTGATAGTTTGCCAGAAGGTTGGCTGGGAAAGACGCATGCATTACATCAAGCCTCTGGATCTGCAGAGGCTGATTTTCTGATTTTTTGTGATGCCGATGTGCATCTCTCTAAAACGATAATCAGAAGGTTAGTTGATTACGTGGAGAAAGAGTCTTTAGACTACTTGACCATAGTTCCCCAGCTGAGTACGGGAAAACCAAGTTATTTACTTTCTTCAATTATGTTGGAGTTTGAATTAAGACTTATGATGAGTCTTAATCCAGGAAGGTTAAGAAATCCAGACTCGAATCATGGGTTTGGAGTCGGTGCATTTATGATGGTGCGTCAAGTTTTTTGGCGGCAGACTAAGGGCTTTGAAGCAGTGAAGTTAGACGTGATAGACGACTTAGCCTTAGGATCGATGCTGAAGCATGAGGGGGCGCGCAGTGATGTTTTTCAATCTAATTATGATGATGTTGCTGTAGACTGGTATTCAACGGTTCATGACATGGTCAAAGGTCTGGAAAAGAACCTGTTCGCAGCTTTTGCATACAATGTGTCTTTAACTATATTTTACGTATTGATAGAAATCATTAGTTTTGGAGTATTTCTATACGGTGTCGTCAACCTTGATCCGATCATTCTTTCCTGTTTTTGTTTCTACTTTTGTATGAAGTACATCTTAATACGCAGGACTAACTTTTCGCCATTGAGTATTCTATATTATCCCTTAGCACAGCCTATTTATATCTATTTACTGTTAAATTCTGCTATAGTTACGCTGCGCAGCGGCGGCGTGCGATGGCGTGACAGTTTTTATCCTCTTCCCCTCCTAAAAGATCGCATGAGTATCAAGCTGCTTGATTTTCTTTTAAAGAAAAAATAGTTTTTGGCTATGATCAAGCTGTAAATAAAATTATGGTGATCTTATACTGCGCCACTAATAAAAGATATATTACCGGTTTTGTTGGAATTCGAAAACTAAGCTTTATTAATTTTCTAAAGTAACAATAGTATAAACCGACCATTTATAAAAATTGATTTGAAATTTTAATATTTGTGATTGAGTTAGGGGGTGTCTTGTGTACAGGAACATATTAACTATTGCTATAGTTTTTAGCTTAACTGTTTCGTCAGGTCTAATGGCCGCTGGGGGTGGTTCACATTTTTGGCTAACAGGAGGTTCAATAGCTGGTTCTAGTGAACTGGAAACAGGAGAATCCGATAAAGAAGCATCGACTAGCACTACTGTTGGGCTTCATTATGTTTTACCGATGGGGTTAGGTTTTGGCGCTAGCCAGCGTACGTTAACTAAGGCCACTGCTGTTTCTTCCTCAGGCACTGAACTATTGGTAAAAACGACGGAAGGAAGCATTTCTTATTTGGATTTCTCATATACGTTGAAAGCCGGATCATTGTTGTTTAATTTGGGAGGTGGGGCTCCTGTGAGTAGTACTCTGGTTTATAAATCGACTTATAGTGCAACCAGTCGTGCTGTCATTGGTGCCTTAATTACTCAGGCTGTTAATGCCGGACAATGGCCTACATCATTTACCCCACCGACTGAAGATGTGCTTGATGTAACCACTAAATCAGCTCATAGTATGTCTTTTCAAGTGGGAATGGCTCTGGGAGCTCTTGATGCCGTGATTGGATATCGTCGTGACGTTGCGCAATTAGAAGTCGGTTACTCCACTACTTTGCAATTTTTGAATGCAGGAAAAACGAGTGGCACAGTAGATACCTATACCGATAGCGCTTTATGTTCCTTAGGTACGTCGTTCTAAGTTATGGCAGGTAACTTGCTTACGCATGGACTTGAAGGGTAGGAAGCCATTCTTCAGGTCCTTTTTCATTTTAGCGGCTGTTGTGATTCAATTTTTTACAGCATGAATCATCACATAGCGTATCATTTTTTTACGACGCATATATTTTAAAATTAAGCTAGTTAATTCAGGCTGAACCAACTCATGCCGCGGACAGTTTTCAATATTTAGTTTTCTTTGATTTTCGAAGAAAGCTGCGAAGCCATCTAATACTTCTACTGACAGATCTCTAGTTACTCGAGCGCTAAAACGATCAATGCCTTGCCTTTGGAAATATTGCTGTTCTGTTTGCCAATTCGAATATGGAATCCTTGTCAACCAGGATATGAAGCGCAGCAATATCCTTTCTGGGCTATTTAAGTGACGGACTAGCATGAGATCTGTCAGGGTTACAGTGCCTGCTGTTTTGATATTGTCAGCAATTGTATTCCAGAAAAATGGGGGGTTGGGCAGAAAATAAGCACAGTCAAGTGCAAGAACCTTATTACATTTTGACTGACTGCTGCCAAAGAGATTTTGATGTGGGCTTATTTGCTGGTGGATGGTCGGGGAATTGATCCCGTCTTTTTCGAATCCACCATGAATAATGATCGCATTTGAGAACACCTTAAGTCTTTGTGATGCAGATAAGAAGCCTGCTGAATCTGGTTCGATGCCAGTCACCTTAGCGACGTAAAAATCCTCTAACCAGAGCAAAATTTGGTCCCCAGAACCGATACCAATATCTAGTATATTATCTTTTGGCCCTAACTGCGCTGTTTCTCCAACCGTTTTTGCCAGCCTTTTAGCAGCTATGTGATACGGCTCTGAAGAGTTCGTCCATAAACCTAGATTACCCCAAAGGCTATTTCCGTTGTTTTGGTTAAGGTGCTTGCGGGTTAAGCCAAAGGGAGATCGCTTTTCTATAATTGAAGCTAGCCCTTCTCGAATGATAGCCCAAGGTAGAGATTGACTAAATTTCAAGCCAACGAGCAGGATAACCGCGGCAACTAGGCTGAGCCATACTATGTTTAGCAAGCCTGGACTCCTCTGATGATTTCTATTACACTCGTGGCTACAAGGATGTAGTGAATCAGGCCGACTGTCAATTGGTGATGGTCCAGTTCCAGGTTGCTGTTGGTTCATACTTGTGACCAATCATTTTGGAAATATATTAATGAGTCTTGATATAGCAGTCATTGGTAGTGGCGTGGCCGGTCTTTCGGCAGCCTGGATCTTGGGTGAAAAGAACAGGGTCACACTCTTCGAAAAGAAAGAATCTTTGGGACTTGGATATCAAGGGGTCGAAGTAGAAACGAAGAGAGGGCGGATTCGATTAGATATCCCTCCCCGAGCGATTAATGCTCCCCACTATAAGCATCTATTTCAGCTGTTGGCTGAAATTAATGTTGAAACCGCAAGAACTCCTTTGCAACCAAGCTTCTCGTATTTGGGCGGCGATACTTATCTAGGTTTTCATGCATTGGAGCGGAGTAAGCGTTCTTTTTATTTACCTAAATTAGCTCCTTCAACAGCCCGTTGGCTGTGGACTCATGGATGGGAACTAAAGAGATGGTTTAGTTTCATCAAGAACACTAATTTAGATCAGGATTTTTCAGGTATAAGCCTTAGAGATTTTTTGCAGGTTCAAAATTTTACTCCTCCATTTATAGACGGGATTCTATATCCTATGTGGGCATTGATGTGTACCTGTGGTTATCGAGATCTTGACAGGTTTCCGATTAATCATATGTTACGTCTGTTTAAGAATTTTACCAGTGGTGAGCCGGCCTGGAGGATTCGTGGGGGGACTAAAGTGTTTGAAGAAAAACTGATGTCTCGCATAGATCAGTGTTATTTTGCATCAGTGGTTGGTAAATTGGAGCAGGATTCTTCAAGTAATAAAATGGTCATCCATTCAAATCATGGTGAATTATCTTTCGATCATGTGGTGATAGCGACAGAACCGCAGGATGCGATGAGATTGTTGGGTGATAAATGGAACGTTGAGCGAGATTTGATAAGTAAAGTTCCATGGTTTGAGACCCAAATGCTTATGCATACTGACCGCAATTTGATGCCTCCTCGACAAGGTATGTGGGCTCCCGTAAACCTATTTTGGGACAAGGAGCAAGATCGATCATCAGCGACTATTTGGATGAATCAGATTGAGCAGGATGGTTTAAAATTAGAACTTTTTCAAAGCTGGGATCCTCTTATTGAACCAGATCCGGATCAAGTGTTGGCGAAGCGAACGTTTAAGCGTTCTTTGGCGACATCAGAATCACAAAAGGCTATGGGTGAACTGCAGGATCTGATGAAAAAGCAGAAAGAAAGAAAACTATGGATTGTCGGTGCCTATCTAACGGCGGGAGTGCCACTATTGGAAAATGGTGTGCATTCATCTAAGCTTGTTGGCGAGTGGATTGCTCATTCTAGTATTAATTAGTCCTTCGGTTAGTTCTGATCTGAGATGTGTCATTGTCATATCAATGACCTGTGCTATTGATCGTCTATTTTTTCGAAACCTCAAGCCGCATTGTAGTAATCATTGCCAATTAGCGATATGCTAAATATAGGTGTTTGATTTGCTGTCGTCTCGTGAAATTGATATCTGCAATATAATTTTCATTGGTGGAATAGATGATGTATCGAAACCAACCACTAAGAGTACTTATTGTCGATGCTGAACCAGATGTGCGGGATCTGCTTAAAGCCGAATTTGATGATTCAGGTTTCATGACCTATACAGCTGAGGATTATGCTGCTGCGATCCAAAAGATGAACGCTAATCCTATCGATTATATTATTGCCAATATCGATATTGCTCCAGGGGGAGGCATTAAGCTACTTGAATATATCAAGAACCAACATATGAGCATTATGCAAGTGATCATGATGTGTTCTCGTTTTGATCAGGCTTTATTTAATGAAATCTGGGCTAAAGGTGCAGATGCAGTGTTGTCAAAACCACTGGATTTTGATCTCTTGATAGATCATATCCGACGAGCTCATGCTGCTAAGGCTTCTTAATCCCGATCGCTAACTCTACCTTTCATAAGTACCTGTAATTACAATTTTATCGATACTAATGGCTTCTAACGCTGCCTTGTTAGCTGGGGCGTCTTGGTTTTGGTTTACCCCCAAGAGGTTGCCATCTACTGTTGCTCCAGCCTGAATAGCATATATGGTTGTTTCATATTTGTGGGGGTCGTCTCCCACCGGTGGGTTGGGGCCTCCATAGACAACGAGTTGGCTAGCTCCTGGGGCTTCCATTGCGATATTTGCATTAGTGATATTTTCTTTAATGGCATTCATCGATGGATCAATGTCAATCATAATCCAATGGATGCGACCGTTAGCGCCGACATCAAGATCAACCATTTGGATGACTATGGAACTGGATCCATCTGGGCTTTTGCCCCATCCAAAAGGAGGCGAAGCATCTTCTCCTTCTCGAGCATATTTGATGGGAATAGGGGTATTATCGTTAAAAGCTGTGGTGATGGCGAATGCTACCTGTTCTTCTTCGGGCTCTACTTCAGTTTCAGGACTTTCGGGTTCTTGAGGTTCCTTGTCTGTGACCTCAGTTTTGGAGTTATCAGCCTCTTGGTTGTCACCCTTACTGGTGCGATTATCATAAAGTTCGCTTTTGGTACATCCCAATAGCAGGCAGAAGAATGCAGTTAAAGCGATGATTCTGTTGATATTCATCAAAACTCCCGAGTTCAAAACCATTTTATCGGTTGATTTCGTGATTCCCTTTAGTCTCGGTATTTTAATAAAATTAGTGCTTTAGAGGGGCTTTTNANTGTTATAAGANCACAATTATATTNGNNTGNTATGATATAGNACCGGAATCNTATTGTTCCGNTTNNGTNNTCAAGGTGTNAGTATTANNTCCCCATAAAATTTCAATATTATGNNTAGAGTGGNTTTNGTTTTGGGGAAGTACTTAGATTGCCATTTTTTAGNATAAAATCNTATTGGCCNNGTTTTGGCTNTANTCTNGNNGGTTTTGGNTTTACCCGAACTGAAGNTTTGGGCAGAACTTNCTNTTTAGTGGGAGNGGCAAAAAAGTCATGATTTTCCCACGATGATTCTTGTTCATTGTCATCNTCTTCTTCGACAAAATTTCNAGATNTACCTGTTAACTTANTCCANNCGATATAGAAGAGAAGTAGGNTGATAGANANNNTTNCGAATAAGTTGAAAAAGCTAAACCAAGGAAATAANTTCCTTAATTCTATTGGTGCAATTGTTTGCAATGATTTTTTNATTAAGNCCTGNTCGCTTTGAGCNGGTGATGNCTTTGTGATTTGATTTTGATACTGTAAAAATATGCGATAATCTTGTCCTGTNGCAAGAAACCANAGGTCTTGAAATCGAGNTTCACCCTTTTTGTAGNTAGTTTGAAAGGCTATGCCGTCNGCATTATTTCTATAGGGAACCCGAAGAGCTCGACTGATTTTAATTCNNCTAGCTCCTTGGNNTTTAAGAAAGTCTTTGATATGCAGACTNAAAACCNTTTGAATTTTATTTTTTGCTACCGGNGTGGCCNTTCCTGTTTCAGTTGGGTTAATTACGATTTTGATTTTGTTAAGTGATGATGGGCTGTTCATCACAACTTCATTTGACCAGNTATGGGTCTTNACTTGCCAGTTTAATGGAGGNGTTANNCCAATACCTATATCCTCTANAACNACTGATGAGCCATCACTGATAAATGANTATTCTGNGATTGACTTCATCTGGTCTGCTAGCCATCGAACGTGTGGATGAAAAGTTTTGGTGATAAGCTTCTTAGATTTTTGCAGAAAAGGATGNTCTAATTTAGTTTGTACGTATTGATTTGATTCGTTCATCCAGCCCTTAATCATAGTAGAAGTTTTCTCTGCCTTCTTAAGGTTGCTGTCTTTAANTGATAGTTTGTTGTCATTCTCAATAAAGTTTTGATATTGGCTTGCTATNGCTTGTTCCCCTAATGGTAAAACNAAACCAAGTATAGTTATGCTAGCCATCACAGCCAAAAACTTGAAAGGCCCAAACGACTTGTTTAATAAGTTTTTCATTGCAAGGCTCCTGAAAATCAAAAAGTTCGGCAGTAGNAGGGNAGAGGTCTTTACAACTATAGCGGTGCCGTTCTNGTACATGATGTGCCAAACTAACATGCCTNTTGTGNGAAGTGCAATACATATATGATTGTTTTTATTAACCATGTTAACTGCANGTTGGCTGTNGCCAGTTTTAATATCCTGTAATTTCAATAGAAACTATTTNTTGTCATGTTTGAACGAGGTTAAATGGTGATTGACCCATGGTTTTCTAGTCTGCTATGACTACTCAAAATCTTTGAGAATCATTGGACATATAGCTATTTGGCTTATGAGCTACAGCTGTGGAGGGTTTATCTATGAAATTATTGTGCTCTGGTATGATGACAGTGATCGCTTTGTTGGTGGGGTGTGGCTCAGGCCCGCAGCCTATATCGNATCTTGATATTGCTAATGGTAAAGTGATTGNAGAGGGTGACTTTCCTTCAGTAGTGCAGCTGTTCCGCAAAGTTTATGTCAATGGTAAGCGTCGNGGNGCCTCCTTNTGCACTGGCGCNTGGATTGCGGATGATCTAATNCTGACTGCTGCTCATTGCACAGGTGAAGGCAGTTCTGATGAGCAGGGGTTAGTTGAAAACCTAGAAATGTATGTGGTCGAAATTACCGATCATGATGCAAGCCCAAAGANTTCCAAGTTGATTACTACTGTTGTCGACGCTTGGCGGATCAAGGCCTGGGAAAAAAGGAAGAAATCAAATCGTTTTGACCTAGCCGTGCTNCAGACACAACCTAGAAAAAGTAATGAGCGTCCTAGGGTGATTTCTGAAATCAGCAANTTTCCAGCCAATAAAGNTGATANAGTGACCTTGGTTGGGTATGGTTACCATAACATCACCCGATGGTCAGCTAAAGGTGACGATCGTAAACGGGTTGGATATAACACTATTGATGCTTACCGAAATGGATTTATTGATATTTCTGGTCAAGCTAAGGATAAGTCGGGTGGTGCTGACGGCCAGGATGCGAATGCCGGCTTGGGAGACTCAGGCGGTCCGATGTTTCATGATGGAGCAATCATCGGTGTAGCATCATCGGGAGGCACATCCGGGCTTGCTGGCAGAGGCAGTTCTTCATATGTCGATTTGCATTCTGAGGAATCGCTANAGTTCTTGAAGCGCTTTAAATGATAGTGAAGGCCAGTAANTAGCGCCTNGGTAAATNTTTATTATGCGAAGATTAGTCTTCGCATAAATAGTATTGTTGGGCAGTACATGCCAAATCATTGTCCTCAAAGCGGGGGCATGGATNGGTTGCTGTNTTTTCCTCNGGCGCTAATTGACCTAACCAGAAAGCTCCACCNGTTAAATTCTTGAGCCTGCGCACANCAGCTTGGGCTGNAGGNGAGCCNATACTGCTGATGGTTTTGCCCATGATTTGACAATTNATCTGAGCCTCTTGATANGAAGTTTTCCCTGCAGACTGAAACCAATAGGTTTTATTATCAGCTATAAAGAATATTTTGTTTNNGGCAGAGTTTTTGANATAACTTTGTTCNGAGATGATTGCTTCNACTATAGTGCTANTAGCTTCTTCAAATTGTCTGATACTTTCCCCTTCAGAGATTTCAAGAACTAGATGATGAGTCTCNTCCAGATTTGTTCTTCTGCTTACGTTTAATCCGCTAATATCGTTCGAGGCGGATCGATCACCGCCATATGCCGTTGAACCATCTCCTAANACTAAGCCNAAATCTGGGTTTTTATCAGTNAGGTNTATCTTTTGGCCGTTCATGATGTCTCTTAAACTGAGAGCTAACTCTAAGCCATTGCCATTTTCTGGCAGTAACTGAGCGACCCAGTCTGATGCCGGTAGTCCAATGCCGGGAATAAGGTCGGATGGTTGCTCATTACCTGGAATCTGCTGTTCCAAAGGAATCAATAGCTTTTCTTGTCNATTTTTAGTGACNAGTATCCCNAACTTGAAAGCAGCTGCATAGGTATTAAGGTAGCTTGCTGGGAAAGTATGATTAGGATCNATTGTTAGATTGATCAGGATTGGTAACTCGTTTTTTCCTGNNTGTTCTATGGCCTCAACCAGCATAGGCTCTGCTGGTGGGTGTTTAATTTCCCATTTGTCAGCGGCAGTTGCCAAAGNAANTGGCTGTTGGTTGCNGTCGATAATACCNCAATTAATAGACGTTTTTAAATCGGTAGCGGTCGCTTCTGATGGTGGGGTACAGGTCAAGTACATTCCTGTTATATTATTTGGAANTTGAACAGACTCTTCTTTGATTTGTTTGACNGATTTTTGTTCTCCTTCATCAGCCTGACTANTAAAAACAGACTGTTTTTCGTCACACCCTAAAGCGATNCNCATGCATATAANTATAGTGAGATATTTTAAGATCTTAACTCGAGAATTAAAAAGTTGCATGATGATCCTATACTATCTAAACACTCGGCTTCTTATATGTTTTCGGTGTTTTTTGCTTAAATCTAAGCTTAATTGAATACCAATAACATATTAGAGGTTTACCATTAATGAATGGGAGGTGCGGTCTAACTCATTTGCTTTCCAGGCAAGCGTATGACGAAGCAATTCATGCTGTCTATTGGCCGTCTGAAAGCGTTATAGCCTTATTTTAATTTGTTTATCTAAGTTGATGGAACGCAATTTTCACACCAAGATGAGAGCTTTATAAATCAAGATGAAGTTAGAGGCTGAATGTGGTTAACATTTTAATATATTTGATTATTACAGGTGTTCTGACCCGGTGTGAGCCACTGCGGCTGAATAATATACACTGACAAATTTTTGCTGCTGCTGATGGTTATTTAAGCCATTTTTTTGATAATCTGCTGCTATCAAAAAGGAAGTTTAGTGTATAAACTTTAGGATGTTCACTTAATTGGTTTACGACAGCATGATTGTGATTAACCGACTAAATCATATGGAAATATACCTAATATATATTTTGTTTGTTACGGTGGTAGGCAGTATAAAGATCTAATCCAATGTCATCGCAGGGTGTTGTGAATTTGATCAAAGAATTTGTCTTGAAATCGGCTGAGAAGCCATCGCTTGAAGCATACAGAGCAACTTATTCAACTTACTCTCACTGGCGTGAAATTTGTGCTTTTGATCCGCCAGGATGGAGCGTTTTATCTGAAAAAGCCCAATCTCTGCTTTTATCCAAGTCTTTCCCTGGTGTTGAAGCATGGAATCATGCTTTGGATAGCTGCGAAGTAACTAAGAAGTTTTATTTTCGTAAGCAAGAATATCTTGGTCAACGCAAGCGCAGAGCCCTGAAGAAGAAGTATGGTTTGAGTCCTTTAGGTTTTTATTTAAAGTCGATTGTGGTGGATCAATGCATCTGGCATCGTGAGCAAAACTGGCATGATTTCTTCAATGGTTTGATTTGGCTATCGTTTCCGTTATCGAAAAAGTTGCTGCATCAAAGAGCATGGGAAAGTTACCTTGGTAGATCAGGGTTGGGTAATCGATCGGCAGGCGAGGATGAGTTAACTCGGTTTGATGAGGGGGGCATTGTGGAGTATGAAGATGCCGTTGGGGATACTCAACAGCTGATTTTCGGTCATGGACTATTAGAATCGATGTTCTATAAGCAGCATTATGATACCAGGCCTTTTCGCCTCCAGTTAAATTCGCCGGTTCTCGATGTTTCTGATCTGGATGCAGCTATTAGGACAGTCCTTCCTTGTTAGGCATCCGATATTTTGATGATTGCCTGAGAGCGTTTAGTGTCTATAGCCCATCGATCGTGTTAGATGAACTTGGCTTTGATCAGGGTGATTTTGTCTGTCAGGTCGAGAATCGTTGCGTATAGCATTGGCAAAACCAGAAGCACACCAGGTGTACCAATCATGAGTCCCCAGAGCATAGCAAATACCAGTGGACTGATGAATGAATCTGCATCCCCGATAAGGCCATATGCCGTTGGCATTAACCCGATAACTGTAGTTATAGTTGTTAGTACAATAGGTCTAAAGCGATGAGATGCTCCTTCTACAATATCATCAAGAATTTGAACAGGAGTCCCATGACTGCCATCAGTACTCTTCGCTTTTCTTTGTTTCTGATTACGGTTAATAAATTCAACCATGATCAGTGAATCATTTACTAAAACACCCCCAACCCCAACTACACCGACTAATGCTAATAGAGAAAGGGAATAGTCGTGAGCAATAAAAGCTGCGAGAATACCCATGACGCCGAAAGGAATTGCTAAGACCACCATAAAAGGTTGAAATAAATCTTCTAGCTGAATTGTTAACCATGCATAGATAGCAATGACTGCCATGATGAACAGAAAAATAATATTGTTTATAAATTTCTGACTTTCGCGCGCTTCGCCGCCAATCAGTATTTCTATATCTGGATATTTTTCTTTCAATGGTGTCAGGTCCTTTTCCAGACGCTGCTTGATGTCGAGGGCTGTGGCTGGCGGTATGATATTGGCGGTAATGAGACTAGATGTCGTGCCATTGTAGTGAAGGATCTTGCGTGGCGGCTGCACATTTTTTTGATTCATTAGCCCTTCAATTGGGATGAGGTTGCCAAATTGATTGCGGACTAGGATACCAGCGAGAGGATTATTATAGTTTATTTGTCCCGGGTCACCCTGAACCCTCACATCTACCCGGTCGGTTTTGGTCTGTTGATAGGTGACGATGCTTCCATCTAAAGTAGTACGGATCGTGCGGGCAACATCAGAAACGGTAAGCCCAACATCGGCTAGTCGTTTAAAGTTGGGTACTAGCTGTAAATCTTCACGACCAGCGACCCTGTCTGTTCCCAGTTCTGATACCGGATAGTCTTTAAGTATGTTCATAACTTCGTCGACCAATTTAAGTCGTTCTGTATCGTCATCTGAATTGAATCTGATTTCTACCGGTCTGCCGACTGGAGGTCCTTCGGCATCGACTTCAAAATCTAATGTTTTTAGTTGAGTTTTTAGCTTTAGTTTTGCTTCTTCAACTATCTTACGAGCTACCTCTTCAGCTGTCATGTCTCTGTTATAAAAAGGGGTTAGTACTAGCTGAAAAAGAAAAGAAGTATGAGAAATATAGCGGGCACCTTTAAATGAGCCTTCCTGACCAATATCAACCTTGGTTACTTCGACGACCCCTTCGGGAAGAGTATCAATGATGGTTTGTACTTCTTTGACTACTCTTTCCGTATAGCCTAACGAGGCTCCAGAGCGAACTTCTCCCATAAAATAGACCCGATGGCTTTGAGATAAGTCGAACATCCTGAAATTGGTCTGTTTGGCGCAAATAACTGAAATAATAGTCATCGCAGAAAATGCTAAGATGCAGTTAATATACTTATGCTTTAATAAAGTTCGCAGGGCTCTAAGGTATATCTTTTGAAGGTAGCTGATTAATTTTTGCCCTGGTGGCACATAACGTTTCTTATTTTTAGAGTTAGATTTTTGTTTTCGTCGGTGGGAAACATGAGACGGCAGAATGAGGCAAGCTTCGAAAAAGCTGGCAACTAGCATAGCGTTGACGACAGTGGGGACTTCGCTGCTAAACTGTCCGATAACACCCGGTAAAAAGTATAGAGGCACGAAAGCAATGATCGATGTTACTATTGTTCCGAATACTGGTTTAATGACGTCTTTTAACCCCTGAAGAGCAGCTTCCTTTGGTTCTAACCCATCTTCCATGTTTCGATAGACGCTTTCGGAAATAATGATAGCATCATCAACAATCATACCTAGAACTAAGGTCATCCCACATAGAGAAATGGTATTGATAGTCACACCTAAAAAAGGCATGAAAGCGGCAGCTCCGGCCATGGCGATAGGAATACCGGCAGCGGTCCAAAAGGCGATGAGTGGATCGAGGAAAAAGAATAAAATCACTAGTACCAGAATGAAACCAGCCGCCAAGTTTTGTGAAACAATAGTCAGTCTTTGGCGTGCTTTGACCGAAAAATCCCATGTGGTCAGGAGTTTTAGATCTGATGGACTTGTTGCAAGAAATTCTTGCTTGAGCACCTGAATACGGTCTACAAGGTCAATAATATCGGCATTAGCTCGCTTGACTACCAGCAGTGAGCCTCCTCTTTTACCGTTGTAGCGCACTAAGGTATCTTGTTTTTTATAGCCTTCAGCAATCCGTGTAACTTGTTTTAGCTTCACTTGTTGGCCGTTGCCGGTGGAACGCAGAACGATTTGGCCAAGGTCTTTAGGGTTTTCGAACTCCGAAATCGTTAGAATGCCTTTTTCATGGGTAAAGGATTCAAGAGCTCCTCCGCCCAAGCGAACCTTATTTTGTTTAATACCACGGAGTACTTCCTCTACCGACATTTGATATTTTTTGAGAGATTTTGGGTTGAGATAAATTTTTATTTCTTTTTTGGGAATTCCGGATTCGCGGACCCGTGCAACGCCTTCAAGTTTCATCAGTTGCTTTTTTAACTTACGGGTAATTTCAACGATGCGACCAGGATCATATTTTTCCAGTACCGCAGCTACTTCAAAAACAACGATATCTTCTACTTTGACTTCTAAGACCCTTGGCTTTTCAGGCATTTCTTCTGGAAGGTTCCGGACGCTATCGACCGCTCGCCGAATTTGGTCCCGTACCTTTTTTTTGTCCTTAGCATCAGATTCAATAAAGACAGTGATAAAAGACTGGCCTTCTGAAGAGTGGGAGACGTACTTTTGAATATCAGTGATGGATTCAAGGGCTTCTTCTATAGGGACTGTTACGTTGAGTTCGACATCCTGTGGAGAAGCTGTTGGCAGAATGCTGATAATTCTAACTTCATCAAGTTCAACCAGCGGAGTTGCTTGACGCTCAATGCCAATTAATGCGCTGATGCCTAATGCTAAGATAATGATCGAAGCCATATTGGCTGCTAGCGGTTTGCGGATAAAATAGTCAGCTAAGGCAATCATAAAAATTTTAAATTCCTAACAACCAGAGATTGTAACGCTATAACGTACTTTGAGGAATCTGCCTTGGCAACCCGGAACTATGGGTCAAGGGGGATTCCTTGGCTTAACATAAGGATCAGATAGCTTGTGTTGAGTGCTGGTAAGTTGGCGTATCCATGGTAATGTATTATTATTATTAGATATTTTTTAGCTATTCAGATGCCATTGGTGGTCCTGCAGTTTCTCTCGATTCATTCTCAGTGTATTTGAATCAAGGAAGGGGAGGATATATGGTTTTTCTTAGTTCTTAACAACTGAGCTAATAGCGGGTATAAAGAAGGAAAAGGTATCATTTGGAGGTAAATGGATGAAGACAATTCTGCTGACTTCTGGGCGAATCCCAGCGTCCTTAGAATTAGCACGGGCTTTGTATCAACAAGGTCATCGCATTATTGTTGCCGAAAGCCTTAAGACCCATCTATGCCTCCACTCCAAAGCGGTTGCTCAATGTCATTATGTTCGCGCTCCGGGTGCTGATGAACTTGGTTTTCGTGAAGACATTCTTCGGTTGGTTCGTATCGAAAAAGTTGATTTAATTTTACCGATGTGTGAAGAGGCTATTTACTTATCACGACTTCTTCCCATGTTGCCTGATTCCTGCGAACTTTTTTGTAAAGATTATGCCCTGATGCGTCAGGTTCATAGTAAGTGGGAGTTTATTGAGCTGGCTAAAGCACTGCGTTTACCGGTGCCCAAGACCACCTTAGTGAGGACACGGAAGCTCTCTCCCCGTTTTCAAAAAAAAGGGTATGTGGTTAAGCCGGTGTTTTCTCGTTCAGGCCAAGGTGTCTATATTCAGGATCCGGGTACTCCCATGCCGCCGGATGTCAATTATGAGGATCGTCCCTGGATTCTTCAGGAGCGTTTGTTAGGAAATCAATACTGCACCTTTTCCATAGCCCA
>PBRN01000034.1 GCA_002725955.1 Pseudobdellovibrionaceae bacterium
TGTATCCTCATCACAGGTAGCTTTCGTAGATGCATCATCAGGTAATCCATACATCTGTACTGTAATCGTCTGATTTTGAGGATCATCAACAGAACAAGAAATCTGCAATAGAAAAACAAGAGAAACAGCCTTGCTCAAGCGAGCTAACATTTTACCTCCCCCTTCAGTATTTTGATCATTTTTCGATCAATTAACAGAAACTTTCCAAAAAACTAAGTCCATTGATATAATATCTCTACAACTCGCTGAACTATGGTGGAACTCATGACTCATTTCCTATTCCAGTCGACCGTTTATTTAAAGCTTCTTGCCATTTGGATCCTAAGCTCTTGTGATGGTGGCGTGCAGAACAAAAACCCGGACACCCTTCCATCTCCAGTCAGCGGTGTTCCAACCGACTGGGATCCAACAGCAGACTGGCCTAGCTCCGCCTTAACGATAACCACAGTGCCATAGGAATTTTATGTTAACTGTTTCACAAAAACCCTCACTTCATCGGTTACGCACAATCATTATTCTATCATGCTTCTTTTTAGAAACTGGACAATGTTTTGGAAAGATTGGTTTTGGAACATTTGCCTTTAGTCAGATTGCCTTAGGCAAAGGCGAATTACTTAAACAGAGGTATGCAGGCATAGGTATAACAGACTACCAAACCATCCAGCAGTTTACAGGCGATCAGCAGCGTTCAACCTTCCCTCTAGCCCTGCCATCAGAATTTAATTTGCTTTGGCATGACGGACGTTATGCTATCACCGGATCCAAATTACCTGACATCGAATTAGCCATCATAAGGCTGGGAAATAACCAATCGCTCAGTCATGAAATCGCTGAGCTGCCAAATACCATTGAGGTCTTCAACCTATTCGATCAGAAAATAGCTCTCATGGAGGTTATTGACCGAGCTCAGCTCAATACCATCGCTGAACAGGCTCATCTTCATGGACCTGGCTGCGGTAAGATAGAAATCATTCCTAAGGGTTTCAAACTGGTGCAAAGCGAGAATCTGCCTGGACCTGTTCATCATGAACAAATAACCATGGAAAAAGTAGTTAACGCCATTAGCCAAGTAGATACCAACAAAATGCTTGAATCGATTACAGCATTAACAAACTTGGGAACTCGTCACTCCAGCTCAGACCAAGCTCAGAATGCCTCGGATAAAGTAGCAGAACTATATGAAGCATCAGCTTCAGGTATTTCTGGAGCCACAGTGACAAAAAAGAGTTTAGCCAACTACAATACTAATCAACAAAATGTCATTGCCACCATACCCGGCACCGAAAATAGCCAACCTTTGGTCATCATCGGCGCCCATCTAGACTCCACGCACTTTCAGGGCATAATAACCGATGCTCCAGGAGCAGATGATGATGCCAGCGGCATTGCTGTTCAGGTCGAAGTCATGCGCATCATCGCCGAGCAGGGTTTAACATTCCAGCGAACCATCGAATTTCACGGCTATGCGGCTGAAGAAATAGGGCTTTGGGGTAGTGATGATCTAGCTACATCTTACCAAAATCAAAGCAAATCGGTGGCTGGTATGTTGCAACTGGACATGACCGCTTATAGCAATACCCCAAATGACCAGACAATATGGCTTGCTGATAACCAAACCTCAGCAACCTTGAGGCGCTCATTGAAAGACCTTATGACCATTTATATGGGTGGTAATTGGATGGAAGCAACCCTTACAGCTGGTACATCTGACCATAGGAGCTGGAACCGGATTGGTTTTCCCGCTGTTTTTCCATTTGAAAACATAAACAAACATAATCCTTACATCCACACTTCCCAGGATACCTTAGCAAATATAAACAACATCAGCTTATCTGGAAGGTTTGCCCAACTGACCATAGCATTTCTCGCCCATTACGCTGGTCTCAATGAAACTTCTAATACAACAGTCAATGATGTCTTATCTGCCAAAAACCCCGATATCACGGTGGCCATTATCAGTGCTGAGAGCACAGGCTCATATCAACTTGCTGTATCTTCTGTCGATGGAATCGAACTCGTAGAAGTTTGTAAAGTCACAGCCAATAATTCACCTGGCTGCCTCAGTGAGATACAAACCCTACCATATGCCGGCATTCAAAATGGTCGAAAAGTGTTCTATGATTCAAGCGCTACCTATTCCATGAATACTGATGACACCTGGCGTCTAGCAGGATACGATGATCAAAATAAACTAATCTCTTCACGACAAATTAAACTGAGCTCTAAATAATAATTGCTAAAATTAGAAAGCAATCAAATCAAAAGTTACGCAACATATGCAGCAAGGTAGAATCAAACAACTGCCCTAACAGTAAACCAAGGGCGTCAATATTACCGATCAAACGGAGTGAGACGGCAATCGGTCAGCGAATATCCGATCATAATACTCACTGAAGTCGTGCCTATGATAGAGGCAAACCATGATACCCAAACCGTAATGTGCATAACTCGATTCAATCCATATGACTGCAACAGGCAACACTCCAGTGATCAGTAAAACATTAAGTCACCCCCGACGAGGGTAGGACATGTTATATCTGAACATCGAAAAATATACTTTTGCCAGAATTGAAATAAAGATAAGTAAAGTCGATAACTAACCTAAATCGTCATTGTCATGCCGTCAGATCNGNANACAAAAAAACCAAGATCAGGCATCGGACAATATTTCTTACTGTTNACCTCACAATTATATTTTAAAATAAAGTAAGCTTAATNATCAACCTTATGTGAGGTCGCAAAATATTCCAGAAAATTCATATATTACTTGTGGACTGATGGGATTAAGCTAGAATGCGGCCAAGCTTTTTATTAGAAATAGTGGCACTAAAACTCATGATCAAAAAACTTGTAAATATAGTTTCGCCNGAGACAGTACCTGAACTTGACAGGGCTTATGAATACTTAGAATCACGCTATCCACCNGGAGAAGACCCTTGGGGATTGAACCTCAAAGTCCATCGTCGCTTCCTATACCGTTGCCATACACTTTATCGGGACTACTTCAAGGTCCGGGTATTTGGTAAAGAAAATGTTGAAGATCGGCCCTATATGATCACGGCCAATCATACTGGTCAAGTGGCTCTGGATGGCATGCTCGTAGACATTGCTTTTCTNAAGGAAATTAATCCTCCAAGGGTAGTGCGNCCCATGCTCGAAAGATTCATGCCCAAGATTCCATTTGTCGGCACTTGGTGCGCTGAATCCGGGGGNGTTTTGGGTGATAGGGAGAATTGTCGNAAACTACTCAAATGGGGGGAATCAGTATTAGTCTTTCCCGAAGGAGTCAGGGGCATCAATAAACCCATGGATAAGTTTTATGAGTTACAAGACTTTACCAGAGGCTTTTATCGATTAGCNGCTTCAGCCAGGATCCAGATTTTGCCAACAGCAGTAGTNGGTGCTGAGGAATTTTTCCCACTGGTAGTNCAGGCCAAGTTCTTAGGGAAATACTTAGGAATCCCGTCNATCCCCTTGTCACCGTCATTGATTCCACTACCTTCTCCGGTAGATATCCACATCGGANAGCCCCATGAAATCCCTGAGGATATTCATGANAACTCNCCTGANGAGGTNATTGACGAACAAGTAGCTTTGATAGAGCAGCAAGTTAAGGATATGATTATAAGTGGCCTCAAAACCCGCCGAGAATTCTGGGGCAGCAGGGATACTAATGAAATACTAGGAAGGCTCGAACCGTGAAGCTAAAATTGAAGGATACGAAAAGTGTTCTCGTCCTTGGTATTGCCGGTGGACTTGCTCAGTTAACCGCTAAAAAAGTCAGAGACCGATATCCTGAAGCCAAGATTNTGGGAGTGGATGCTCGCCCCATCGAAGGCATTGAATGTGATGATATNACATTCAGAACAATGCGCTTTACNAGAACAAATTTGGAACGACTATTTCGCCAAGAATCTTTNGATCTNCTNATAGTGATTGGACGCATGTCCTTNGCTAAGTTAGGGTCGAANCGNGAATCTCACGTTGACGANAANATGACTGGCNTCTCTACTATNCTGGATCTTGCGTTAGAATTCTCGGTCAAGAAGCTGGTATTTCTAAGCACATTTCATGTGTATGGNGCNTATTGTGACAATACNGTTTTTCTNTCAGAAGATTCCCCACTNCGCGCTAGCATNCGCTTTCCAGAACTCAGAGATGTAGTCGCNGTNGATCACATGATNACAAGTTGGATGTGGAAACACAANAAAGATGTCGATACTATCTTATTGCGNCCNTGCTCAATCATAGGNCCCAATATTAGAAATATTATGAGCCGTTACCTCGTCACATCTATGGCTCCTGCTCCCATTGATTATAATCCACTATTTCAATTTATTCATGAANATGACATGTCTAGTGTTATCTGNGAAGCAACNAGGAAACTTCCAACAGGNATCTACAANGTNGCGCCTCCAAAACAAATTACTTTAAAAGAAGCACGCAACATCATGAATGTGCAATCATTACCGATACCNGTNTCAATTGTAAGCCAATTCGCAAAATTGCTACCAGACCAAATCTTAAGAATTCCACCTTACCTGTTACAATACACAAAATATCAGAGCTTANTAGATCGGTCAGCTCTCAATGAGTTTCTTCCTGAAAACTTCTTCAAGTNCACNTCCAGAAGCGCNCTTGAAGATTATTGTGTCACTAGCCATAAATAAAAGANNNNGCNACTTATCCAAATATTAAANCACTACNANGCCATNCCAAGGCGTTAACGAGTTTATCAATTTTTAACTCATTTTGTCAGCGCCATACAATATCACCCTNAAATCATNNAACTAAATTGCTATTCTTGATAGCTATGTCTACTAACCTGTAGTTCATAAACAACACCAGGCAACAACAACCTAGTTTTCTAACTTAAAATATTAAGGAGATCAATATAGCGATCAATTAAGAGGTGTATATGGAAAACAGAAACTCATACCAAATATTATACCGATCCCTTTTTCTATGGTTAGCCGTAGGCTTTTCGAGCTGCGGAAAAAATGATCTTGAGCGGTTTACAGGAAAGGAGGGCCTGAAGCTCCGTAAAGAAGCTCCATGTATCCTGGATGATATCACTCTCAGAGAAATCCAATGTGATAGGATAAAATATACCATATCCGTACCTGAGAAATGCCCTGAAAGTGGCTGTGGTGTGATCTTCGATGTTCATGGAAGAACGATGAATGCAAAGGTTCAAAATAACAACACAGGGCTTCGAGAACTTGCTAATCCTGCGGGATATATTGTAGTTCAACCGTCAGCTCCAAATAAAGACTGGAAAAAAAGTTACTATCCTTTCCTGACCAAATTTATTCAAGGATTCTTAGCAGGCTGGTCAGTCGACCTTAATAAAATTCACATAACCGGATTTTCTCAAGGTGCTGTGATTTCATGGCATATGGCATGTGAGCTTGGAGATGTGTTTGCTAGTATAGCACCTATATCATATGCTGGCGGCACATGCTATGGGACAGGAACAGAACCACAAATCTCAATTCTCTATCATCATGGAGAACAGGATTTATTTTCAAGGTTTCCCGATGCTCTGGATACCAGCAACAGAGTAATAGAATCGCTAGCCCTTGTTGAACAAAAAAGATATAAAAGCCCTGACAACAGCTATGAAAGAATTTGGTATCAAAATACCTTTGGAACCAAATTTCAAACCATCTTTCATAAGTTTACTAACTCGCTGATTTTTGGCAAAGGTCATTGTTTCCCAAATCCTCCGGTTCGTAATAACTATGGATGCAGGCAATCTCCTGATTATATCTGGGGAGAGGAAGTACTTAAGTTTTTCCAGCAAACCTCTAAAGATAAGCAGAGTTCCTGACAGAGGAATCTCTGCTATATGTCAAGCCTAATTCACTCTACTGTAACTTCAAGATAGAAATCAGTTGATAGCAATATCCTTTTTTGATTTGCATCAATGTAAAAGCTGTTCAAAAAACGCAGAGACAACAAATGTGTTCTAACTTCTTACATCTTTAAATAAATTAGTAATCCAACATTGATGCTAATAGCTGAGCAGATAACTGGGCAGATAGCTAGATACAAATCTCTATTTTCAACGGTCACGAGATCAAAAAGAAATACTGAAATGAATTAAGAAAATATATGAAAGTTTATTTTAGGCTGGAATAGCAATATTAAAAGTACAACCTTCCCCTTCTTCAGACTGCACTTCTGTTGTACCGCCAAGCGATTCTATGGTTGTTAATACAGAGTTCATACCAATACCCCGCCCAGCAATATCGGTTAGTTCTTTTTCAGTACTAAGACCCTGCCTAATCAAATAATTAAGCTTCTCCCTTTCGAGCATCTTCCCTAAATCCTCGACATTCACAATACCTTTGCTCAAAGCTTCTCGTTCGAGTGAACTAATGTCAATACCACCGCCATCATCAACAACTGAAATAATAAGATGATTATCCTTATTGTATACATTCAAATCGATACGCCCTGATTCATTCTTACCTATAGAAATTCGATCATCTTCGATACCATGAACGACGGCATTTTTCAGGAGATGAATAACCTGATCTAAAGCTTTTCTAGCTTGGTTCCCTGAAACTAGAGTATTTTGTCCTGACATGTGAAATTCTATTTTTTTACCCAAACGCGAGGCAAAAACGTTCATAGCCTCATCTATCGGACCGAGTAATTCTTTAACTGATTTAGCAGTAGCATCTCTAACCCACTGCTCTATACCGTTATTTAATCGATTAATATCCTGACCTTTTAATGACTCTAAGTCACGCATTGCATTTTCTGAAATACTGTAGTGCAAACAATCTGTTTGCTGCCATTCAATATCAAGAGTCTTTTCATATCTAGTCAGAAAATCCTGAAATTTACGTTCGATTTGGCCTAACTGATAGCCTTTAATTATGCCTATATCTTCTGTATCGTGTATATAACTAGCTATCTCACTGAGACCAAATACAGCACAATTGCCTTTAATTGTATGCATAACACTTAAAATTATATCTTGTCTATCATCCGCAACATACTGCCGACACTCCTGCAAGCTATGTCGGCTCAATAGAATAAATTGCTTGAATGCATCTCTATGTTCTAACAAATGCAATAACATCTGATTCTTTGCAGCTTCGGCCTTAGATCGAATGAGCTCAGTCTGATCCGTTACCGTGATTAAAATTGAGCTAATCTGGCCATTTTGATCCCTGACGACCTCTCCACCTAAACCCAGTACCCTTTTGCCAAAATCAATCGTAGAAGGTAGCTGTGACAAGGTCACTTCTTCTGGAAGAAGATCAGCGAAGACCTGACCTAGAGCCTCGTTAAAGTGCTCTTCTGCCCGCCCTGAGATACCTAAACATTGACTCACTTGCCTACCCGCAGCCATGCTACCCTCAAAGATTTCCACACAAGAATTTGAAAAACCAGCTGGAACACAAAGACTGTGATCAATCAGGAAAAGACCTGATTGAACATTATTTAAAATAGTACTAATTGCCTGAGATCGTTCTTTAACTTTCTCCTCAACCAGTTGTAGATTCTTCTTTAATTTTTGGTTCAAAGACTGGATCTGGGCACGGTTCTTTTTTCTTTGAGCGCTCATCTGATTGATCACCCCAAGCGACATCAGCACTGCTTGAATGGCAGCACCTACAATCTGACCCCACAGAGTAAATATATTTGTAGGCAGAATACCTTGATATTTCAAAGAAACAGCCATAGTGCCAATCACGAGGAAACTATAACCAAACGAAAAATATCCTGCTGGGGTATAACCTTTGAAATAACTGCGGTAGGAAGTAAATAAGATCAGTACCGAAGTAGCCAAAATCATTAGGTTCTGAACGCGAGATAAACTGCTATAAGGGACGAAGAATGAACATACGCTTACACCTACATGCATGACTACAATTACGCATAGAATCTTAAAAAAGATTGGCATATGCTGGCGCAACCTAAGAAAACCAATTTCGAAGCAAACAGCAAAGGCCGCACTCAGGTTAGCCCAGAAAAGCATACCTTCGTTCAACAACCATTCTCCGGCTGAACCACTAAACCAATCCATAGCTAAAGACTGGATACAGAAAACAACAATACTAAATGTTGATAAGTATAATGCTGAAAAGGTATAAGTTAAGCTACGACTACTAAATGCTAAGTAAAGATTGTATAGTGCCATAGAAACTATAATACCCAAGCATAAACCGATCACCTGATAAGTGGTGTTTATTCTCCCATTAAAACTACGGGTGGTATTTATATAGTATGGAAACAACATAGCCGAATTTTGCTGCTTAAAGAGATAAGTATTTGTTCCTGGTTGGACTTCTACAAAAAAACTAGCATAGCGATAAACCGAGTCCTTGTCTTTTAGGGCAACACGATCGCCATTAATCCGTTTTCGCCAATCGCCTTTACCATCTTTCTCGTACAAATATAGATAGTCTATATTCGAGTGACGATTTTCCAGAACAACTAATACTGGATCAGAAGAAGAATTTTCTATCACCAATTTAACCCAATAGGCCGATTCAGTAAAACCTATCCGCGGTGCCTTTTTATCTGATTTAATGAAATTATCATCAGAAAATCCATAGACATCTTCTACGGAAAAATCTTTTGTATCTTCCAGGTACATTAGGTGCTGACCAATAGGCTGATCATCAGGAAGACTCTCGGAGCTAATATGCAATGCCCCCAGATAGCTTGAAAAAGCATCCACAGAACTTAATAAAAGAACTAACAACATTAGGTATGTTTTTAATTTTATATCAATTAACTTGATACTTAACCTTTCGCCCAAACCTTAAAACAAATATTCCGACAAGGCATAGCGCAAGAATACACTACTCTACTTATCAATTATTTTATGACAAAAAAATAAACGAAACGCTGTCAAAAATTGCCTAGCAGGAGCTATCGTCAACAAGTTAGAAATAATGAAAAATGTTTCCTTAATACCGTTGTGACTAGAATAACAAATGATAATCAATCAAAACGCAGATAACCTCTAACTTTCTTTGTAAGCTATCCAAACACTTACATGCTAATAACTGGAACCTCTTAGGAGATGCACCAAAATTTCTGATAAAGACTGGCTATTCAAGAGACAATAAGAAAATATAATCTTCGAGTAACTTGCATAGTCCATAAATCAAAGCTAAATTTAGCAAAAACTACCAGAATAACGCAGGAGCTTTTATGAGCATGGTGAAAGTCGAAAAGCATAACAATATTGCTCTAGTTAGTATCAACAACCCTCCCGTAAATGCCTTGAGCAGAGGAGTCAGAGATGGGTTATATGAAGAAATAGAAAAATTGGGTACGACAACCGACACAGAAGCAATTGTATTAATTTGTGACGGCAGGAGCTTTGTAGCAGGAGCGGACATTAAAGAATTTGGCAAGCCATTACAGGGCCGTTCTTTACAAGAGGTTCAGAATATTTTCCGCCAATGTCCAAAGCCAATTATTGCCGCTATTCATGGTACAGCTCTGGGGGGCGGTTTAGAGTTGGCCCTCTGTTGTCATTATCGAGTAGCTGTGCCAACGGCGCATTTAGGCTTGCCTGAAGTCCACTTGGGTATATTGCCCGGAGCGGGTGGTACTCAGATGCTACCACGTGTCGTCGGCGCTGAAAAAGCTCTCGATATCATGATAAATGGTGGCATGATAAAAGCAAAAGAAGCATTAGATATGGGTCTCCTTGACAAAGTCGCAGAAGGTACCCCGCAAACCATTGGTCTAGAATTTGCTCAACATGCTATTGGTAGTAGATTACCATTGAAAAAAGTAGAGGAACTTCAAGACAAAAAATCTGCCGATCTGAAGAAAACTGACCTGTTCGAAAACTACAGAAAAAAAATTGCCCGAAAGACACGGGGATTTTTGGCCCCAGAAGCCATCATTAAATGTGTGGAAGCAAGTCTCAATATGGACTTTGAAGAAGGACTTAAGTTCGAGCAGCAAGAATTTCTGAATTTATTAAGCAGCAACGAATCTGCTGCACAACGATACTACTTTTTCTCTGAGCGACAAGCAAAAAAGATTCCAGGCCTAGATAAAAAAGCACCAAATATCCCTGTGAAAAAGATCGGAATTATTGGCGCAGGCACCATGGGCGGCGGCATCGCCATGAATTTCGCCAACGCAGGGATGCCAGTAACCTTGGTAGAAAGAGAAAAAGAGGCTCTCAAAAAAGGGCTAGATACAATTCGTAAAAACTACCAACGTTCGGCTGATAGAGGGAAAATAACCCAAGAGCAAGTAGATACCCGTTGCGGATTAATTGAGGGCACCATAGATTTTGAGAGGCTACATAATTGTGACTTGGTCATTGAGGCTGTCTTTGAATTAATGGAAATCAAGAAGTCTGTCTTTAAGAAAATTGATGCCATCGTCAAACCAGGAGCCATTTTAGCCACTAACACGTCTTTTCTTGATGTTAACGAAATAGCTGCTGTCACGAAACGCCCCGAATCAGTGATAGGTCTGCATTTCTTTAGCCCAGCAAATATCATGAAACTTCTCGAAGTGGTAAGAGGTGAAAAAACCTCAGATGATGTGATTAACACCTGTCTTGCACTCGCAGCCAAAATCAAAAAAGTCGGGGTTCTTGTCGGGGTTTGTCATGGCTTCGTCGGCAACAGAATCCTAGAAGCCCGACAGAGCCAAGCCATGAATCTCATTTATCAAGGATGCTTACCATGGGATGTTGATCGAGTACTCTTTAATTTTGGCATGCCTATGGGGCCTTTCGCCATGAATGACTTAGCCGGTAATGATATAGGCTGGGATCCAGAAAAGAGTAATGGCGCAACCATACAGGAACGGCTATGCGAACAAGGCCGCAAAGGCCAAAAGACTGGTGCAGGGTTCTACAGTTATGATCCACAGACCAGACAGCCTTCACCAGACCCGATTGTAGCCAATATGATCAAGGAGTTTAATCAGGACAACGGTCACAAAGAACGCAAGATATCGGATGAAGAAATCCTGGATCGCTGCCTATTACCAATGGTAAATGAAGGTGCAAAAATTATGGAAGAAGGCATAGCGCTGCGCCCTAGTGATATCGATGTCGTCTGGGTAAATGGCTATGGCTGGCCTGTTTACAAAGGTGGTCCTATGCACTGGGCTGATAGCATCGGCCTTGATAAAGTAGTATCGAAATTAGAAAAGCTTTCATCCGAGGATCAAAATGAAAACCTTAAGCCAGCACCTCTGCTATTAGAACTAGCAAAAAAGGGCAAGAGCTTTAGCGATCTGTCTCAATAGGAGTCGAATAGCATAGCTCAGAAACAACTTAAAAACCCCGCTATTCTCTTGAATTTCGGGGTTTTTCATATCCTCATTCCACAATAAAAAAGCATCTGTGAACTAGGCACAGATGCTTTTTTGCAAGTCTATAATGGAGATCCAATCTGCATTAGCTAACTTGGTTAGTTTTTACCAAGAAACTTAAGAAACTGGTTTGATGTACCCAAAATCAAACGGGTCCTACCTGGAATGGTTTCCCGATAAGCATCCATTGTGCGATTAAACTCATAGAAACTAGGATCCAACCTCATAGCTCCAGCATAAATCTTTATGGATTCTGCTTCTCCTACACCCTTTAGTTGCTGCGACTGTCGATAGGCTTCTGATTGTATTTTCTTCAAATCAAGGTTCAATTTACCCTGAATTTTAGCTTCTTCCCCCTTACCGACCGATCGAATCTTTTCGGCAATTCTCTTCCGCTCAGAAATCATACGCTCAAACACCTTAGCCTCAACACTTTTTTCGTAGGCTATCCTGGTTATCAAAACATCAATTAATTTAATACCAAAAGTCTGAATTTCTGGAGTCGATGCTTCGGTTATCTGCTTAGCCAAGTTTTCACGACCGACCTTGATCTTCGCTATTTCTCCAGTGATCTTGTCATCTTCTTTACCCATTTTCTCTATTTCAACTATAATCTCATTCGTATTCCTTACGGTTTCAACTAAGTTATATTTCGAGATAATGTTTTTAGTTTTACTATCCAGTATGTTACCTATCCGCAGTAGTGCTCTTTCTTCGTTTTGCACTGTTTGCAAAAATTTCACTGGATCATTAATCAACCAACGAGCTGACGTATCCACTATGATGAATTTTTTATCCCGTGTAGGAACCTTATCAGGATTACCATCCCAGTTAAGCATCCTTTTTTCAAAATAACGAACATCCTGAACAAGGGGTAATTTAAAATGAAGACCCGGTCGGGTCACGGGCTCACCAACAATCTTACCGAATTGAGTGATAATAGCCTGCTGCCATTCTCCCACAGTGTAGACTGACCCCCGCAAAACGAGTACTAAAGCAAAAATAATTGCAAAAATAGTACCACCTTTAATATTTTTCATATTTCAACCTCATTTAACCTTTGGTGCAACGGCAGATTCGACTGCAGGTGATAATTTTCCGTAAACTGGCAAAAGCCCCTTTGCCTGACTATCAACAATTGTATACTCGTCAATATTTGATAGAACCTGCTCCATTGTCTCGATATAAATTCTTTTACGAGTAGCCTTTGGCGCCTTCTTATATTCGCTTAATATAGACTTAAAATGGCTGGCATCACCCTTTGCTCTATTCACAACATCAACTGCATAGGCCTCTGCATCCGCAATCATCTGCTCTGCTTTACCCCTGGCCTCAGGAATAATACTATTATATTCTCTCTCTGCCCTATTAATAGCCTGTTCCTGCTCCTGTTTAGCGGCATTCACATCATTAAATGCTGGCCTAACAACATTTGGCGGCGTCACTGACTGTAATTCTACAGTTGTAATTCTAATACCCAAATCATAGCGCTCTAAAGTTTCCTGCATCAGCTCACGGGCCTTAATGGCGATTTCCGTACGCCCGGTGGTCAATACTCTACCCACCATGCGGTCTCCGACAACACGCCGCATTACTGACATAGACACTTCTCGTATGGTCTTTTGAACACCACTTAGAGTTGGGTCTCGATAAGTTCCTCCGTCCGCTGCCTTAAATAGGTATTTCCATGGATCAGATATTTCATATTGAACAACCCACAAGACATCGGCAAGGTTCAGGTCTCCAGTTAACATAAGGCTTTCATCACTCAAATCACGTCGCGTGCGACGACCCTCATCACGAAAACCAAATTCCTCAACCTTACGTCTCTTAGACTTTACTTTATAGATCTTGTCTACAATTGGTAATTTAAAATGAGCACCCGGCTGTGTCGTGGTATGAAACGCACCAAAACGGGTAACAACCGCCTCTTCCTCTGTATCCACCGTATAAAATGAATTAAACATGAGAAGAACGACTACGGCAACAACAACACCAGCAAACACCTGCGAAGGCTGTTTTCCTCCGTCGGAGCCTCCCGGTCCCCCACGATTTGGGCGGCCATCTGCATTAAATAATTGCCTTACTTTCTGTTTTAAATCATCAAACTCATCCGGACCTTGATTCATTATATATACATCCTCTTTAATTTTTTATACCAAACATAGTAAACTTTTTACCTAAATGCACAAGATAAAGTGATATTTAGCTGTCAAATTCATCTCTCACATTTCTCAGCTACCGCTTAAACAGAAACTATAACGCAGATCTCTTCCGTTCACGCTCATAAACCTTTACCAAATAAAATGCACCAAATAACAGCACTTGAAGACCATCAGACAGCGATGATCGCATCCGAACCCCAAACCTAATATACATAAAAGCGGCTTCACCCATATGAATCACCGCCACCACCAAGCCAATTAGATACGTCAATTGATCTACAGGAGGCTGAAAAGGAATCCAAATGTTATAAAAAAAAGCGGCCCAGAACAAAAGACAACCCAGCTTTGCTAAAACGCTTACCTGCCGAAGCATGCACCCTCCCTATTCGTTAGGCGACTATGCTACAAAATTGCTTAACCCTCTCCAAGACAAATCACTCCATCGCAATCCATAACAACTTGTTTACAACAGCGGTGCACCGTCAAAAGCAAAAATGAAATCAATCCAGAAGTTTCGTTAGCTCCCGTGCAGCGCTATCAACACCTAAAAAGTAGTTCATATGCCACTATAATCACGGAATACAAGATACTAGGTATGTCAAAAATAAAAAAAAGGCTATACATCGTAAGTTAATATTCGGAACAAGCCAAATCAGCCTCCGGAAACCCATTCTCATTAGGCAGATTGACCTAGCCTCAATCACACCTTATCAATCGCTCAATTTATCAATCTTTACCCTTCCACATCGATCAATTTACTATAAAATCAACAAATCAATTTATTGAATCTGGATACGCCAATGTCACACTCAAAGCTCCGTTTTTTACCACCTGAAACATGTATGCTAGAAGAACTCACAGAGTATCTATGTGGCTTACCTCCCGAGGAATTAGCCCGATCCCTGGTAATACTGCCTACACAAAGATTAAGCACTGTGCTGTTGGCATGGATGGCGCAGCGTCTAGTCGCTTTCGAACCCCCAACCATCACCACGATGGAACGGCTTCTTCAAGATGAAGGAAATAAAGCAGCGCTAGAGGCTGGCCATCCACCGTTAAGTGTTGCTTCTGACTTAACAATCGACCTGATTATAAGTCAAATTATTCGCACCGAAGCGTTTATTCATCTGCAACAAGGCCATGCCAGAGAACTACGCCTCTTTTTTTCTGAGATTGCTGATGCCGATCTAAACGAAACAGCATTTGAACGGCTGACTTTATGTATGACGGAAGACATTTATAAAAATGAAAAACATCTCGGTTCTCTCCATAGTCGAGTCCAAGAAATGTATCAATGCTGGACAAAATTAAAAGACTTTTTAGTAAAGCTGGGTCACTCATCTCGACCAGACTTTTTAAGCAGAGCCGCAGCAAGTTTGCAGAAAAAATGGGGAACAAGTGACAGATTACCATGGGATCATTGTTGGTTAGTCGGTTTCACCAGCACTGCTGAAAGCTGGAAACCATTGCTTGCATCAATGATTGAGAAAACAAACGTTAGCTTTTGGTTGAATCAAAGCCCACTGCTTTACCACGAGAGCAGTCCATTACAGCATCTAAGTGAATTACTCGCAGAAAGAGCCAACACTGCAATGCCCCAAACGGCTCCCGTAAGCCATAAACACAAACCGGTAACGATCATCAATACTCCCAGCCCATGGGCAGAGGTCGCACTAGCTCTTGAACATATCGAACAATGGACAAGTGACAATTGCCCACCATCAAGAATTGGCTTGCTTGTCACTAATGAAGGAGAATATGGCTCGATTATTAAATGCTTAATGGAAGTTATGCAAATAAAAGGCAACATTGCCCTGGCAACACCTTTAAGCAAAACAACTGGCGGTATCTGGCTGCAAAGTCTAATTCACTGGCTTGAATCAGGTGAACAGACTACTGCATTACTTAACTTCATGTGCCATCAAACCACATTAGAGTGGCTTTTAAAAGATGCAGCCATCGCAGCCAAAGTAGATTCATGGCTGGGGCTTCGCAATGAAATTATAGAGAAAATTGGCGCCTCGCAAATAACCTCCGGTACCGACGTACTGCTGCAAGATCAAAAAGGAAACTTGCTGGGCCAATGCCTCGAAAAAATTCTAAACCTGTTTAGCCCCTGGCTTTCTGAAATAAAAGAAACGAGGCTTTTAGGTGTCTGGCTCAGTTTTTTACAGAATGTATTCGTTGAATGCGAAGTTTTTGGTGTTCATGCAAATGAAGACCAAGCCACAGACAATAAAAAAGCTAAATCAAGTATAGATCAATCAAGCCAAAGTGCTATTGATGATTTTTTTAAGGCTTCAAAAATTTCAGAGAATGTATCTCAGTCCTTGGTTTCCGGTCATGAATTTTTGACAATCATCAATGATCAGCTGATGGTACAAGAAGTTAGAACCACAGGTGAACCGTTAGCAGATATCCAGGTTCTAAGTCTAGCCGAAGCCAGATACATGCCATTCGCACGTGCTATTATACTGGGCTGTAATGAAGGAACCTTTCCTAAAGCTCTGCCAAAAGATGAATTACTCGACGACTACTTAAAAAGGAGAATCGGCCTACCCGGCTGGAGATCACTCGAAGCTATGGAAGACCTCACTTTCAGCTTACTTCGCAACAGATTACCACACTTGGTTCTATACCGACCAACGAGGAATATGGAAGAAAATTCAGTCCGCTCTCGATTTATCGAAAAATTAGCATCAGAAGAAGAGGCTCTATTTTCTACACCCCAGTTCGATCTGAGCCAGTTTTGGGATAAACATGGACCTAAAGAGAACTTTCTAGATTCCCAATTAATTCATGAGAATAGATCTGAAGGTGAACTTTTCCAAAATCCTGATGATTTCGCACAAATACCTAAAAAAATCACTCATAATATTTCAGCGAGCTCTCTTGAAAAGCTAATACGCTGCCCTTATAGGTTTCTATTGCATCACCTCAAAGTCAATGACCTGATCTTACCAATAGAGGGTGATCGCAGAGCAGAGGGAGAGTGGTTGCATGGGGTATTAGAAGCTTTTTTTACATCGGAATATCAAGGCAAAAAGGTAATTGAGCCTTGGGATCAAACTATTAAAAATTTTTATAATACGGCACTAAAACGTCTGCTTACCCTCACCAGAGTACTCGGACCAAAAAATATTGACAGTAAACCTATCTACTTTCACCTATTGCACCATTCATGGCCGGCGTTTATCAAACATATAGATCGGTTATATCCACAGAAATCAGCAACAGCCTTTCACCTTGGGATGCGGGAGGCACGCTTAAATAGTATTCCACATCGACAGGGAGCATCCAAGCAGCCTTCTGCTGATTCAAGCCCGATTTTTGAACCTCAATTTTCTATCGGAGGACATGTAAGAAACGTCACCGGTTTCATGGATAGCATTGACCGTTGGGACGACCACTTCCTGCTTACAGATTATAAACGACAGGGCACCCCTGAGCGTTCAGCCATTAAGAAAGGGATATCACCACAACTACCTTTTTATATAGCTGCCCTGGCAACAGCCAGCCAAGATTTTCCGATTGATCAAGCTATCTTGGGTTACTGGAGTATCCTCAAGGGGGAATGGAAATCACAAGGGGTAGGACCAACGGTAAAAGATAAAGCAATCAGCAAAAAGTTAGCTAATAGATCCACTCCAGATGTTCAGGAGCTTATTGCAGCCTTTACAGACCTTTGGAAATGGCGCGAACATGACATTACCGAGTCTAAAAGATTTTACAGTGATGCTAGTGACTGCAGCCTCTGTTCAATGGCTGGAGTTTGTCGTAAAAATGACCCCAACCTTAAGGATACCATCGAACAACAAAGCAGACTATCTGAAAGAATCGAAAATGCCACGAAGAGGGCCTCTAAATGAATTTAACAGAAAACCCTCAAAATCCGTATTATAGTTTTATTGTGGCAGCATCTGCAGGTTGCGGTAAAACTTGGCAGTTAAGTCGGCGTTTTTTATTTCTGGTAGCAGCTGGCGCCAACCCTGGCTCCATACTCACCATTACCTTTACCAGAAAGGCAGCCGCAGAAATGCGTGAAAGGATTTTACAAGATGCCACTGCACTGATCAAAGATAACGATGTAGCTCAAGGGTTTGAATCAGATATAGAAAAATTTTACAGTGATCCATCTTCAATAAAAAAGCCTCACATCCTTTCTGCCATTGACACCGGCAGAAGAATTTTATCATCAACTCAGCTATTACGCATTTCAACGATTGATGCTACTTTTATGGATTGGGTCGGCAAGTTTCCATTTGAAGCTAGTCAAGAGGATCTGAATACCTCTGCAAAAGATGAAGAAATAAGTGATAATCCCTCTGTAATTCCTGCAGGGTTTAATATTTTATCGCTTTCAGACAGCGAGCGACTGGATCAAGAAGCTTGGGAAGAAACCTGTACAGAAGCTTTTCACAATAAAGAATTTGCCTCTATATTTAACATATTGGGAGACATGTCAGTATTAGAAATAGCGCAACGGACCCAAGAACTGAAAAAATACTGTTCATGGCTGTGGCTTTCCAGACAACAGCGACATTCAGCACCATTTAATACACATCCTCTCCCGGGAACATCATTCAAAGATTTCCCCGAGACAATCAAAGGCATGTTAGCCCTGATAGAAGATCCGCTGATGACCATTGCTAGAGAAACTACAGCAGCAAAACAAGATCTGTTATTGCAGGCCATACAAAAGTGCGACCCAGTTCCTCTTTTAGACCTTAAGCTGCTAAAGCAAGATTATACAGTCCATGGTGGTACTATTCGCGGTAAAAAAAGAGAAAAGCTATCTGAAGAAATCCGACAGGTAGATAGTCTAATGACTGCTTGGCTAAACCGGCAAAAGCTCCAGAAGTTAAATATGTCCGGTGAGCTTCTCATGAAACTCTATGAACGCTGGCATCAAATTAGAGATCAGAAGAAATTCCAGAAAGGGTTTCTCGAATTCGATGATGCAAGTAAAGGATCTTGGCGCCTATTTACTTCGCAAAAAGCTCACGGGGCCCGATTTCTCATTCAAAAAAGAACACGACATATTTTATTAGACGAATTTCAAGATACTAGCAAAATGCAGTGGCAAGTATTTAGCGACCTTGCTCAAGAAATTCTTGCTGGCCAAGGACTTACTCACGACGAAGATCCATTACCACCCACTTTATTTATTGTCGGAGATAAGAAGCAATCAATATATGGCTTTAGAGAAGCTGAACCAGATATTATGGATTCTGCTGCAGACGATCTTTGTCATTTCAAGATAAAAAGTATCCCGTTAAATCATAGCTTTCGCACAAGCCAACTAGTTTTGGACTTGGTTAATGAAACATTTAAGGAAATCATACCCGATTTTCCACCACATCAGACCGCCAGCATCGATGGTAAAAAACCAGTCGTGGTCAACCATAGCTATATTAAGGTATCTCGATTATTTAATAGTGAAGACGACCAAGACCCTAGGACTGCAGAAGCAGAATACATTGCTCGGTCACTTAAAGAACTCATCGAAGAAAAGCCTCTCATGGTATTTGATAAAAATCTCAAATCATGGAGACATATAGAACCGAAAGACTGTGCAATTTTTTACCGTGCCGGTACACACGCAACGCTATTGGAAGAGGCTCTGCGTAAAGAAGGTCTAGAACCTCGTCGGGAAGAGAGCAAAGGATTTTTCGCTCGTCCAGAAATACAAGATATGATGGCTCTGACTCGATTCATATCCTTACCTTCTGATATATTGTCACTTATGACAATTCTAAAAAGCCCACTAGGCAGACTGCCTGATAGCTTGATGATATTTGCATTACAAAGTACCAGTAAACTAGTATCCCGCGGAGAAAGAGTCATAGCTATTCTGAAAATGCTGGAAGATTATGAAGATTGGCAACATTTGAGTAGCACTCTGCAGACATTGGCCCTTCTCAATGGTCAAAAGCTTCCCAATGAGTTACTGATCCTAGCCTGGCAACAGCTTCAGGTGATGCAATCATATGAAAAAATCTATGATGGCCAAGAAGGCCAACTAGCACGAGCAAACTTACAACAGTTTCTCGAAATCTGTCTAGCAGAAGAAAAAATAGGTCATACTAATATGGGTAGCTTAAGTCAAAGACTCGATATTATGGCTAATACAGAAGATCGTGGTAATAGTCCTGTCAGTTCTCAAAGTATCACCTTGATGACTATCCATAAATCCAAAGGCCTAGAATACCCTCTCGTTGTTCTATCAGGTGCCGGAGAAGCATGGGATAAAAGAGATAGTTATTGGGCTAAAGGAACAGATCAAACAGGCAGCGGTTGCTGGTATGTAGGAACCAAAAATGATCAACCAACAGATGATCATCAATTTAACTCAATTTTTGCCACAATAGATCATAGTGCGGCAGAAGAAAACAATAGGCTTCTCTATGTTGCATTAACGAGAAGCCGCCAGCACCTTTTGATCACTGGCTCTCAGACATCCGGCAGCAAAAAAGAGCCCGGGTATCTGCAATCATTGCGAGAAGCCGCTATCGCATTAGAAGGGAAAGAAGATTCTGAGGGTAGTATTACGATAGAGGCCATAGATAATGAGGCTGCAGCAATGAACTCTAGCCCCAGATTAGTGCCACCCCCTGCAGATAAATCGTTAGCAAACAACCCTTTTGATGTAGGGTATCATCCAGAAATACGTCCAGCACCTGCTGAAATAGAAACACTTGCCCCTGCAAGGCTGCTATCGCAGTCTGATGGCGAACTGAAAACGACCTTAGCTTTTTCCTTCATTCAGAGCTGTGAGCCCTCTCGTCATAAATGGTCGAGAGAAGTGGGTACATGGATTCACAAAGGATTAGAGTCACACATCAAAAATATCATATTTCATGCAAAAGAAGACTGGGATAATATCGCTCCTCAAACGGCTGACACCGAAGCTGCAGATTCCCGCAACCAAGCATTTCTTCAGGCTTCTAGCGAATTAAATGATGTCATTAATCACCATAATTTCATTGAGCTTACTCAACGAGGAGAAAACAAGGCTGAAATGAATATCGTGTATCTAGACGGTTCATCATTAATCCGAGGATCCATCGATTTACTGATCAAGACCGACGATCTAAACTTAGTCGTGGACTTTAAGACTCTAGCAGGCATTGATCATAACGCTAGTGATGAAGAACTGCGAAAACTTTGCATCGAAAAAAAATATGGTGATCAAGTAGAAGCATACTGTAAAGCGATAAAAGCTATGGAGCCAGAAAAAACAGTCTCAGGAATGGTGTATTTTACCTGGGTAAACCGAACCATAAAATTATGGTAACCAGCCCACAATTTCTGGGCTGGCTCTGCACTATTCTGTGCTTAAGATTTCGGTATTCTAGCCCTGTACCAACACTGAGGCCGCGCCCCTAACAGATCCCCATTATCCCTGAGACAAGCTCCCATTTTTGAATCATAGTTAGAAAAAGGATCGTTGAAATCCTTACGACACCAAGCACCAGCTTTGTAAGTATCTAAACGGCACTGAGATGACGGGTGCATTAGTTGTGTATACTTCACAATAGTAGGATCTTTCAGGGGTACTTCAGGAAAAGGCTCATTTTGATTAGCAACATCCCAATACAAAGAAGCAATAGAGGCGCCAGCCATTAGGGATCTAACACATACTTTTCTATCGTCGCTAGAATTATAACGGTCACGACAGCTATCAACGTAGAAGTCCAGATCTGGTGGTATTTCCCACGAGGACATCGACCCATCAATAGCCCATAAACGTTTCAAACATTTATTAGTAGCAAAATAATCCGATTGACCTTCACTAGCCGCCCAAGATGTTCCCGCTAACATGGGCTGGCCACCTAATATATGGCCAATTTCATGACATACCAGCAAAGTAAAGGCATCTAAAGTCACCCATGGATGCCTTAACACCGCACCGTGTAGGGAAATATTAATTTTATCTCCATCTTGTTTGGCAAAAGCATTCACTGTTTCTGAAGCCCAGCTTTTATAAATAACTAAATCAAACCCAGTCTCCTGCCAAACAATGGGTTCATATATGGCCTCTAAAGTTTCTGCAATCCGAACAAAATCAGACTTCCCCCAGCGATCATCATTATAGAAGGCTTGATCATAGCTCGCCTCCTGCGAAAGAAAGCCACTTGGACAAGCCATAGTCAAAGCAGGATAATAAAAGCTCAGGCAAGCAAAAATGAGTAAGGCTCTTTTTTCAATTTTTTTGATGCGTTCCATCATAAACAAGATCCTTTCATGCCGTTTTAATCGATCACTCTTAAGGGAATATAACAATAACCAGTCCACTTGAAAACTGATATAATCTATAGCAACGATCATAAAAACTAAAAGAAGCTGCCGATGAAATCTGATTATGATAACGAGCTAGCCAGAAAACGTATAAAATACTGTGCTGCTGGTTTCATTTTTTTTCTATTTGGATACTATCTCGCAAGCATTATCGGAACCTTATCAGGACCCTCTATAATCCAAGAGTCTTGGGTCGATCAATCTATTAAGTTCATTAGCTGGTCTATTTTAATCTACTTTTCATACTATATTTTCTTATTTTTTGGTTATTTAACGCTACCGGGAGTGGGGTTACCTCAACTATGGATCTCGCTTTGGCTCAGCAGCATAATCGCTTGGACTTATTTTATAGTTTTCCCGACGTCGTTACCTCGGCCGGGACCAGACATGATGGGACCTTGGGAATCGTTATATAAATTGCTTTACTACTTCGACCTCCCCACAAACTGCACTCCATCCTTACATTGCTGCTTCGCTCTGCTTATTAGCCTGGCTCATTTTCAAGAGAAATCAAAACATCATGTTTTCATAATGGTTTGGTGCCTATCGATCATGATATCCACCATGTCCACTAAGCAGCACTATGCAATTGATGTAGCTACAGGAATATTACTTGCCTTGGTATGCTGGCCTGTCACAGGAATCCTATGCCAAAAATTGAAAGAAAGAAAAATGTGGCCCTATACTAATCAATGAATCGAAGTATAGAGTTCCCTCAACTAATGCGCTTCCAGGCCATCAGTGCCAACACCTCGATCCAACTTACGATCCATATCCCACTTAGGATCCCATTGGAAACGCCCTTCCTGCAGAAAATTAAGGGGAGTGCGCACCAGATGACCTTTGTTCAGCATTTCCTCAGCAAACATTGCTATATGCTGTCTAGCTGCATTTAAGTCTATAGAGGTATTAATCTTATCCTTTAGACTTTTCACCCCAGGCCACCCCTTGGCATACCATAATAAATGCTTACGCATACACACATGGCCAGAACCAGTAGCGCCATATTCCGCCATCTGATAGTCAAGGTGTTTCATAACTGTTTGCAACCAATCGTCCAAACTTAATTGTTGCTCAGGAAACTTTAAACTCTCAAAAATCCAAGGGTTTCCCAATGCGCCTCTACTAATCATAACTCCATCAACGGAAGTCATTGACTTCATATACTTGACATCGCTTTCACAAAAAAGATTGCCATTGCCAATAACAGGAATGTTGAGCTGCTGTTTTAAAGCTGCAATACCTTCAAGGTCTACAGGAACACTATAGTCATCAGCACGGGTACGTCCATGCACCACTAACCAATCCGCTCCTCCTTTCTCAGCGGCATCAGCAACTTCTTTGGCAGTTATCATTTGCCGATCCCACCCCAACCTGATCTTCACAGACAGCGGTTTGTCAGTAGCCTCTTTACACTTCTTAACTGTTTCATATACTCGTGCGGGATCTTTAAGTATGGCACTTCCACAGCCGGTTTTTACAACCTTTTTCACCGGGCAGCCCATATTTATGTCTATAGTTTCAAATGGCAGTTTATTCAAAATAGCTACAGCTGAGGCAGTATCATCGGCATTACGCCCCGTTACTTGGACTCCGAGAATCTCTTCGGATTCATGTCGTTTCAACATCTCATAAGTTTTTTTAGACTCATAATTGAGTGCTGTTGCGGAGATCATTTCCACATAAGTTAAATCAGCTTTTAATTCGGTGCAGACACGTCTGAAGGGATGATCTGAAACACCTGCTAAAGGGGCTAATATAACAGGCTGAGAGGGCAAACCCATTTTTTGAAAAATATTTCTATTTTCCGATTGCTGACTTATTTGCTTCGTTGACATGAAAATTCCTTAAAAAACTATCTTTAGAGGCGGCAGCATCAATGGCAGCATATTTGCCGATCCTTCTAACTTTGTATTTCTGGTCTGATAATTGACCAATAGTGCAAACACATCCCACCAAGCATGAATGAAGACTGCCTCACTTAAACGCCACTGGTTTCTGATCGTGACCCATCCCAAATACCAACCCAAGCTAATCTGAAAAAGAGGAGCATCAATATGGTTTAGATGAGCACCACCGAATAAAGCTCCGGAAATCAAATTACTCGAAATAGGATCACCAGTCTGTTCCATTAACATCGGCATCAACCAACCCCGAAAAGCCATTTCTTCGTGAGTACCGGCGTTCCAGGAGGTACCCAAGGTATACAAGGTGTCGGCTCCTGTGAGCGGGTCAGTCGAAACAGCTGTGTTAACCTGAGGCACAAGAACGGCGGAATAATAATATAAAGCCGCCCCAATGGCCAGTGGTATCCACGTTGTCTTGCGCTTCAAGAAATCAAACTGAAAAGGGGCCATCGCTAAATCACTGACGGAATCATCATCCTTAATAAAGGTAAACTTTCCAGAAGCTTGTAATGATGGTAAACTAGCTCGAAACGTCTCCCAAGCACTAAAACTCCGTGTCAACAGCCTCACCTGAGCTGCATAACTAACTTTGCGCGCCATATCGCCATGCACATATTCGTTTTCACGCTCTAGCTGCGTCATGCTGGCCCACTCAGAACTCTTCCTGAATTGCATAAACTCTTCTTTAGATTGGTCCAAATGATGCTGACTCAGCAGGTACAAGCCGGTATAGGATCCAGCTCTGACATACTCGCCATGGGCGAGCTGACCTAAACCCGGAATCACTGAAGAGGCAAGTGGCAACCAAAAGTAGCCCAAATTCTTCGATAATTGAGGGCTCGAACCACTCAATTTTTGATCAGAAGGTTCGCTCTGCTGTTCAGGAACGGAGACAGGGTTACTATCTTGATCGACCTGACCTGCTTGGCCCATTAAGGTTTGTGAACCAAAAAATAAAATACTACTGGTCACTAACGTAACACCGTAAAATCGCCGTGGGCGCATGATCCAAAACATGACAAAAGCCTTAATATAGTAAGAAGAAGATTTACCATTTTACCATATATTTCGATGGCATAAACTCTATTATTATGGTAGCTTCACCTGCATTTTTGTGTCCATATGTATGGGGCCATCCAGAGTTCGATCAAAGCGACTAGTTAAGGAATAGAGAACCAATGCTCGATATCAAATACATCCGAGAAAACCCGGACCTCATCAAAAAAGCTTGCGTAGATAAAAGATTCAACGCTGATATCGACCAGCTTCTGGTAACCGACAAGCAAATGCAAGAACTCCGGTTAGAACTAGAAGCTTTACAAAATAAACGGAATACGACTTCTAAAGCCATAGGCAAGGCCAAACCGGAAGAGAGAGAGGCTCTTAAAGCCGAGGTAGCTGCGATCAAACCTAAAATGGAAGAGCTGAATCATACACTCCATCAA
Organism: Pseudobdellovibrionaceae bacterium; assembly: GCA_002725955.1. Lineage (GTDB taxonomy): Bacteria > Bdellovibrionota_B > Oligoflexia > Oligoflexales > Oligoflexaceae. The sequence continues at coordinate 25,144 of PBRN01000034.1, forward strand.
CTTCAGGAAACCTTCGAACAGTACATGTTGGAGGTTCCTGCCCCACAACGCAATGATGTGCCTGTTGGTAAAGATGAAAAAGACAATATTGAAATCAAACAATGGGGAAGCAAACCATCTTTTGATTTTAAAGCCAAGAACCACATTGAGCTGGGAGAAGCACTTGGCATTATCGACCTTGAAAGAGGTGTCAAAATCGCAGGAAGCCGATCTTATGTTTTAAAAGGTGATGGTGCCAGGCTAGAACAGGCGATCCTAAGATTCTCAATCGATAAATTAATCCGTAAAGGCTATACCTTAATGCAGGTACCCATGCTGGTTTCAGAGCATGCTATGGTCGGAACAGGTTATTTTCCGAATGGGAGAGATCAAGCATACTGCGTAGAAAAAGACAAAATGGCTTTAGCCGGCACTTCTGAAGTCCCTATGGTTAGCTATTACGGCAATGAAATACTCAAGGAAGCAGAACTCCCTATTAGAATGTGTGCACAAACAACTTGCTATAGGCGGGAGGCCGGAGCTGCTGGTCGTGATACTTATGGTTTCTATCGGGTTCATCAATTCCAAAAAATAGAACAAGTTATTTTTGCTCCTGCTGATGAAGACATATCTGTGCAACTGCATGATGAGTTATTACAAAATGCAGAAGAAATTATGCAAGACTTAGGTCTACACTACAGAGTTGTTTATGTTTGTTCTGGGGACCTCGGCCAAGGGCAGATTAGAAAGCATGATATTGAAACTTGGATGCCTTCAAGAAATTCATATGGTGAGACTCATAGTTGTTCTACGTTCCATGACTTTCAAGCCCGCCGGATGAAAATCCGCTATAAAGATAAAAATGGTAAAAACATTATTTGTTACACCCTGAATAATACAGCTTTCGCTTCACCGAGAGGAATGATTCCAGTTATAGAGAACTATCAGCAAGCTGATGGCCGCATTATGATTCCAGAAGCCTTAAGACCATATATGGACGATCAAACCTATATTGGCTGATCATACCCAGGTTTTGCGGCCGCCTTCGTGGTGGGCTTTCTTTGGCTTGAAGGTAACGGGTCTCTGCAGTGATTTATTCACTACTTTTGGAGTTTCTTTAGCTTTATAGACTAAGTACAAGCATCGTTCTCCTGGGCGAATAGGGGACTCGGTCCCTAAGCGGGCAATCGCGCGCCGCATTTGTTTTAAATTTGTACCATCTGATTTTTTCTGTTTAGCCGGCGCTACCTTTAGCTTCTTCTTATTAGCAAGAGCATCTTCGATAGTATCTAGAATTGTTCTAGCTTTATCTGTAATATCAATATTTTCATGAATCGAACACTTTTCCATTGCAGCCTTTGCCTTCATCATATCACCTGCTCTCAAGTGAGCTAACCCGAGATTGTAATTGATCACAGTTCGATAGTTACCATGCTCATCAGGAATTGATTGTAAAGCTTCGGTATAAAGTTTAAGTCCACCCTCAATATCTCCAACCATCGATTTGGAGACCGCTTTATTATTGAGAAAGGAAATAACATTAGATATATTTCCCATTCGAGCCATAACCTCCTTAGCCTCATTTCCTTCACCTGATGCTACTGAGGTAAAAAACTTCGTTTCTGCGACATCACTATTACTTGAGTCCATCGCAACAGCCTCATCCATAATATCAGCAGCTTCATCTATTTCACCTGATTCGACCTTGGCTTCAGCCATATAGCAAAGCCTCTTCAGATTCAGTGGAGAAAGCAATTGAGCATTATCAAACGCCTCAAAAGCCACTTTAAATTGACCTAATTTCATTAAGGCTCTCCCCATCAAATTCAAAGAACCGACGGGGTCAGCTTCAGCATTCAAGGCAACTACGGCTTTTTTATGAGCATTATCATAGTCTTCAGCTGCATAATCAAATTCACCTTTGATCAAAGACATCTCACCTTCACCAACATTATCTAATTTCTGTAGCTCTTCAAAATGAATCTGAGCAGTCTCTTCATCAAATACAGAGAGAGCTTCCTTTATTTTTGAGATTAGAACCGTTGCTTCAACTGGTTTAGTATCTTGCTGACGCAACCACACTAATTTTTTTAGCAGCTGCTCACGATTAAAAGGTTTCTTCAATTCTAATACTAACCCTGACTCTTTTAATAATGCACGGTCACCATCATCAATTTCATAATATAAAATCAGAACGGGAACATGACANCCACATGCCCTTACCCTTTGTATAAAAGCTGAACCCGCTAGATCTGGGAAACGCCAATCCATAATGATAAGATCTAGTTCTTCATGCTCCTCAACCCATTCCGTTGCATCTTCACCCCCTTTACAAGAATCAAAAGGNACTCCAATCGAGGGTAACGNNTCTTCTAAAACAGCAGTGGAATCGTCATCTAAACCTGCCAATAATATAGATCTTAAGTTAAGAGCATTGGTNCCNGTNNCTTCTTCACTAGNAACTTCTAGGAACTCACCATCAAGATATTTATCTAATANTTTTTTGACCGAATCCTCATATTCTGAGGATAACATCTGAATCTGAAGCAGAGTTTGATTACCATCTTCTTTCCGATCATTAATGAGCTGTGACTCCGCCACTTTAAGCAACATATTGACATCACCAGGATACATNCCGATCAATGACTCATATAAGTTAGATAATTCATCAAACTTAAACTGTTCNCGATAAAACAAATCAAGGTGAGCCACTAAAGTTTTTANTAAGTCTCCATCTGAATCNTCTAAAAATTCTATCGTCTGCTGAATTTTAGCCTTCAANGCATCTCTAGTNGGAGTACCTATTAAATTAACAAANCCNCCTAACTCTGCTAATGAAGGNACAAAGTTCATTTCGCTCTCGGTTAAAATGGGAGTTATCATAGTCTGCATTAGTTCNGGGGCAGTATTAGCTANTTTCAAAAGTTGAAATATAGTAGTTTCACTTTCCTTGGAGATTGCAGCAGCAATCCAATCAACGNTTTCATTTTCTAGGTAGCCGATCGCTTTTTTAATATCAGCTACATTATTTACATTTTTAAAACCAACATCTTTAAAGCAAGCGCTAAATAGNGATCTTTCCGCACCATTAGGATGNACCACCAAAATATTTGCCGTCTTNTTAAGTATCTTCTGAGCTACAGTNAGATTTTNTTCTTCTTCTTCAGTCACGCAGCCTCCTCNTTCGAAGCTATCTCNNCCATTGTTTTGGCTATGACTTCTTTCAACTTTTTAGGAGGAACAGGTTTCACCAGCCAGCTGACAACNCCCATTTTCTTTGCATGAGCAATTTTTGCTTTNTCAGCATCAACAGAGCATATAAAAACTTTTAGATTACTTAGCAATCCTAACTGACTCAATCCNTTCATAAATTGAAANCCATTAGCTTGCGGCATNTCAAAATCAAAAAAGANCAATTTTAGATCACTNGTATTTTTTATGATCTCTAATGCAACCTTTGGAGTACCNGCTTTCAATATCGTGTAACCTATAGGNANAAGATACTCATTCCAATGATCNAAAATATCAGGATCATCATCCACCAATAGAATCTTGCCTGCAGTCTGNTTNGCTACTGCAGTCACCTTATCNCTTCTCGCTGGGTTGCCCATGTTGAAAAGCCTCTCNCGAATCCTTTCTTCNGTGCCAAGNTCAACTTTNCCCAACTTACCCTTCTTAGCATACTCAGCCAACTTCTTCAGAGCCCAAGGCGATTGTTGCGCNGCTGCTCGGCGNAACCAAAAGGCTGCCTGCTTGATATCCTGAGTTCTGCCTAAGCCCATCTCATANGATATCGCCAATCGGCACATAGCATTAGCATCACCAGCCTGNGCTTTTTGTANTAGGGTATCTTCGCTCATCAATGCCTCTAGAATTATTCTCAGGCACTTNTTCGGTAATTANATTTGTAAATTCATGATTTGAAGGTAAGAAATAAGTTAAGATTTAAATTTANGACCTACATCTGACTCTGAAGAGTTTTTTCCTTATCAAAAGGAATTTCGATAGTACCAAANGGAGTCCAAAANCCAAAAGTCCCNTTAACTCTTATAGCTATATTTTCAGGGCTATTTAAAAATTTTTTTATGACTTTACCAAGAACTTCNGTACGCAGTTCGCAGGGCACAACAACATCAAGACGTGCCTGAGCTGGAACCTCAAGTTTNTCATCAAAATNNCCTTTAGCCAANAGTAAAGAAGACGCTAAAACTTCATATTGAAAGCCATCCATGCGCACTGCATGGTTATTTGGATTTTCNACCTCAATTAANAGAGAAAGTTTTACTGATGTGAAAGAAATACTATTAACCGCCACACCTTTAAGGTGTGGTATTGGCTTTTCATCNGCAAGNCCAATCATACCCTTGATGGTNGTACAACTATTNAGGCCNCCAAAAANAGCGCCNCCAATAAACANNAGAACTGGTATAAGTATAAAAATTTTTCTTGTCATTATAATAAACCCAACAATCGATCCTTACCTATTTCTTTCATAAACCCAGGTAATCTAGGACCTTTTTCTCTACTTATTAACTTTTGATAAACCACCGAGAAAAACTCTTTNGCATCACAACCGGCTGCCCTTATGACTTTATCATAAATTTGCTGATTTAGCTCTTTGGTATCAATACTCTCTAAGTCACAGCTACTAATCAAGTTNCGTAGCTCTANNAGAGCATTTTCCTGAGGCTCGCTCAGATCCAAAGANATANTCTGATCATTTATTTTATAGCGAAATTCTTCNGATGCATAATTTTCTAACCAGAATAATGCTCGANGAGAACGGTCAACAAAGAGTTTTCGATCTTGCTCTGTTACGGCATCATTACTGTAAAAACGGNCNAGGGTTCTCTGGATATCACCATCACATACCTGTAAACGATTACATAATTCTCGGAAAGGGGCACGATAAGGTGCTTTTTCAGGAACAGCCTCAGNACANGATAATTCATAGACTCGTCGTAGCAAAGGCCACTTACCAAGCTTTTCNGGTTTNGGCCCCAAAGCAGCNGCCTCTGCTCGATCAAACTCGTCATGAGTCTTGATAACATCAGAGTCAAACGCAATNGAGAAGTCGTGGTTAGGCCTCTGGTTTGCGAAGATCCAACGCACCATCTGTGGTTCGTATACCTGATATGCTTGGCTTAAAGTAAAGATCTCTCCCGAAGAAGACGACATTTTTCCCGTACCACCTTTGATCATAACNAAGTCATACTGAAGNTATGTCGGAGCAGCACGCCCATATATTTCTTTTACNATNCCCTTGGCTGTATCATAAGAGCCACCTTGACTCGAGTGATCCTTTCCTCCTGGNTCAAAATCTACTTGTTCATAGGCCCAACGCATAGGCCAATCNGTTCGCCAATTGAGTTTGAGATCNTTGGTNGTGCGGATATCAATGGTTGCTTCATTGCAACAAGACGCGCACTTGTAGCTATAATCCCATTCCCCATCGTAACGCTCATANTCCATTTCATCCCTACCACACTTTTCGCAGTATATGGCTGTAGGGAGCCAATCATCCGAATGGGGCGTCGACCGATGCTCATCGAGAATGGCTCGAATCTTGTCCTTGTTTTCGAGGGCAGTCCGTAACGATTCCGCATATAAGCCGTCTCCATAGCGCTTATGNTGNTACAAGTACTCTACATTGATCCCCAGCTGACCAATTTCCTCTTCAAAGACTCTGATATTATGAGCAGCATAGGATTCATCTACGCCATATGGATCNGGAACCCTGCAGATAGACCTTCTTAGTTCACCTGCAAGCATCTCTTGGTTCGGAAGATTCTTCGGGACCTTCCTAAAGGTGTCAAAATCATCCCAACTATAGATGAACCGCACCTGTTTACCCGCACTTCTAAGGGCACGAGCCACCAAATCAACAGTAATAACTTCTCTAAAATTACCAATATGAACGACTCCACTAGGAGTAATCCCACTGGCAACTGTATATTTTTCCCTGTCACCCCAGACTCCAATAATCCTAGCTGCTGTTTGATCGGCCCAGTGGGGAGATAGCGGTTTCATTTTAATCACCTCTTTATGACATGACGTCTAATCTTCTTTACTGTTTGCTCAGCTGCATCTAATTCGCAGCCTAAAATGAACAAACATTTCTAACATATAACGAAAACCTGGCAAGACTAAAAAAAAGGCCTTGAAGAGGAGGAACAAGAGACATTGAGGAATACCCAGAGATCTAAGAATGACTAAATATTGGTAAAGCCCTAAAATCCTATTTAGAGACCATGTTTAATTTGCGACCATCGCAGATCAAACTCAAAACTACTGCTATGTGGTGGATGATGACACCTCAAGCAAGCCTTTTTGGCACTATGCTTGCTGGATTTCTTGGCCAACGATCCGTGAGTTGAATCTAAATATTGCCGGGCTGCTCCCAAGCTAGGGTTATTTGAGTGAGCTTTTCTGGGGCCATGACAATTTTCACACTGCACTCCTGCCAAACCCATCGTGTCTTGGGCTGAAACGAAACCTCCCTGATCAAAACCAGCTACATGACAACTAACACATTCTGCATTCTCAGAAGCACCCTGCTTTTGCAGGGTCACAAAAGCTTTACTATGAGAGCTCTTAGCCCACACCTGCCATGCAGCTAAATGACAATTTTTACAAACGGCAGCACCAGCATAACCTGTTTTAGCATATGCAGCTTTTCTCTTAGCTACACCCATGCGAAACCGGCGCGCTTCAGCTTTTTCATATTCTTCATAAATATCTGTGACGGGGCTAATGCCATCATAAGTTCGCCCAAGCCACCGCACAGGACCAGACAAATTAAGACTCCCCCCCAACTTAAGTTCAAAGCTATCTTTTTGCTTAGTTTTGTTCATATCGAGTGAATCTAATTTTCCAGCTCCCCATACTCGTGCATCCCTCCGCTCATTGCCTTGCACCAAAATACCTTGACCGAAAGAAGGGACCATATAACTTCGCCCCAGACGCAGGAGTCTACCTGGTTCATCTTTCTCCACTAAACTTGGCTGAGCCTTCAAATCCATAGTGTTACTGCTAATAATTACATCGAATATTTNTGCATCCTGGATATATCGAAGGNNATCATCAGNNCCNTGAAACAGCAGATACTTAGACCTTAATNGATNATTTTTTAGGTATTTANCCCANTTTTTTNTCAATGANTNAATTTCTACTTTNGTTTTANCANNNTNACTNANTAAAATATTTTGCGAAAAACCNAGANCAACCCAGGAGTCCGATTTCTTNCCCATGCGAGAAAAAGAAACTCCNGGAAATTCATNAACTCTGTCATGACTCAGAACCCATGGAATTTTTTTCATTGATTCAAGTTGATGAAAAAGGCTCTTGTTTTTACGATATCCATTTTGTTCTAACTTATTAAACAGTGCAGCATGACTTCCAAGGGCTATCATTGTTTTCAAAACTGCGGTAGATTTCTCCACATTCAAATCAGGAGGCAAATTATTGCCCAAATCAAAAAGAAGAGCATCTGGCTCACGGCTGCGATAACTGCCAACAAAATTAGCAATTCTTCGTATACCACCTAAATCCGTCTTGGGGTCACANCCNCAAGGTTTCACATAACCTCGCCAATCACCCCAAGCAACCCAAGACATCGCTGAAGCATCTCCTGTCNCTAGCAACAAAAAAGAGATCAAGATTGATTTTAAATAGATATGAATCAAGAATGCTGTCTCCCAAGACTTNCTTTTATAAACTCATAACAATATGTTAAATCAACTACGACTACTATTTTCGCAATATTCCGAAAAAAACAATACNNTTNCCTTGGTATTCCTNATGCCAAATATCNAAATAANAAGGNACTCATCACGATATATGTTANCANNTCCATCACTAATGAACCCATAGCACNNCTATAATCCCACGTCGCAAATCTNCTCANTNAGCTCCCATATGAAAGTTTAATCAAAGACACACTTGGCTTTCCNACTTTTAAAAGCCATAATATNNTAGTATTACTGGACTCACACAGTGGAGGTGTTCGTTGCGTCCATTTTTCTACCATGCACTGAAAATTTTAGTATGNCTTTCTATCATATTTTCTCTGCATCGCACACTGGCCTTTAAGTGGTTAAACAACGAATCTAGCTTCAAACTNCCCATCCACATTCAGTGGCTTGGTAATGGTTTTCTAGGCGATATTTGGATTGCAGCTATTATTTCNCTATTTTTTATCTTATCATCNTGCATATTTTGGATGGTATTCAGTCAAAAAAGACTTACTCACCTNTACGCAGCCTCNNTAGTTCTTTTCATTGGCATTATAACAACACTCCANCAGCCGTANGTANCTTTCTTCAAGTATCAAATTGTTCCAAGNCACTTACTAGGCAATATTAATTTCGATTTTATAACAGAACATAGTTATATGTTGCTAAGTTATGANAGCCTTTTTCTGATATTTGTNACCGGAATATGCTGCTGGTGGGTCTCANGNAGAGAAAANAANTATCTATTACTCGCAACNCCGTCAGCAATAAAGCCGGGCTTGATNTGGCTCAGCCTATTTGCTTGCTCCTTCTTGGGGCACTCGCTGAACCATTATTATAATATAGCTCTAGTCATTCCCAATAAGCTTCAAAACCATTGGATGGAAATCATNTATAAGGATATCAAACAATACAAAATGTAAGAAATNTATACATCACTTATTATTNCTAACCCTCCCTTGCATCAAATATTAATTACTGATAGCTTAGTCANGATTCCTGCGCTAAGCAGATTCCCCCTTTTGATGAATCCTAAACTANAAAAGCTAAAGTAGCTTTTTCATTGTTCGATCAACACTAGTAANCNGCTATTAATAATCGAGGAAATAGCAATGTCTAAGGATTTTTCGACNCTCAGCAATACCAAAATNAATGAATTTACACCTCTCATTACCCCTGAAGAAATCAGNAAAANCTACCCGNTGGAANCCGACGNAGAGAANTTTATTCAAAAATCCAGANAANAAATCCGNAATGCACTTAATGGTNTCGATAAAAGATTAGTTGTCATTGTAGGACCTTGCTCAATTCATGACCCNGAAGCAGGNTTAGAATACGCAGAAAAGCTANCTNAACTAAATNAAAGAATTTCAGATAATATTTTGATTATCATGAGGGTATACTTCGAAAAACCNAGAACCACNGTGGGTTGGAAGGGNCTATTAAACGATCCTTCGCTTAACGGCACTCATGATATCGAAACCGGTATCNAAAAATGCCGTAAATTACTCATTGATGTTGCCAANCTCAAACTCCCNGCTGCAACAGAGTTTCTTGATCCTATCTTCCCNCAGTATTCGGCAGATCTNGTNAGCTGGACCGCAATCGGAGCAAGAACCACGGAGAGTCAAACTCATAGNGAAATGGCNAGCGGGCTATCTATGCCTGTNGGTTTCAAAAANGCTACCGATGGAGGCCTNCAAGTTGCACTTGATGCCATNATCTCNGCTCAGCATGCTCANTCATTTCTTGGCATNGATGAANCAGGGAGAACATCTATCNTTAAAACGACAGGTAATGAAGATGTTCATATTATTTTACGGGGCGGNACCAAACCCAACTATGANCCAGAAACAATACAAACTACNATCCAGAAAATNAGTACAAATANTATTGATCGCAGGGTTATGGTCGATTGTAGCCATGGNAATAGCAATAAAGACTANAGAAAACAGCCTATNGTCTTCGAAAACGTTGTGAACCAATACCTACAGGGCAACAAGCAGATTCTAGGGTTAATGCTGGAATCTAACTTATTAGAAGGAAATCAAAANCTTAGTGATGAACCGCTCATCAGGGGAAAATCAATTACGGANGGCTGTGTTTCCTGGGAAACAACGGAAGAACTNNTAATTAAAACAAACNAAAAAATGACGTAAATAGCAAANAAATACCTNCCACTAACCAATAAGTAAATTGGGATATATTCTCATATNCTTACCTTTACCTATAAAATTCCGAAACNACGANNAGCACNACTTTCGGGAGGANCAGTTGAAAACAAGGGGAGTNTANTGGCTCACNATTGAGCCNGGTGAATTTCATCAGCANAAAGCTATGGCCTTAGAGCCTTATGGCTATGAAATCTCGTTTTTCAAAACCNTTGAATCCATGACGAAAGAAATTCAANCCCGAAGAGTCTCTATCATAATTATTGGGGATGAGGGNCCACAGATTTCNGTACTNAAAGCGCTTTCNGATATTGCTTCTATGCCGGATATTCANGGNGCCCGNCTTATCCTNTCAACAATCAGGTTTCGATCAGATATTTCTCGNGCTGCTGCCTGCGAAGGNTTTCGCGATATCATACCACTTAATTTAAATCGTCAGGAATGGGTACAGAGGTTCTTATTTTCAACATCTGGCAAAGAGGGGCACTTACCNACNCCACTACCCCAAGTCACATTTAATAGCGAAGCCTCCTTTTCGATTCCTGCNCGTATTGTCTGGATAAATGAAACTCATATTTGGATAGAATCAAGAATAGCTCTGCAAGAAAATATTACATTTGATTTAACAGGNCCTATTGTTCAATCTATGGGATTAAAAAAATTAACGGTGACAATTGAGCAGATGAGTCGACANGACTTAATTTACCGTTTCTCGGAAGCATTATTNGCAACTTGGNATGTNCCNGATAAATCTGAAGCTCTGGTTCAAGAAACTTTATCAGTNCTGGGTGAATTAAATACCGGAAACCGCTGTAAAGTATTCTTGGGAATACANTCACCTGCNTTGCGATCTACNATTCTGNGTTATTTAAATGATGCNAAGTTTGANGTACATACTGCATTACANAAAAGAAGCCTAATCGAAGAGCCNAAATACTTTTCTCCACANATTGTATTCATTGAAGATCGCNTATGTCAGGGAGAAGGNATTGANAGGTTNAGAGAAATGTCAANCAANCTNCCNGAAGAAACTGTTATCGTTATAGTTGGGGCAGATGATACTGATCTCGCNCCAATAAGAAATCTAGTNGGCGGAAGACATCTGCACCCCCTAAAAAGAATTCCNCGAAACCTCCGAGAGATTATTTTCAGCGAAATCATNCCNAAAAAAATGATANAGGAACAATTTTCTAACNAGGACAANACCTGCCACATCCCGGCNAAACATGAGTTCTCTTTAGCCGAAATTCACTTTGGNGCNATGATTACNAAACTCCATTGTAGNGCTATAGAAATAGCCGTACCTCACTTAGCGCGCAATTTCGGACTCGCCCGGATNCATTCACCANTGCTCAAAAAGGTTTTAAANAAAGACCCTTATACCAAAATCTCGTTGAGTCATGAAAATGGCTTGTCATANAATGAAGANTTCCCACATCTAATTGAATGTCATTTTTGCGATATTGATTTCGAAGAACGAGAACTATTGGCAAAAGCCTTAGTCGATATAGTNAATGAAGGNTTTATTCAGGAAAAAAAAGCCATTAATGGCGATANNGAAGGAACAAAAAACAACTCAGATAATAGTGGTATCGAAGAAAATCCAGGAGAAGAATTAGCCTCTCATCCAGAGGACGCTCTTGGTAGTTATCAAAAACAGAGCAAAAATCAGGTTTTTAACCGACTAAACCTAATACTGCTAATCATGATGGGTTTTACCCTAGCTACGTCTATTTTCTTTTTAGCGGCAGTGAAACTAATTGAAATAAATGGTGGCCAGCCTCCCCCCTCAATTAGGGAGTCAAAGAAAACCACAGTAAATGAAGCCACGGTAAATGAAGCCACGGTAAATGACGCCGAAGCTATTAAAGTTGAAAGAGAAGAAAATTAAGTTAGGTAGATCTTCATTTTACAAAGCCCTACTTGAACTACATCAGTTTTGGCAATGCGGTGCATACCAGTGATCTTATGGCCATTAATGCGACTGCCGTTAGTGGAGCCTTGATCCTCAACAAAAACCTCTCCACCATCATTAATTTTAACCATTAGATGCTTCCGGGAAATTTCAGTATCCGCATCAAACTTACCAAACGTAGATGCTCGGCCGATATAGATCACTCTCTGCCTAAGCTCTATCGATTCGCTTTCGCCTCCACCATATTCAACTTCAATAATTACTGTATGAACATCATTAACTTCGAGTTCTTTTTCAATGAGATCTTCAACAACTCCGGAACCACGATTACTGGAAGTCACTCCCGACTTGAATAGAGTTGGAATGTGCCTTACTCTTTTTTCATCCTTGAGCTCAAACTTAAATTTGGTCTTACCAATGACAATAATATCACCAACTTTAAGTATAGCTTTGACCACTTTTTCATTGTTAACAAAAGTGCCGTTACTACTGTTCATATCAAAGATATGAAATGTTCCATTGATATTTTGAATCTGACAATGAATGGAAGAAACCTCATTATCAGCAACAACTACATCAGACTTCTCACGCCCCAAAATAGTCGCATCCCGACGCAACTTGATTATTTCACCATCGATTTTGCCATCTAAGCAAATAAGCACCCCTCTTTGATTTAGGTTGCTTGATTCTTCTCCCATAACTTCCCCATAAACCTTGGCTGAAAAAGTCGTACCAAATGAGAATCTCAAAACAAATTCAGCAAGTCACTACAACCAGATGAAAAATTTGCGATAATCTAAGCAGATCACCACTGCCTTAATTATTTCTCCATGATTTTCAATTGTTATATCTAACTACCAATTTATCAGAAATGAGCCATTCAACCAATATTAGATTAGTCTAAAGTCCAACAAGCAGTCATCAAACACAATTAATGACTACAGGAATACAATTGAAAAGAATCAATAACTAACATAATAAGCCAGTTAACATAGAAAAAACATAGCCATACCCCTGTAACAAATAAGAGATTTAGCTAAAAATGATCAAAACTATAATACCAGTGGATATTCTTGAGCTCAACAGATCAGACAAGCCATTAGGTCACACCAATCATTGATTAAACTTATCGACTCCTATCAGAAGTATTTGATTGAGCTCCCCATGATCATCGAAAATTGGTTGTAACATGCAATATATTGCAAGGAAAATCATTGAGTTTCCTTGCAAAGAAAGAGTGAATCTTCTAACTTGGTCGCAACCTAGAACCCGTATAAAAGGCCTGTAATGACTGAAAAAAATTTTGACATTGATCGATTGGGATCTGCCACAATGCCTAATCCCATTGGCCTTGAAAAAGTACGGTCATACTTTAGTGATGAAGATCGCATTTGCATTGAGCCCACCGTAAAAAATTTTCTGACAGCTCAGAAGAATGGTGAGTTACCTGCTAGTATGGAAATAGCTGGACCAAGAGATAAGATATTTTTCAATCCAACCCGTTGTAATGCTGCCATAGTAACTTGCGGCGGACTATGCCCAGGAATCAATGATGTGATTAGAGCATTAGTAATGCATTTATGGCATCAATATTCAGTCAAAAATATTCTAGGGATTCGATATGGGTACAATGGACTTAGTAGCAAAGGAACAGAAAAGCCCTGGAATTTAACCCCTGAAAAAGTTGTTAATATTCACGAACATGGTGGTTCTATACTTGGTATGGGCAGGGGGACCCCTCCTGTTAATGAAATTGTCGACAGTTTAGTGGAACAGCAAATTGATATTCTTTTCACTATCGGTGGCGATGGTACCATGCGAGGTGCTTCAAACATCTCTAAAGAGATCAAACGACGTAATCTAAAAATTGCTACAATCGGTATACCCAAAACCATTGATAACGATATTCCATTTGTCAGACGTTCCTTCGGTTTTGAAACAGCCGTTGGCATCGCAACCCAAGCTGTTCTTTCCGCTCACAATGAAGCACAAGGTAGCCGCAATGGAATCGGCCTCATTAAGCTGATGGGACGTCACGCTGGTTACATTGCAGCTAGCACAGCTATAGCTACAGGACATGCCAACTTCTGCTTTATTCCAGAGGTTCCATTCAAATTGGAAGGTGAACATGGGCTGTTAAAACTAATTGAAAGAAGATATCTCGAGAAAAAATCTGATCACACTGTAATTATTGTTGCCGAAGGTGCGGGCCAAGAATATTTCTCGGAACATACTCTAGGAACAGATCCCAGCGGTAACTCCCGCTTAGGCGATATCGGTGTATACATGAAAGAAGGAATAACCGAGCATTTCAATCAGCTCGGGATCGAAACTTCAGTTAAATACATAGACCCNTCNTACCTCATTCGCTCTGCACCAGCGAACTCTTCTGACTCCAGGTTTTGCAGCCTTATGGCCCAAATGGCAGTCCATGGGGCCATGTCNGGGAAAACGGCAATGCTAGTTGGGTTCTGGCANGGNAGAATGACNTATATNCCTATGTCAGCCTTGGATGGTGAATCAAGAAAAATACGCCCNCATGGTGATTTATGGCTTAATGTCCTTGAAACCACGGGACAGCCATTTAGAATAGGGGACGTTCATTTATGACTTGGCTATAGGAAGCGTTAGCANCTCCGGAGATACATGACTTTTTTCAGGAAACCAGAAGATCCCATTTTTTGTCCACCCGAAAGACCCCAAGGCGCNGCTCCGCCAGCGGATCTATACCAANCCATGGGATCAGAGAATATCCATAAGCTATTAAAAGACTTTTANCTNGANCTCGGNGCATCTCAAATACAGGGCATGTTTCCCAAAGATNTGGANGGTGCNGCAGAAAAGTCGGCANTGTTCTTTATCGGNTTATTAGGTGGNCCTCCNCTATACCATCAAAAATACGGACACCCTCGGCTAAGACAAAGGCATCTTCCATTTCGTATCGATAGCAATGCCCGANAAGTCTGGTTGGAATGCTTTGATAAAGTGTTATTGAATGCAGATCAGAAATATAATTTGCCAACAAAAGATCTCAAAGCATTTAAAGAATTTCTTAAGCGATTTTCAGCTTGGATGGTCAATACAGAATCAGACCAATAAGGAGTCAATATGAAGCTGAGAGAAACAAACATCAAAAAATTGAAAGAAACTACCTTTGATGTCCTAATCCTAGGAGGCGGNATTAATGGAGCTGTCAGTGCATCAGCACTTGCTGCGCAAGGAGCAAAAGTTGCACTTATCGACAAAGGAGATTTCGCCTCTGCTACTAGCCAAGAATCATCTAACCTTGCCTGGGGTGGAATCAAATATATGGAAACCATGGAGTTCGGCTTAGTTAGAAAACTCTGTACTTCCAGAAACCACCTCATTAAATCATACCCATCAACAGTTAAAGAAATNCGTTTTTTCGTNACTTTAAAAAAAGGCTTCCGATTCAACCGGTTTATACTATTNGCTGGCAGCTGGTTATATTGGTTAATTGGTAATTTATTTACCCAAAGACCTCGCCTACTATCGACAAAAAAGATAAAGCTTGAGCAACAGCAAATAAATGTTACGGACGCCACAGGNGGTTTCGAATATTCAGACGCCTTNCTGATTGATAATGATGCTCGCTTCGTCNTCAGCTTTATCCGCGANGCACTAAACAGAGGTGCAGTTATAGCCAATTATATTAAAGCTNCGAACTTAGCNTGGTCAGAAGGGGGNCTGTGGCANACTGAAGCAGAAGACCAAGAAACAGGAGANAAATTTGAGATCCTATCTCGCACTATCATNAATGCAACAGGNCCTTGGGTAGATCAAAACAACAAGATCATGANTATAACAACCGGCATGAAACACGTCTTCTCAAAAGGAATTCANCTCATNGTACCGNGAATAACTCAGGAAAGNAAAATACTTACTTTCTTTGCCAGTGATGGACGGCTCTTCTTTGTNATTCCTATGGGTAATAAGTCTTGCATTGGTACCACCGACACCAAAGTCGATAAAATACCACCCATCATCTCAGATGAAGANCGNAACTTTATCCTNGATAACATCAATNATATGTTANGNTTAGAAAAAAAGTTAACNGCAGAAGATATTATAGCAGAGCGNTGNGGCGTNAGACCTTTGGTNGTTACTGACGAAAAAAAACAAGGTANCTACNAAGATTGGNCAAGNCTNTCACGGAAACATATAATCTCGGTNAACAAAGATCANCCACAAATATCAATATACGGCGGCAAGCTCACAGACTGCATTAACATTGGCAACGAAGTCTTAGANCTTATTAAGANATTNGGTATCGACATACCAGAAAACAACAAAAAATGGTATGGAGAACCACATGAGGCCATAAAGAATGAATTCTTTCATCAGGCAAAATTAATGANTTTAGATGAAATGACTTCNCCNGAATCATCTGAGGTGCTATCNACAAGACTATGGCGNCGCTATGGAGCNACNGCACTTGTCATGCTAGAAGACATAAGACAAGACCCAAATATGGCTGAAGTNCTCATTAANGGTACTGAATATATTAGAACTGAGATANATCATGCAGCGAAGTCAGAAATGATNACTGAGCTNGAAGACTTTCTTCGAAGAAGGTCTAAGATATCNCTCATCGCAACCAAAGANACCGTAAAAAATGCNCCNGGACTCAAAGAAGCATGCTATATCTTATTTAAAGATAAAGCTGAGGAAAAAATAGANGCNTATTTNAAGGCTCATACTTGAGGAAATNTATTTTAAAGGAAGTCCAGTGATCNTCAGGATAATCAGCTATATCTCTTGATTCTACCGAGATCTTGGCNCCGTATAGATCCATATANTGGCNTACAATATTAAGCCCGAANCCTGTNCCATGCTCACCATTCGTCCCTAGACGAGAGGTCGTTTTAGATATAACAAATATATGATCGATGATCTCTTTGGGTATGCCTATACCANAATCCNNNATAGATAATTCAATACTATTTTCNTTTTCAGNNATTTCCACNGTAACTTTACTNTCCTTTTCAGAAAACTTAATAGCATTGGAAAATAATTTTGGTAAAACATGCTTAGATAAAGTNGATGCATCAGCAANAGGCATNACACCATCTTTTAGATGGTCAATCAGATCNATTTCAATNTTTTTATCTTCTAACANTTCTGCAAAGCTATCTATGGTCTCCTGACAATAATTANCTAGATCTATNCCTTCTAAATTAATTNGNCTNCNTCCCCGTCTTAAAGCATTAATCTCTCTTGCNTTNTCGATAATNTCACCCATCAAAACTGTAGATTTTTCGATTTTATCCATAGACTTGATNTACATTGGNTGNTTTATATCCTCTATCTGTCTNACAATTCCTAAGTATCCAGTAATNGCAAAAAGNGGATTCGAAATATCATGACAAATAATCCGNAATAAATCTAANTTNTCNTCTCCCTGTGGATTAATGAACTCATTATTTTCATTACTCGAATGNGCAGGATAAAAATAGTGTCTATGAAGAATATANGCATGAAACATTAAACCTGATATTACTATCAATTGCCCAACAGAATAAANNAGAAAATCANCATTAACAAAAAGCATCGATGTGTANACNAAGATCAGGAAGAAACCNATCAACTTAGTCTCATACTTGAGTTTATAGATTGAAATGAGNGATACAAATGAGACAACAAAACCAAGNACTANCAAAAAATANCCAATTTGAGTTGTACGTACAATTTGATATGCATAGAAAACGAGAAGATTNGTNACAATAAATTGAACTGCTAAGGTAGCAGTATCTGCATGNCGANTTTTTTTAAAATANCTATCGAATTTATACCTNANACCTCTCATAATNAAACAATAAATACCTAAGCAAANAAACTCCAGNAGTGGAAATGNCANNCCTCTAGAAAAAGANNCAAAATAACCAACAATACCTAGTATAAACAGTAGAAANCCNCCCCACATGAGGCATGAATCAACTANTCNACTACGATTTTCATGTAACCAGTTTATCTCAAAATTATTATTCTCATTTTTTTGAAAAATAAAAATAATGCTACCTTTCAACNAATATTTAGCNTCTCATCGGCAAAAATTGACCCCCTATAAATTAAAATAAGCNACTAATTAAAAGAATCAATNTAGTNAGAAATCNATCAANGAAATTCAAGATCATTANGCTAAANAATTNCNANAGCAATNATCTAAAATCAAATATGAAAACNCTTTAATTAGTATTTTTTATCATCTATTTATTAGTCTATAGCTTAAAATGAAAATTATTCTCATAAGCAAGTAACTAACTTCTACTCATTGAGATCGCATCTATTACCATGATAAAATAAATATATATCCACGGGAAAAAGATAGAATTCATGAAGCTTAAAACATACACATATATTTGGTTGATTCTCACTTTTTGGCTGAGTTATGAATATTTAATATTCAATAAGGTTTTTCAGGGCACTAGCGCATTTATGAAGTTACAACCCCTAGTGGGCTATAAATCCACCAATAAAATCGATCCCTCACCTGGGGCAAGTTTAAGCTATTTTTTCGGATGGCTCGGGTTCGGACTTATGTGTACAACCAACCTCTACATACTGCGCAAAAAACTACCATCTCTTCAAAAAGTGGGAAAACTCTCCGGATGGCTGGACTTTCACATTTTTTGCGGTTTAATGGGACCAACATTCATAGTTTTTCATAGTAACTTCAAAGTTAACGGATTAGTCGCAATCGCATTCTGGTGTATGATTATCACCGTTGCTTCCGGAATGGTTGGAAGATATATTTACTTCCAACTCCTCACTGCAAAAGGATCAATGAAAAAAGATCTTATTAGATTTGAGAATTCGTTCGAAGTTTATAGAAGAGCTTCTAGCAAAAAAATCTCGACTCGCGATATGGAAAGGATTAAGCACAATGCTTTTTTGCATGTTGGAGGTCTGGCTCCAGGCGGGTCGATAAAACTCACAACCTTAAACGTTTTTACCCACACAATTATTGGAGACCTAAAAAGCCTCTTCCTACTCCCCCCCCTACCATTTCGCGCTAACCGGCTCGTCCGTCTTAATTTGCAGCGATATGGAAAACTCAGAAGACGGCTAGTTTCTATAACTTCTTTTAATAAGCTGCTGGGTTACTGGCACGCTTTCCATAAGCCATTCTCAATTTTTATGTATGTAGTTGCTGTCATTCATATTGCATCTGCTCTTTTTTTCAGGGTTGTACGCTAAAAAGTAGGCAATATTTGCAAATATTTTTCGTTCACATGGTTTACAAAAGGGTTACCATTGTTACTTAAAATTTCCCATTTTATTAGTGAGCACCTAGCCTTCATAGGTGTATCTGTTCTAATTTTTTTAGGATTTTGGGGAGTTCGTGGACGTAAAGAAAAAAGTATCAAAGGCAAAATCAAACATCAAGAAGCTGCGCGCAAATCGATGGATGAACCTAACACTCTGCACCCGGAAATAGATCCTACTAAATGTGCAGGTTGCGGAGCTTGTGTATCAGTCTGCCCTGAAGGAGAGATACTTCAATTAATCAATCATAAAGCAGTTCTAGTCAGTCCAACCAAATGTGTAGGTCATGGTGTTTGTGAAGTGGTATGCCCATTCGAAGCGATCACACTCGTGTTCGGTACAAAAACTAAAGGTATGGAATTACCAAGGCTAACCGAGAATTATGAAAGTGACGTTAATGGACTCTATATTGCCGGAGAGCTAGGTGGCATGGGGTTAATTAGTAATGCCGTAAAACAAGCAAAAATGGCTTCAGAACATGCTATCCAAAATTTGAACAAAAATGAAAAAACAGACTATGACATATTTATTGTGGGTGCTGGGCCCGCAGGTCTTTCAGCATCACTAGCATGCACAGATAAAAAACAGAAATACCTTTGTATCGATCAAGATAAATTTGGCGGTACCATTTATTCTTTTCCTCGACAAAAAATCGTAATGCAAAGACCTGTCGATTTTCCACTAGCTGGCTTAGTTAAGTTCAGTAAGCACAAAATATCTAAAGAAGAGTTGCTTTCCGTATGGGGTCAAATTAGAACCAAATTCAAACTCAATATCAAAGAAGGAGTTAAGTTTACTGGTCTTAAGCGCAAAGGAAAAGCCTTTCTAGTTGAGACTTCAGGTGGCAACTATACAGCCAAAAAGGTCATTCTATGTTTAGGGGTAAGAGGAACTCCCAGGAAATTGGATGTACCTGGAGAAGACCTGCCAAAAGTAACTTACAACCTACTAGAGCCTGAACAATATCAAAGAAGATACATTGCTGTCGTTGGAGCTGGAAACTCAGCTTTAGAAGCAGCGCAATATCTCGCCAGATCTCAATACCGAAACAAAGTTATTTTAATCGTAAGAGGCGACAATATGAGCAAGGCGAATGATGATAATATTCAACTTGTTCTAGATCTCCAACGCAAAGGTTTACTTAAGATTTGGTATAACTCGAGTATCAAAGAAATCCAAAAAGAAGCCATTCAGGTTAAAAAAGGGAACGAACTGCTTCAAATTCCAAATCATTATGTATTTATATTTGTTGGGGCTCTTATGCCATTTAAGTTTCTTGAGGGTATCGGTATTAAAATCGAAAAAAAATTCGGGGAGGCGAGAATTTCATGACCAGATTAACTATAATTAGCCTCCTTCTCTCGTGTAATACAGAGAAGCCTGCCTCTACAGCTCCAAAAGCAACTAGCATCACTGAGCAGCATAGTTTTTTTACTAGTTGTGCTCAATGCCATATCCAACAAGCTCTGGCAGACTTCGAAGGTGTGCCTCATGGATTTGCTGAAGATTGCATTGGCTGTCACACACACCCTTTATTTGCAACGGTTAGCCCTCAGCATAGCCGAGAAGTATGCATGGGATGTCATCCCAATGAAGATATTCCATTAGAAACGCATCCTCCTATTGAAGAGTGTAAAAAGTGTCATTCAACAACCACATGGGTTTTTGGTCAATGATTCGACCAATTATTATTCTAACCTGCATATTAAATAGCAGCACCTCGTTAGCTATTAATATCGGTGGATCAGTCCGTGTTGGTGTTCACACAAGTACTGAAACACTAGAACCTACTCTAGCAAAAGAGAAAAGCAACGATCAGAACATTACATTTGTTCGAGCTCTTATCCGTGGAGCCGGGATCAATCGGGGAAAATCGCAATTCACATTAGATATCCGCGCCGACAATAATCCATACGGCGCCTTAGACGCTGCAGCAGAGACCTTAGCCCCAAAAACCTCAACGGTTATTCAAGAGGCATCCTTTGAAAAACTATCAAAGTTCAAAGGGTTTTACTACAAATTGGGCATCTTTCCCGTTAAAGAAGCTGGAGCTAACAACGCTGGAGTGGAACTGGGAATACGCACTTCAAGAACTACCCGTTACTCCATTTTCGTCGGACAAGAGCCGCCAGATAATCCCGATCGGTCAGCCACCAAAACAACAGGAAGCTCATTAGTCGGCGCCTATATTACGACTGAACCTAAGCAAAAAGGAGCAAGGACAGGTCGATATATGAGTAACGCTGTCATTAGTGGTCCCAGCCAAGACCTGCGGAGCAGCGAACCTCGGACTTGGTTTTATCATAATGCTTATTGGCAGATGAGCAGGAAAAATCGGTTATTCACTAATGCTGAAATAGATTTAAGCCCTAGCAGCTCACTGCAGCACATATGGCTATCGTGGTTACGAACCTTTTCCCGAAAAACCAATGGCACCCTCATAGTCAATAGAATTGATAGCAGCCAGTACGAAATGGGCAGAGATCCCAGAGATTCACTAGTAGCATCTCCAGTGATCACTCTTGAGTACGATCTAAGACAGAAACTAAGTTCAAAAATGAAAGTACAGTATAGCGCTGTATATAGCAGAAGAGACTCTGATGGTTTAGCCAAATCAGATTTTAGTGCAGGCCTTATTCTACCTAAATATATTGGCAAAAATACTTCGGTAGGCATCACAGGTGGCGTCCGCAATAATTTCCGTTCGTCAGACATTTATATCAAAGCAGGCGCAAATTACTATAGTCAAAAGTTCGATATAGATGCAGATTTTACCATATC
>PBRN01000035.1 GCA_002725955.1 Pseudobdellovibrionaceae bacterium
ATCAAAGACGCCATCGCAAAAAAAGCCTCTAATATAGAAAAGTCTAAACCGTCTTTAGAGTAAAAATCTATCATTTTTAATGATAAGACACATAACACAGACAAGAAAACACTCACAATGATAACAATAAGTTCACTAGCAAGAAAAAGCATAAAAGGGAATACGACAACAGGAAACAAGTAATACCAACCACCTTGATCAATGTGGAGGACAATAGTACCTAAAAAAACTATTATATGGACATTTACTATAAAAATTAATCGAGCAAGAAGATGATAGTGGAACTTATTGACAATAGGTGTTGCAGCATAACCAATCGTCCCCACTATAAGTATAATCCTGATATTTTGAAATATGTTGAGAGGCATCAAATCATAGTGATATAAAAAAAAAATTAATGGCAAAATAATAATGTTATTGCAGGCACCTATCAATGCAATTACATTAGCTACTTTTATTCTTTGAACGAGAGCGAGATTAATCCTAGGATTATCAGTTCCCATACGCAATATACTGTTAAAAGAATCAATTAAATACTTCATACTCTTACCATTATTAAACACCTCTGATCTCAAAAAAATCGATCATTGCAGAACAGAAATAGTTTACCTATTTTATAATCTGACCCTCACCAATGATTAGAATTAGATAAATAAAAGCATTGCGTTAACTAACAAGTCGATATAGATTTCTCGAACCAGCAATCCCTTTAAGATTGAAAACTCCGACCTCTTCTGCGATATCTTCATCCAGCATATCGCAAACCTCTGCGGTAACATAAACCATTCCTGGCTCACACACAGCTTCTACGCGAGATGCAAGGTTAACAACTGGTCCTATTGCTGTATAATCTGAACGACGTTTAGAGCCAAAAGTACCAACTATGATCAAGCCATTATGAATACCAATACGCATTTTTAATTCAGGCACCTTATAGGCGGCCCACCGGACATTTAGTTGATCCATAGCCTCTTGCATTGCGATCGCACACTTGGTTGCGCTGCGAACCTGTTCTTCTGCCGCCATCGCCTTCGGCGCTCCCCAAATAATCATAATAGAGTCACCAATAAATTTATCGATCGTACCACCATACTCAAAAATAACCTCATTCATGACTTCGAGGTATTCATTCAATATCTTTGAAATAGTTTTAGCTCTGACGTTTTCACTTAAATCGGTAAATCCGGCAAGATCAGAAAAGAGTATTGTTGCATTAACTCCTTTCGGTTCATGGTCGATCGTCTCTTTACCACTTACAATCTGATCTACAAGATCCGGTGCTAGATAGCGTTTTAATACATTTTCAGTTAGCTGAATATTGAGAGAAGCAATTTCTTTTTCCTTATTTTTGAGAGCCAAAAGATTTCTAACGATCGAAGTCATTTCCTTTTCATTAAAAGGTTTTCCTAAAAACGCATCTGCTCCAATCTCAGTACCAATAAGTTTGCTTTCGTCATCGCTTTTTGCAGTCAACAAGACCATCGGTATCGACCCTAAGTCAGAATCTGACTTGATTGACTTAATCAAATCTGGCCCACTCATCTTTGGCATCATCCAGTCTGTTAAAATCAGATCAGGCTTATCTTTTTGAACCAGATCATAAGCAACTTCACCATTGCTAGCCGTTACGACACGATATCCTTGCTTTCTCAAGTCGCGACTGATTAGATCTCGTAAATCTTTGAGATCATCCACCACCAAAATCAGTGGACCATCTTCCTCATCATTCACGCAGACATCGGTATCAGAATCTTCTTCAGGATTGCCAGCATTAGAGTCAAGCAACCAGGTTCTTAATTCAAAATCACCGTCGATAACAACAGGATGATTCAAAGGACTATTCTTAATAAAGGATTCAATAACAGGCAAAATTTCTTCGTATTCAACAGGCTTATAGAAAAACTTATCTACTAAACCATCATTGAGGCTGCGTTGCATAATTTCCAAATCTGGGTGACCACTAAGCATTATTTTCTTGGTGTCAGGATGCTTTTGCACACATTGGGATAATATATCTAGGCCATTACCATCAGGAAGATGATAATCCGAAATGATACAACGAACTATATGTTGGTCCAAAAATGTTAACGCCTCGCTGAAGCCAGAAACAGAAGCAATCTGGTTACCATCTATGCCTAGTCGATTGCGCAGAAACATGAGGAGCCCCAACCGCATAACCTCATCATCTTCAATAATTAAGACGTCCACTAGAGGTTTGACACTGCATACAAGTGGAAACTCGACCCAAAATATACTGCCATTATCTTCACTACTTTCGACCCCAACCTGTCCATTCATTTTCTCAGTTAAAGATTTTACAAGAGCCAACCCCAAACCAGTGCCTTCATACTCTCTTGTGGTTGAGCCATCAACCTGACTAAAAACCTTAAATAATTTATCTTGGTTTTGCTTATTGATACCTGGCCCATTATCTTTGACATAAAATCTAACCCTAGAATCTACAGATAAAACCCCAAGTTCGATACTGCCGCCCTGTGGGGAATATTTGATGGCATTAGACAGAAAGTTAAACACTATTTTTTCAAGCGCATCAACTTCACCCTTTACCCACAAAGGATCTCCATCTAGTATAAGTTCATGTTGATCACGCATCACTGAGAGCGAGATAGATTTGGCATCACATGCAGATGAAAAATATTCGCTACAAAAATAAATGAATTTGGACATATCAATCATGGTTAACTCCAGCTTTTTCCTCCCTGCCTCCAACTTTTGGAAATCAAGTAGCTGATTTACGAGTCGATATAATCTTTTTGAATTCTTCGCAGCCATTTTAATATCTAAATTATCCGGTATGAGTTTAGACTGATTCTCAAGTGGATTCATGATAAGGGTTAAGGGCGTGCGCAATTCATGTGATATGTTCTGAAAAAAGTGAGACTTCTCATCACTTTTAAGTTTAAGTTCGTCATGCGTGCTTTGTAGATCTTCATGAGCATGTTGTAGTTCCATCTGATAGTCTTTGATAGCATCCTGTTCCTTTGTCAACAAAATAAAGAAATAGCACACCACTCCATTACCTACTAGAACGGTAGTTAAAGCCGCAAAAAAATCAAGAAACGGGAATTCGACAAGAGCAAGACCATGAAAGTACTTCACTGCCAATATACACAAAATAGATAGTGAGAAAAAAGACAACATTGTCCAAAACTCATGTTTCAAGAAAATTAATAACGAAATAAAAGCGGTTGGGATAAGATACTGCCATATTCCCGAATCATAGCCTAAAACAATATTGCTCGAAACCAGCACAATATGAATATTTAACATCAATGAAGATCTTGCAAGAAAGTACCTACTGATACTATTAAAATATAAAGGTGAAATATATGCGACAATTGCATAGCCCGCAATGATCTGACCTTGATATTCACCTGTGATAATAAAAAGTAATAGTATAGGGATGGTAATTGTAATCGCAAGAAGGGACAAGAAGTTGGTTGTTTTAATTCTTTGTGATAAAGAGGAATCGATTTTATCACTACGTGTCCCAAGATGAATAGCATCGTCTAAAGATTTAATTAAAGTGATTCGAGCCTGGTAAACAGATTTAATTGTTTTTGCTACTATAGCCATCTATATTAAACGATCCTAACTAAACCCATTGCTATCCCATAAGCTTGCATCGGCTAGGATCAAAACCTAGATGAATATAAAATTTCATTGATTTTCGATGATTAAAACTAAGAAAAGAAAGAAAAAATCTAAATATTCTATACTATTACTCAGCGCCAATCCAACCGTAACAATCTTAACTTACCTCTTTGTATTTAACTTAATACA
Organism: Pseudobdellovibrionaceae bacterium; assembly: GCA_002725955.1. Taxonomy (GTDB): domain Bacteria; phylum Bdellovibrionota_B; class Oligoflexia; order Oligoflexales; family Oligoflexaceae. Next base: position 3,805 of record PBRN01000035.1, read on the forward strand.
ACAAAACTATAAAAAAACAGTTGCAGATTTTCGGTCACAAATCCCAGCAGATGTTAATCAACCACCAACCAATTCCTGACAATACCTCATATTCGTCATCATAGCCTGTTCCACCTTCTGCCGCATCTGATCAACCGCTCCATGTTCCACCAAATCTCTAGGCACTTTCACGGGAGCTCCATAAGATAGACAGATGCGAGAAAAAGGCTTGGGCAGACGATGCTGATCCCAAGTTCGCCGGAACACCCACTGCCGATCAGCTTCGTAATGACAAGGAATCACCGGCACCCCACTCAAACTTGCCGCCAACACAATACCATCCTGTACCGGCCATGCAGGTCCACGGGGGCCATCTGGTGTGATAGCTCCTGGAAGCCCCTGACGCAGATGTTTGACCAACGCACGCAAAGCATGGGCTCCACCTTTAGAAGTGCTACCTCGAATCGAATCATTACCATAACGTTGCACCATGCGATGGATCAGTTCGCCATCATGAGATTGAGAAATTAATACTGCAACCTTGCGATCACGCAGAAAGAGAGGAGATAAAAAAACATTAGTATGCCATATACCGAAGATCCAACTACCGGCATGTCCCTGCAGATGTTCTCCCCCCTTGACCTCGATCCTGCATGTCCACAGCAGCAAACGCTGCAACCATTCCAAGAAAGGAGGAGCAAAGACATATGACCAGCCCCTCAACTTGTAACGCATCGAACGACTCATCAAGCGGCGAAACATTTTGCGTCCTCCGGTATTTCACCAGGACAGAACAATCCTGATCTGTTGTAGTCAACTAAAACAGCTATGCCATATGCATATTAAACCGACAGACACAGCCTTCAATAACCCTATATCATATACTAAAACTAAAACACGAGGGTTATCATTGGCTCTATGAAGAGCGATAATATGTTCTTAAAATAACAGAAGTTGAGGAATCAGCCTTGTTTGAAGTACCAGCTAGAGATGTGTCATATAGGTAAATGTGTCTGCGTGATTATGCCAAGGCCAACATTGACATGACTATGATTAGGCCGGTTTTCTTAATCTAATATCGTTATTTAAAGTGAAATGGGTCAATGATTTGTAAATTCTTTCCAGGAAAGGAAAGTTTGCGACATTATGGGCCAGATAATATAAATTCATTCGGGTCAAACCAAATAGAATCGTATTGAAATGAAGTATTCGATAGAAAGAATCAGTATCTAGAGAAGCGTCTAGCCGCTCTTCTAATTCCAACAGATAAAATTCAATATATTTTTTCCATACATCAATTGGCTGATCCTCAGTAAGCACATAACAAAGAAACTCAATCAAATCTCGCTGAGGGTTTTGATACGTTGCAAGTTCCCAATCAAACAAACATAGCTCTGGCTCACCATGACGATCTCTAAAACACAGGTTCCTGGGGTTAAAATCACCATGATTCAATGTCTGATGATAAGAGTGCATCTCAGCTGCATATATGTGAATTTGTTCTAAAGAGTTCAATAGATAATGGGTAAGATCACCTGTAGATTGATTGAAGCGTTCACCAACATAACGAGTAAGATCCTCCAAGAAAGCCCGGGCATTAACCAATTGCTCAGGGTCGAATTTTTCCACATGATCTGGCAGTTGCTCTGGCCTATTCAAGTATTGACTATGGATATCGGCCATACCACGAAGTGCCGCTTCAATATAATTAGAATTCCACTGATCTAGGTTATTAACAGAATCCATCAATTGATGGCCCCGCATGTCCTCCATAGCAATAACAAACAATTCTTTGTCTGTTTCTTGTACCGTACCGTATATCTCGGGCAAGTAATGATGAAGATTCGAATGTAGTTGCTGATAAACCTCAATTTCACGAACATGGCTATTTTCAAAACCAAAAACATGATAATTCATTTCAAAGAGTCCAGGTAACCTATCTTCTCCTGTCAACTTAATCAAATTGAGTCCTAATTGAACCAACTCTTGGTAACCACTCTTCAATTTCAAAATCATGGTTCGTTTTTGATCACCGGTACATTCCAGTTTGACTTTAAACAAACCCTTTGCGCCTCTGCGTTTTTCAGACATCAAAGTCGTTGTTACTCCGGAATGATCTTGAAGAGGTAGCACTTCACAATTGGTCACATGACTGTCCGGAACAGGTAAATATTGATTAAAGAAATTGTTATCAATATCGCTCAACTTAAAATAGCTTTTGGGACGGTTACGCCCAAGCCTTTCATGAGCCGAAGTAAAGTGACCACCAATAATCGCAGAACCTGTGGAGACATCAAGAGACAAGCAAGTTGCTGCAATAATTTCTGCTAAGCGAAAAGCCCGGCTAGTGCCAAAGCAATCCATTATTTGCAGGCATTCTTTTTGGGTAGGAAGCGAGGTGCCACCACCAACAGTTCCGATCACTAACGATGGTAAATAAACACTAACGTACAAACCATTATCTTTTTCTTTGAAATCCAAAATACCCATCGAGGATTCATGGACACTGGCAATATCTTGGCCTGTTGCAGTAAAAATACCAGCAATAACATTAGCAAAATTAATATTGGAGCCAATCATGCCAATTTGCCTAGTACTTACATTAGCAGCCGACCAGCCTTCGAGCATTTGTGCAACGCTAACCTTCAATACATCCTTTAATATATCTTCAGGAATCAGGCATTCGGCAATAGCAGCAATCCCTCTCCCTTGGGTAAAGTTCTGATGGTTGACCTTCTTGTCACCGGACATATTGCTATCAATATTATAATGAGAAAAAGAAAGAGCTTTTTCCTTCCGGATTCGCGACACAATCCATTCACAGGCAATGAAGGTACAGGCTGTCGTCATATTTTGACCTGCAGCATCTCCCGTATCATAGTAAAACTTGACATGAACAGTATCGCCAAACATGAAAGGTTCTATTTTACTTACTTTTGCTACACTGGAAACAGACTCAGCCTGTTTTATCACCGACCGTTCATTACCTTGCAGCCACTGCACAAAATTCACAGATCCCTGTAAGTTTTTAAAATGGAAACAAGGAGCTCTCAGCATTTTTTGATGCACAATATGAGTATTGATACCACCTGATAAAGCGCATGCCTTNGCNCCACGACTNATAGAACTAACCAAAGCACCTTCAGTAGTTGCGATCGGAACTGGAATATATGAATCGGTATAAAGACCCTTGACCAAGACCGGCCCCGCAATACCTATGGGAATCTGCACAGCACCAATATAGTTTTCAATATTTCCCGCTAAGTCATTGGCATTCAGATGGTGATTGCGAATTTGCCCGAAATCACGACTACATTTATTCTGGAGCCATTGATGCCGACTAGTTATCGCNTCTTCACTAAAGGGACTATGCCGCGACAAGTCATCAAAACGATCTTNAGAAAATTCTTTTTNAGCCTCTCCCAAAGATCCTTCAACTTCAGTCACTGTTTTAAAAACGGCNGCAAGAGTAGACTTTGCCAAGGCAGATTCAGCGGAAAATCCTATATGGAGATTTTTAGTCAAAGGGTTGTCGTTCACATAGACAATACGTAAATCCCTTATACAATGAGTATCCTCAGTTTTGTTAATATAACATTTCGNAATAACTGCTTCATATTCTTTATCCCAAGCATCGACATAAGTAACACTCACCCCAATACCAGCCTCACTGCGATCAAGCAATTCACCGCTAAGCACTTCACCCCCGAGAGCAAAAAGTACCCTAGGCCGCCTGCTAGCATGATAAAAATATCTTGTATAAGCTCGATTTTTTTTCATAACGGTACTTCTAAGAGTNTCATTCATGATTGCCGCATTTNTTGTTCGGATATACTAGAAAAATCATTAACTTCAACGATCANTTCTCNNAGGTCAGNATCATATTTATCNCAAAAANAAATCAATTTGATTTTCTTATGCANANGTTACCTACTCGACCCTTATCCCGAATTCTAANGTATAGTANTGATTATTTNCTGCTANAGCATACCAAACACCTCAAATTGAGCTGGNCCGATAGCTCTANCNTATNAATTAGAAGGTTNAANCTCAAAATCATTGCAATAAAATTAAAAACTTTTNNACCATTTTGTAAAAGTTANCTAACACCATGATNCTTCGTCATNGAATATTTGATNTTACTTTATAGTTCAAAAAAGTTACCCTCGCANATNAANNNCNAATATTATTANANACTTGCNATCANNACAGGGTGTCAATNTGGATGAAATATAGCCCCTTCAACGGAGGAATATCCAACCACGTTTGCNCATAGACAGANCTAAACAAATTAAAAATATTTAAAATCCTCCNCTCCTTAACCGAAAAGCTNTAAGGGNGGATAAACAGGGGGGGGTTNGCGTGAAAAAAGTNAAAAACACCAAAAAGTTGCGANTAGTTGGTATGGCGATCAATATAGTTGTNACAGCTGGAGCTGTNCTCGGCCTGTATTTCGCTGGATTTTCGTGGTTCGCCTTTGGCGCATGGGTTATANCGGCAGGNTTTTGCATGCTAACCCANGAAATTTTTTATCATCGCTACTTTGCCCATAAGTGCTACAAGACAGGNCCCAAGNCGCAAGCTGTCATGGCAGTATTAGGCGCCATTGCACCNGTCAGAGGNCCACTCTGGTTCGCTGCTAACCANCGTGACCACCACAAATACACGGATACAGACCGTGANCCGCACTCCCCTTTGCGAGGTTATTGGCATGCATACATGGGNTGGCTTTATGATGANCGGAATATAGGNACCACATACAGCAACGTAGCTGACATCAACCGCTATAAAAGTATAAAACTTATNGACCGGCTGTTTTTTCTACCCATGCTGCTTTCTTTCATTGCGGCTTACTACATAGGAAGTTATTTGGGAGCTGCATACCCTCATTTAGAAACATCAGGACTGCAATTGCTCACATGGGCCGGGTTTCTGCGNGTCTTATATGTGTATCATGTGATGGCATTATTAAANTCTCTATCTCATGCCACCATTCGAGATCCCAAAGTNAGGTTTGGCTATCGCAACTTTAACTCCCCGGATTCAAGCCGCAACATGTGGCTAGTAGCCATTCTCGGAGTTGGAGTAGGATGGCATAATAATCATCACACCTACGGGGTCTATGCTTCAACCAGAGTCATGTGGTGGGAATATGATATGTCAGCNGCCTGNATATGGATCATGGAAAAATGCGGCATTATTTGGGATGTNAGATGGCCTCCAAAGGAGTTTATTGAACGNGCCCGAGCGGAGCGAGANNANGANCGNCAACTTGANAGGGATATTATGTCNAATAAAGTTAGCCACTTACCTGAAAAGAAAAAGAANGTAGCTCCAAAAGAAGAGAACNTACCNAAAAGTGCATGANCCATATNTTGTTNNTCNAGAGAATTAGTGTCACGAGACAAAAAACTAATCCAGCTAATTTTGTCAATTAGCTGGATTNAGNNGGNTTGCAACCAGAAGANTAACTATTAAAAGAANAGACTAATAGTCGCTAATCTCAACTCAACAACCATACTTGTGGATGTAACTGATGCCGAAGATTCATCCTTGGTATTNTTAGANTCATACTGGATTCTCATTGAGGAATTTATTGTAACATCATCTAGGAGTCGATACCGGTTACCGAAAGTTAGCTTAATCCCTAAGTTACTGCCTCCTAAAGAAGTGGTACCGACTTTATCGCTAGCCGTAACAGATGAAATAATGAAACCCATCCAAGGAATAAATTTCGATTCTTCAAGACTCTTTTTGCCTGTTTCGCTATGGGCTACTGGTAAGTTGACCCTCATACCAACACCAATTCTAATTTCGCTTCCAGCTTTTGTATCTGAGCTATCCGAACCAAGTCCACCACTCCCAGAAAGATAATCTAGCTCGGCCACAGGCTCTAAATTTTCGTTAACAATATATCCATAAAGTGCTGAGAGCTGAATATTTAAAGCACTTGAAGGAGTAGCAGTCCCTGTATCAGCTGTTCCAGTAAAATTATCTATGTTGAATAATCCAGAAACTTCATGAGTGTATTTACCGGAGTCTTCTACCTCTTTCTTAGACTGCTCTTCTTTCTCTTTCTTAGACTGCTCTTCTTTCTTAGATGCCGCATTTTTTTCGACTGATGGTGCTGCTGGGCTAGCCGCAGGTGTATTCTGAGCTACCATATCTCCAGAAGTTAGCAAGCCAATGGCTATAAACAAATAGTTAAAAAATGCGAACCTCATTATGTATCTCCCATTTATTTATAAATGCTGACCCAGCGATCAGAAAGTGAAAAATCGAACACGACTTATTTCTAATATTTCAATAAGTAAAGATAAATTATATCTATAAAAAATTTTGATTATAAAGATATACTTAATGATAAATTATTGTGATAGATAAATCAAAGTATGAGACTATCAGCATACCAATTCAGTGACATCAACAAGAATATTTAAAGCAAGGTGAAAAAGATTTTTTGAAAAACAATAATTAAAGGCAATGAGTTTATAAATATATATCTCACCAAATTTTGATTGCCATAGCATGATCTGAAAGCTAGGCTCGAAAACTAATATCGCTGCAGGTTACCATCGTAAACAACATCGTTATATAGATTTAGATATACAACCTTATCCTTCCACCTATGTAACCAAGATATAACAAAATATGTTAGATAAAAGAGCCTATCCGGCAAAGAAAAAGCCTACGCTGACTGGCATAGTAATTGCTTCGATTGATACGCAAACGAAATCTACTCATTGCTCAGTACGGACTAAATACCATCAAATGATTACAGTAACAGGAACTTCCACTATGATCCGCATAACAATACTGCTGCTTACGATGATGACAGTGGGGTGTCACCCTGCGCAAAATTACTCAGGCGCTGCTCAGCTCAAAACTGAAGCCAATACTTTCAAGTCGACAAAGGAAGCTATCATCAAGACTAAGGAATACATTCCTTTCGAGATTATGAGAACAGGCTGTGACCAACGAGCTTACTATCTCTCACTGGAACTGGCTGTTAGAGGTATCCCCTCTAGCCATTACTATGCCTACGCCAAACATGGTTCTAAAATTATGCCTGAGCCAACCATAACATGGGAATATCATGTTGCTCCGCTTATTACTGCTTATGGCATGGCAATCATCGTAGATCCAGCCCTAGCATCACTAGAACCATATGAAGAAGTCCTCTCGCTTGAAAATTGGAAAAAGCTCCTCAAAACTAAAAAACAAGGTTTTTGGAGACCAGAAGATGGAGCCCCTGGCCTACGGCCATTGCTTATGGGCAGTCAAACGACCTTTGGCCAAGGACATCGAACAGCCGTTTCTGCAGCTTCAGTAGCACTGACAACCGGCAGCGAGGCTCATACACAATGGCAACAAGAACAAATACAGCTTCAAAGCCCAAAGTCGATAGAACCATATCGGGTTTCTGACATCAGCAGTACATGCCGAGATATCAAGCACATTTTCAAATCTGATAACAAAGGTGACGACCTGCGCATCACCAAAATGGAAAATCGCTCTTATGAGCTCATGGCAGCCCTCAAAAATAAAGGTTTATTGCTGGAAGATATTGTATTTTCATGTGATTAATCGGAATCTACCGATAGCCCCAACGAAGAGCTGTCTATGCTAGGAGCGGAGTAAGTAAAAAAGGGCAGGAGAGTCGACCACTTAAGCTCTCAGCCATCGCCATTCCCCCCCTTTTTGCTCCATAAACAAGATAGCACTTCATAAACATCAACCCACTATAATCCTTTGATATTTTAACTTTATCGACTGGTGTAGCTAACCCAAGCGAAAAGGGGTTGAATTTATCCCTATGGATTGGTAGAGATCGTTTCCGCTACGAATGTCAAATTGGCTCTAGTTAATCATAGACAGCTTTGACCGGCGACCAGAAACACCCCGATGTAAGAAAGGCTATCGATCTATGAAAATAGAAAAAAATAAAGTTGTAACCATGGAATACACCCTATCTGACCACGATAATAAAATTATTGAAGAGTCCAAGGGAGATCCCATGGTGTTTATTTGCGGTGCAGAACAAATCATTCCAGCACTAGAACAAGAGATCACCGGGAAAACAATCGGAGACTCCGTAAGCGTCTCGGTAACCGCCGAAGACGGATACGGTGCCCGGGATGAAGATCATATCATGGAAGTAGAAAAAAACCACCTAGAAGACATTGAGGACCTGGAAGTGGGTACTGTGGTCCAGGCCGAAATGGAAGATGGTCTCAGTTCATACACAGTCACCGCTATCGGGGAAAAAACAGTGACTCTAGATGGTAATCATCCTCTTGCAGGTATACCACTGAAGTTCGAGGTAAAAATCACAGATGTTCGGGCTGCTACCGAAGATGAAATTAATCACGGTCATGTCCACTGCGAAAACTAAGACGCCGCTGTAAACCATTGCACAGCCATCTGGCTGTGCGCTAAGGTCGAATCAATTACAGGTAACGAACAATGGATCTGCTGAATTAAAAGAGGAATTTCAGTACAACCAGCGATCACACCCTGAACATCTGCTGTTTCTTCATATTTCTTAATGATATCCAGATAAATTTGTCGGGAAGACTCAGTTATTACCCCCTCAACTAACTCTTCATAAATAATACGATTCACAACTTCGATATCAACTAGTTCCGGCACAACAACTTCAAGTCCATGATCCTGAAGGCGTTCACGATAAAACGGTAAAGTCA